>CAKRVB010000029.1 GCA_934408725.1 uncultured Marvinbryantia sp.
GCAACACGAGGAGCTTCCACAACCATCTTGTAGATGTTGCCGGCAAGCTTACCTGCTTCTAAAATCTTGTACATATACATTTCCTCCTTTATATTCTGCCTTTATCAGGCTAAATTCCAAACTTATTTCATAATACTTCATTTCGTCATTTTCGTCAATATTTTGTTCAGCTTTTAGACATTCTCGTCTATATACTGTTCAAATTCTTCCATAGACATGAGTACTTTTCTCGGCTTTGTGCCTTCTTCCGGTCCAACAACACCAGCTTCAGAAAGCTGATCCATAATACGCGCTGCGCGATTAAATCCGATCTTAAATACACGCTGCAGCATGCCGATGGATGCTTTATCTTTTTCAATGATAAACTTACCAGCTTCTGCAAAATGGCTGTCCAGCTCATTGCCGCCTCCAGCTCCACCAGAAGAAACCGGTGAGCTCTGGGCCACGGTATTCATCCGTGCCTCCATCTGCTTATGGTAAACACTCATATCATTTTTCTGTGTAAGGAACTCCGTCACCTTGCTGACTTCCGCATCTGAGACAAAAGATCCCTGGACACGAACCGGTTTGGAATAACCCTGCGGATAAAACAGCATATCGCCCTTTCCAAGCAGTTTTTCCGCACCCGTCATATCCAGAATGGTTCTGGAATCCACACCACTGGTTACCGAAAATGCAATTCTGGAAGGCATATTTGCCTTAATCAGTCCCGTGATGACATTTACGGATGGCCGCTGCGTTGCAATGATCAGATGAATGCCTGCTGCTCTTGCCAGCTGAGCCAGACGACAGATCGCATCTTCTACTTCGCCAGGTGCTACCATCATCAGGTCTGCCAGCTCGTCTACGATAATCACGATCTGAGGCAGTTTCTTTGGCTTATTTGGATCATCGATATCGCCCAGCTGTTCTACCCTGGCATTGTAACCCTTCAGGTCACGGACACCGGCATCCGCAAACTTCTGATAACGGTCTGTCATCTCTGCAACTCCCCAGTTCAGTGCACCGGAAGCTTTTTTCGGATCCGTGACAACCGGAATAAAAAGATGGGGAATGCCATTATAAACACTAAGCTCTACTACCTTCGGGTCAATCATGATCAGCTTCACGTCTTCCGGATCCGCTTTATAGATGATGCTCATGATCAATGTGTTAATGCAGACCGATTTACCCGAGCCTGTAGCACCGGCAATCAACAGGTGCGGCATCTTGGCAATATCGGTAACTACCACCTTACCGGCAATGTCCTTCCCGACTGCAAAAGAAAGATCAGACCTGGCATTCTGGAATTCATCGGATTCCAGAAGTTCTCTCAGGTACACCGCGCTGTTCTCTTTATTTGGCACTTCAATACCCACAGCTGCCTTCCCGGGAATCGGTGCCTCAATACGAATATCTTCCGCTGCCAGATTCAGCTTAATATCATCGGCAAGGCTGACAATACGGCTGACCTTTACTCCCTGCTCCGGCTGAAGCTCATAACGGGTAACGGCAGGGCCGCAGCTAACATTCGTTACTGTAACATTCACCCCGAAACTGTGAAGTGTTTCCTGCAGCTTTCTTGCTGTTTCTGTCACTTCATCGTTGGAATTACCACCGGAAGATCCAGAAGGTTTTTTCAAAAGATCCAGTGGAGGAAATACATATTCCGCTTTTGGTGTTTCTTCATTTTGTTTAATCTCTTCTGCCACACTGTCCAGTGCCTGCTCCTGTTCTTCTTTAGAAGAATGGGGATTTTTCAGTTTCGTTTTTGCCGTAATCTCTCCTGTTCCCGGTGTTTCATCCACTCCTGCAGTCATCTCATCTGCTTCTGGCGGCTGAGCCGTCTCAGATACAGGCTTATCTGCAGCAATTTCTTTTTTCGTATCAACTGCCTGCTCTCTGGCGCTCTTTCTGGATGCAGCTTCCTGCAGAAATTCCGGCATTCCCAGTGACGGTTCTCTGGATACGGTTGCAGCCACTGGTGTTGCGGAAGAAATCACCTGGGAACTTCCGTTTCTCTGAATCGTAAAATTCAGCTTCGGAACTGTCTCCAGCTCTTTTTCCGGACTATTTTCCAGAATCGTTTCCGCTTTCGCAGCCTTTTTTGCAGTGACAGACTTTATCTGCTCTGGTTCTGGAACGGCCTCCTCCGCTTTTTTGGCTTTGGAAGGATCCAGCACAGCAACAGTGCGTTTCTCACTGGTAATCTTTGGAACTACTTCGTGTACTTCCTCAGGGGCAGGGAGATTCATGTCAAACGTTGTATTTTTACTGACACCCGTCACGATGCGTTCACGCCGGGGCTCTCGTATTTCTTTTGCAAGGCTGTGATTCGCCTGACGTATCTCTTCAATCTCCTGCTGCATTTTAGCCTGTTCCTGAAGCCGGCTTCGTCTCTTTTTCTGCTGATTCAGCTCACGCTGCATCTGCTTGCGGGTTCTGGCCTGTCCCAGCGCATCACCGCCTTCGCTGCGAATATTGTCAAAGACAGAATAGCCGGTGAGCAATACCATACTGATAATAAATAAAATAATATTGCAGATCCAGGTACCGATCTCTCCCACTCTTGGAGAAAACAGCAGATAAATCATTCCACCGGCCATACCTCCACCGTTTTTTTCTTCTCTGCAGGAGATATAATAGTCTCCCAGAGTCATAGAAGCAGAAAGCGGATGGGATACCAGCGTAAAGAAACAGCATAATGACACCACCAGCAGTGAAATAGCAAGCACCTTCATCCAGGCCTGCATACTTCCCCGATTTGCAATCAGAAAAGCCGTGATAAAAAATAAAATAAATGGCTGTGTATAAGCCAGCAGGCCAAAGACGCCAAAAAAGAATCCACTGATGGAACGTCCAATGATACCGCCTGCTCCAAACACCGTTCCTAAAAACAGAATGATGCAGAAAGCAAGCATCACCCAGAGCAGTACTTCTGCCCATACAGGAGTTCCGTTTTTTTTGCTTCTCGAAATATCCGGTACCTCTACCGACTGGCGTTTTTTGCTGCTTTTGCCGGTGTTATTCTTCTGGCTGTCTGTTTTTTTGCCTGATGAAGTTTTTGTTCCTGTCTTTTTCGAAGTCGTTGTTCTTCCAGAAGAAGATTTTTTCTCTTTTGTCTGATCCGTTGCTGTTTTTTTCTTTGTTGCCATGTTCTCTCCCTTAAACGATTATCTCATAACCACATACCCGATAATGGAAATGCTTCCAAGAATCAGGCAGTAGATTGCAAATCCTCTGAATTTTTTCTTCCTGACAATTGTCAGCATTTTCCTGCAGCTGAAGTATCCCACAACTCCTGCTGTCACAGCACCCGCCAGATAAATAAAAAACTGTGACAGACTGACACTGCCGGAAAAGGCCTGTCCAATCTCCATACATGCTGCGCCTAAAATGGCCGGGATCGCCATAATAAAAGAATATTTCACTGCAAACCTTTTGTCATACCCACTGATCAGACAGGCTGCAATAGTAGTTCCTGATCGTGACAATCCTGGAAGTGTACTAATTCCCTGTGCAATTCCTATCAGGAACGAATTTGTAAAACTGATATCCTTCGGAATCTTTTTTCCGTTCTCCGATACATCTGCAATAATCAGAAAAACTGCAGTCAAAATCAGACCGATTCCAGGCGCAAGAAGAGAATCGGAAGCTAATGTAACCAGATCTCTGGCTGCATATCCGATCACTGCAGTGGGTATCGTGGCGCAAAGCACCATAACGACAAAACGCCGATAATTATTGTGTAATATTTTTTTATACCGTCTGGCATCTTTCTCTTTCTTATTATGTATCAAAACAGACCCATTTGCCCAGATATCAGACACCATGCGGATGGTTTCTCCAATCATCCGCAGCACATCTCTGCGAAATACCACGCAGATTGCAATCACGGTTCCCAGATGTACCATTACATCAAAAAGCAGTCCGCCATCTGTCTGAATTCCGAAAAGATTTCGAAGAATGGACAGATGACCGGAACTGCTGACTGGCAAAAACTCAGTGATTCCCTGAATGATGCCTAAAAAAACTGACTGTATGAATGTCATATCATTCTCCTTATCCGTGCATACCTATACATGATTTCAAATTATAACATAATTTTAAAATCAGTACAAACGTTATCTGAAGGTCTCGTCTTCCCCTATCATTGCATAGATCTTTTTCAATGCCTGAGAGATTCCTCCCACTTCGTCAATAATATGCTCTTCCACTGCCTGCTGGCCTACCAGTATAGTCCCCAAATCCTTCGTCAACATGCCTGTATCCAGCATCAGTTCTTCCAGACGTTCTCTTTTGGCACCACAATGGGATGAAATGAAGCCAAGGATCCGGTTCTGCATCTGCCGGAAATAATCATAGGTCTGTGGGGCTCCAATCACAGTTCCGCTCATACGAACCGGATGGATCACCATAGTACCAGTCTCTACAATGAAAGAATAATCGGTGGAAACCGCAATCGGCACCCCAATCGAATGACTGCCGCCCAGCACCAGTGAAACAGTCGGTTTGCTCAAAGAGGCAATCATCTCTGCAATAGCAAGCCCGGCCTCCACATCACCGCCGACGGTATTCAGAAGCACCAGTACCCCCTGAATGTCCCGGCTGTCCTCGATCGCAGCAAGCTGGGGCAGCAGATGTTCGTATTTCGTAGTTTTACTTGCAGAAGGCAGACACTCATGTCCCTCTATTTCTCCAATAATCGAGATGAGATGAATATGGTGATCCAGAGATACCTGTCCGAAGTCCCTGATTTTCTTATCCTGACTGTTCCCTGCTTCTGTTGTTTCTTCTTCGTTTTTCTCTTCTTTCTCTTCTTTCTTTTCGCTTTCCATGACATACCTCACATATAAATCTTATATATATATAAACATAGTATGTCCGGTTCTGTAAAAGATCATCCCTGATTTTTTTTTCATCCTGTCGGAACAAAACTTCTGCAGGAAAAGAAAATCCTCTGTCAGCTTTCCTGCTGACAAAGGATCTCATGTTGCTCGTTATGATAATGGATAAGTATAAAAATACTCTTCCTCCAGATCATGCACCATCTGAATATAAAGATCTCTGCATTCCTGCATACGGTCAGACTCTATCATCTGAATACATGGATTCAAATAAGTCTCCCAGATATGCCGGTATACTTCCTCTTTTCGATCAGAATGATTAATATGTTTTACAATCGTCGGAGCCACATCATAATATTCATGAATAATGGCTTCTCCATCTTCCTGCTCCATCAGGTAGGTATCTCGGTAATTACGTAAAAGTGTCAGTTCATAGCAGTCATCCGGTTTACCGAACGTCTCGCAGACAGCTGTGGTAATATAACACCATTTGTGCTGGAAACCAGCCTGAATTTCTTCCACCCTGGCAGCTGAAATATTGCTCTCCGGGAACTTTTCTTTCCAGGAAATCAGCAGCCTGTCCGTCAGAGGCTTCACGCTTTCTCCGTCATATTTTCCAAGTGCCGGCAGTACATAGACAACCATAAACAGATTCAGATTCATGGCCACTGCGTTTTTTTTCGATTTTTTGGTAACACCCTGAAGTATATCATCTGCCTTACCGGCAACTGCATTTGCCATATTGGCAATAAACTGTTCCTTATCGATTGCATTATGATATCCATCTTCCAGCGCCTGAAAAGCAACAAAACTGGATTCATAAAATTCAGAAAAAGCATCCATATAGAATTTTTTATGAAATCTCTCTAACAGAGGATCCATATGTTCAAAGACACCTTCCATTCCGTGCAGCGCTGTAAGATATGTATTTTCCATCATTATTCCTCCAGATTGGTATATACGTTCTGTACATCATCGTCTTCATCCAGAAGATCCAGTGTTCTCTGAAGATTTTTCAGCATAGTCTCATCTGTCAGAGCAACATAGTTCTGTGGGATCATGGTTACTTCTGCAGAAGCCATCGGAACACCTTCTTTTTCCAGTGCTTCTCTTACACTGCTGAAATCATCCGGATCTGTAATAATCTCAAAGCTGTCTTCTTCATCAGAAAAATCTTCTGCGCCAGCATCCAGAGCCATCATCATCAGATCATCTGCATCGATCTCACATTCTTCTTTATCAATGATAATCTGGCCTTTTTTATCAAAGCTGTAAGAAACACATCCAGGAGTACCAATACTTCCGCTTCCCTTTGTGAATGCACTTCTGACATTGGCAGCAGTACGGTTCTTGTTGTCGGTCAGAGCATCCACGATAATTGCGATTCCGCCTGGTCCGTATCCTTCATAAGAAACATATTCATAATTTACAGAATTGGCATCTCCTGCTGCCTTTTTAATACCACGGTCAATGGTATCATTTGGCATGTTGTTTGCCTTTGCTTTCGCAATTACATCACGAAGTCTGCTGTTATTAGCCGGGTCTGCGCCGCCCTCTTTTACAGCAACTGCAATTTCACGTCCAATGATCGTAAAAATCTTTCCCTTTGCTGCATCATTTTTTTCCTTTTTGTGCTTGATGTTAGCGAACTTTGAATGTCCTGACATAATCTTTTCTCCTTTATTCCTGTATTTCGTCAGCCACAGCTTCTTTCGGAAGCCGACTTACCCTCACTGTCTCAATCATCTTATTTGCGACCTTCTCAATCTGGAACAGATATCCGCAGGCTTCTATTCTGGAGTGTTCATCCTCATCCGGAATCTTATCCAGTCTGGAAATCAGATAACCGTTCAACGTCTCAAACTCTGTCTCTTCAAATTCGATTCCCAGCTCTTCTGCCACCTTTGCCAGTGGTGCGAGACCGGAAATCAGATAGGTATCGTCATCAATTTTCTGAATGACAGGTTCATCATTATCATATTCATCCTGAATGTTCCCAACGATTACCTCCAGAATGTCTTCCATCGCCACAAGGCCTGCCGTCTGTCCATATTCATCAGCAATAATCACCATCTGCAGCTTCTGTGACTGCATCATCTGAAACAGACTGGTCAGCTCCTTCGTCTCCGGAATGAATACGGCTTCTCTGAGAAGTCCCTTGATATCACGGATTTTCCAGTCAGCAAATCCGTGCTGAGTCATGCATCTCATTGCGTCTTTCAAAAACAGAATACCGATCACATTATCCATATTTTCCTCATAAACGGGAAATCTGGAATGGCTGTCATTCAGCATAAAATCCATTGCATCCTTCAGTGTCATTTCACAGTCAATTCCAACGATATGCCGCCTGTGAGTCATAACATCCTGTGCCTGCTGTCTGGCAAGATCAAATATATTCTTAATCATATCTGTCTCGTCTTCCCGAATGATTCCCTGCTGGCATCCTTCTTCTACCATAGAGACAATCTCTGCCTGAAATTCTTCTGTGCTGGGAGTGGAAATCCCGAACTGTTGGGCGAGACGCTCCATAAAAGATTTTGACAATTTCGTACATCCTTTCTGTTTTATCTTAGATTCATCGTTTAAATATAACATTGATCTTTCATTTCGTCAAGACAGGTATGTACCTAAATCCAGACTGATCATCAGTGCCCGGTCAATCTTTTTCAGAATTCCCTCATCCAGATGACAGACTTTATCTCTCAGACGTGATTTGTCAATCGTACGAAGCTGTTCCAGTAAAATAACAGAATCTTTTACAATATGATAGCTTGCCGCATCAATTTCGATATGAGTAGGAAGCTTTGCCTTATTCATTCTGGATGTAATGGCTGCTACAATCACGGTAGGACTGTGTTTATTCCCAACATCATTCTGAATCACCAGAACCGGCCGGATACCGCCCTGCTCTGAGCCGATGACAGGTCTCAGATCTGCATAAAAAATATCTCCTCTGCGAATTATCAAAACACTCACACTCCATTTTGATCGTTGTCGGAGCCGTCTGTCATGTTTATGTCTTTCAGAAATATGACAGTTCCTAAGTTTCTCCGATGGCTGGAGTATTTCCCTGTCTGACCGGAATTATGCAATGTTTTTATCGTTTCGTATTCCTTTTACTATATGCGGAAGATCTCTTTTGGTTACACCGGCATCCCATGGCGATAATAAACACGGGGAACCCGCCTGCTAATATCACAGACAAATTCATACGGGAATCTCTGACACAGTTCCGATAATTCCTCCACACGCAATTCCTCTTCCCGGTCTTTCCCCATCAGGGTCACTTCTGTTCCCCTCTGAACATCCGGAATATCCGTGACATCTACCATAAACTGATCCATACATACACGTCCCAGTATCGGAGCCCTGTGCCCGTGAATCAGGACACAGCCCCGGTTCGAAAGCATACGCGGATATCCATCAGCATATCCCACCGGGATTGTTGCTACCAGCATTTTTTTTGGAGTGGTATAGACTCCTCCATAACTGATCTCTACTCCTGCTTCCACTTCTTTTACAAAAGAAACACGGGCTTTCCATTCCATGACAGGGCGAAGCGGTACTGTCAGCTTATCCACTTCATCCGATGGATAGATTCCATAAATCGTGATACCTGCCCTTACCACATCCAGATTCGCATATGGCATATCAATAATCCCCGCACTGTTGGAGCAGTGGCAGACAGGAATCTGGACACCTGCCTCCTGAAGGCGGTCCCGAAAAGCAAGATATCTGTGAAGCTGCCGGTTGGCACAGGTTTTATCTTTTTCATCTGCCCGGGCAAAATGTGTGAACATCCCCTCAATTCGAAAATTCGGAAGTTTGCTGATCCGAAGCACTTCTTCTACACTTTCTTCATTGTCTTTCAGTCCAATTCTGGTCATCCCGGTATCCAATGCCAGGTGAACCAGCGCTGTCAGATTCTTTTTTGCAGCTGTATCCGAAAGACATTTTGCTGTCGCATAATCAAAAACCGGAAAACGCACCTGATTTTCAATCAGATCTGCGTAATAGTCTTCAAAGACATAACCCAGAATCAGGATTGGTTTGTGAATACCGGCTTCACGGAGTTCCAGAGCTTCTTCCGCTGTAGCCACTGCATATCCCCAGATATAAGAATAAGGTTCCAGCAGTCTGGCAACAGGGACTGCTCCATGTCCATATGCATCTGCTTTGATCACTGCAATCATACTGGTATCTTCCCGGATATTTTTCCGCATGGATTCAAAATTAAACACAACCGCATCCAGATCTACGGCTGCATAAGTTCTGCTATAACTGTTCATGATATTACCTTTCATTCTATGCCATATAAAATATGTTCCACAATATCACTTGCCATCATGGAATAGGTCCCCCGTTCCTTTTTTGCATCATCCCCAGCCAGTCCATGTACATAGACCCCCAGCCGGGCTGCTTCAAAAGGCTCCATGTGCTGAGCGAGGAATCCGCCGATGATACCTGTCAGTACGTCACCGCTTCCTGCTGTCGCCATACCATGATTACCCGTATCATTTATATATTCATCCATTCCATCTGTAACAATAGTATGACTTCCTTTGAGTACCATAATCACATGATGCATTTTGGCGTAGTCTTTTGCACAAGTACGCCTGTCTGCCTGAATGTCACTTACGGACATCTGATTTAAACGGCTCATTTCCGCCGGGTGAGGCGTCGCAATCACGAAACCATTTCTCTCTTCATACCAGGCAGGATGTTTTGCCAGAAGATTTAATGCATCCGCATCGACCACCTTGGGAAGCTGGCTTCTCAAAACGGCCTGCGTGATCTCTTCTGCGCAGTAGGACTGTCCAAGCCCCGGTCCGACTGCAATGGCTGTTTTTCCCTTCAGGATCTCCTGCAGCTGGTCTGCCTTCCAGTGCTCCGGTGAATAGGTATACAGTACCGCTTCCGGTATTCGTTCCTGTAAAATAATACGGTTGCACTCTTCCGTATAAATATAAACAAGACCGGTACCTGCACGATAAGCTGCTTTTGCTGCCAGATAGGCTGCACCACACATATTACGGCTGCCTGCGATCAGCAACAGTTTCCCATAGTCACCCTTGTTGGATTCTTCCTGGCGATGAGGCAGTTTTTCTTTTAAATTTCCTCGCTGATATGATGTTATCTGCATAGTCTCTCCAAAAGAAATGCTGCCAAAAATATTTCCGAAACAGGTTGCCCGGAATCTTCTGGCAGCGTCGCTTTTCTTATTTTCTGTTTTTTCTGTTGATATTATAGGATAACTGCATCAGGCTTTCTGACAGATGGACATTCTCCACTACCACATCCGGTGGAAGATCCAGATCTGTATGAGCGAAATTCCAGATGGCTTTTACCCCTCCCTTTACCAGTACCGGTGCAATTGCTTCCGCACCTGTCTTCGGAAGTGTCAGGGTCGCGATATCAATATCATGGGAAGAAAGGAACTCCGGCAACTGGTCATCCATCATAATCTGAATTCCCCGAATTGTCTTTCCCTCCAGCTCTGGATTGGTATCAAAGATTCCAATAATTCGAAACCCACGTTTTTCAAATTTAACGTAATTCGCTAAAGCTTCACCCAAATGTCCTGCACCGATAATGATCATGTTATATGTCTTATCTAGTCCAAGAATCTTTCCGATCTCATTATACAGATATTTTACATTATATCCATATCCCTGCTGCCCGAATCCGCCAAAATTATTCAAATCCTGACGGATCTGTGATGCAGTAACCTGCATTCTGTCACTTAATTCATTTGATGAAATACGTTCCACTTTATGTTCCAGTAATTCGCCCAGGTATCTGTAGTAGCGTGGAAGACGTTTTATTACGGCTTTTGAAATTTCCCGTTCCTGCACTGCTTCGTCACCCCCCAAAAATTGATTTTGTCTTTTTTAGTATACAATACTGTTAAATACTTGTCAATTAATGGGTTGCAGTAATAAATGCATGATAGATCGCTTTTGTAGCTTTTTCAAAGTCTTTTTCATTCACCCCAATGATAATATTCAATTCACTGGAACCCTGATCGATCATACGAATATTGATATCTTCTTTTGCCAGTGCAGTGAATAATTTCCCGGCAGTTCCCTCTGTAGACTTCATACCGCGTCCCACCACTGCAATCAGCGCAATGTTCGAGTGAATCTCAAGGAAATCAGGAACCACATTGCGATGAAGACCTGCGAGAATTTTCTGTTCTTTTTCTTCAAAATCAGACTGCTGCACAAATACGCTCATGGTATCAATGCCGGATGGAATATGTTCAAAGGATAAACCATTCTCTTCAAATACGCTTAATACTCTTCTGCCAAATCCAATCTCCGTATTCATACGGTCTTTTTCCAGATTGACGGATGCAAATCCCTTCTTACCTGCAATACCGGTAATGGTATATTTTGGCTTTTTACAGGTGCTCTCCACAATCAGGGTTCCAGGTGCAGAAGGATCATTGGTATTCTTAATGTTAATCGGGATACCTTCTCTTCTCACCGGGAAAATAGCCTCATCATGCAGCACGGATGCACCCATATATGCAAGCTCACGCAGCTCTCGGTAGGTAATAATCTCAATCGGTTCCGGATTCTCTACAATACGTGGATCTGTAACCAAAAATCCGGATACATCTGTCCAGTTCTCATACAGATCCGCCTTCACAGCACGGGCTACAATCGAACCGGTAATATCGGATCCGCCTCTGGAAAACGTCTTAATTGTACCATTCGGCATCGCGCCGTAGAATCCAGGGATTACTGCGTGTTCCGTCTTCTCCAGACGCATACTTAAAATATTGTTCGTCTTCTCAGAATCAAATTCACCTTTTTCATCAAAGAAAATCACTTCTGCCGCATCGATAAAATCAAAGCCAAGATAATGCGCCATGATGATACCATTGAGATATTCTCCTCTGGATGCAGCATAATTCACGCCGGCCCCATTCTGAAAATATTCAAAAATCTTCTCAAATTCTTCATCCAGTGAAAGATTCAGACGCAGACCGTCGATAATTTCCTGGTATCTTGCATGAATCTTGTCCAGCTTTTCTTCAAAATTCTTTCCGTTTACTGCTGTATCATAACAATCGTATAACATATCAGTGACTTTGGTATCATCACTGAAGCGTTTGCCAGGAGCGGAAGGAATCACATATCTTCTGTGTGGATCCGCTGTAATAATACTCTTTACTTTGTTAAACTGTTCGGCGCTTGCAAGTGAACTTCCGCCAAATTTCACTACTTTCTTCATACGAACTCCTCCTGTGTATCTGTTTCAATGTTATATATTACTGCATTTTCTGCAAAAAAGCTAGAGTAAATTCAAGGAATATGATAAACTGTAGCAGGTAAATAAATGACAGAATAATGATAGGATGTGAATTATGATACTTTCATGTAACCATATAGACAAAGCCTTTGGCGTAAAACAGATTTTAAAAGACGTTTCTTTTCATGTGGAAGAACGGGAAAAAACAGCAATCGTCGGCATCAACGGAGCCGGCAAATCCACTCTGCTGAAGATCATCATGAACCAGCTCTCTGCTGACAGCGGTGAAGTTACCCTTTCCAGAGGTGCTACGATCGGATACCTTGCGCAGCATGAAGCAGTATCCGGGGAACATACTATATATGAAGAGCTTCTGGAAGTAAAAAAAGAGATTATCGAAATGGAAGAAAAGATTCGTTCCCTGGAACTGGATATGAAACACCAGCAGGGCGAAGAACTGACTGCCACCCTGGAGCTTTATCACCGTCTGAGCACCGAATTCGAGAACCAGAACGGATATGCCTATAAAAGTGAACTGATCGGTGTATTAAAGGGTCTTGGATTTGAAGAAAGTGAATTTGACAAATCTGTGGCTACTCTTTCCGGTGGGCAAAAGACCCGTGTAGCACTTGGTAAACTGCTGCTCTCCAAACCGGATATTATTCTGCTGGATGAGCCAACCAACCATTTGGATATGAATTCCATTGCCTGGCTGGAGACATACCTTCTCAACTATCAGGGTGCCGTGATAATTGTAGCGCATGACCGGTATTTCCTGAATAAAGTAGTCACTAAGGTAGTGGAACTGGATAACGGGCATGCTACCGTTTTTCTCGGAAACTATTCCGATTATGCAGCGAAAAAAGCGATGCTGCGGGACGCACAGCTGAAAGCATGGATGAATCAGCAACAGGAAATCAAACACCAGGAACAGGTGATCGCCAAGCTAAAATCCTTTAACCGGGAAAAAAGTATCAAACGGGCAGAAAGCCGGGAAAAAATGCTGGACAAAATTGATCGTCTGGAAAAACCGACAGAATTAAATTCTGAGATTCATCTTCAGCTCCATCCAAGGGTAGAAAGCGGAGAAGACGTTCTAAAAGTAGAACATCTTTCCAAAGCCTTTGACAGCCAGCAACTGTTCTCTGACTTGAATTTTTCTGTGAAACGTGGCGAAAAAGTTGCGATTATCGGGAATAACGGAACCGGAAAAACTACGATCCTGAAGATTATCAATTCCGTCATTGAGGCAGATGCCGGATCCTTTACCCTGGGAAGCAAGGTGCACATTGGATATTACGATCAGGAACATCATGTACTTCATATGGAGAAGACCCTGTTTGAAGAAATTGCTGACGATTATCCAACTCTGACCAATACCGAGATCCGAAACACCCTGGCCGCCTTTCTCTTTACCGGAGATGATGTCTTTAAACAGATCAAAGACTTAAGCGGTGGTGAACGTGGACGTGTTTCCCTGGCTAAACTGATGCTCTCAGAAGCCAACTTCCTGATTCTGGATGAGCCAACCAACCACCTGGATATTGTTTCCAAAGAGATTCTGGAGCATGCTCTGAATCAATACACAGGAACTGTACTATATGTCTCCCATGACCGTTATTTTATCAATCAGACCGCCAGCAGAATTCTGGATCTGACCGGAAATACGCTGGTGAACTATATTGGTAACTATGACTATTATCTGGAGAAGCGAGAGGAACTGACCAGAATTTATGCCCCGGAGACTTCTGTCTCCTCTGTTGAGCAAAGTAATGCTGCCACTGCTGTCTCCAGCGGAAAAGATGAATGGCAGAAACGAAAAGAAGAACAGGCCCGTGAACGCAAACGCCAGAATGATCTGAAAAAAACAGAAGATCAGATTCAGAAGCTGGAAGCCAGAAATCAGGAAATTGATGAACAGATGTGCCTGGAATCTGTCTATACAGACGTTGCAAAATGTATGGAGCTGAATAAAGAGAAAACAGAAAATGCCAACAAACTGGAAGCACTATATGAAGTCTGGGAATCCCTTATGTAAAAATCAATAACGCCAAAAAGAAACGCAGCGATGAGAAAGAGCACTCTTTTCCCGTCACTGCGTTTTCAATCTGTTTTTCCATTAGTTATTTTGAGTCAGTGTCTCACGAATAGCCAGAATAAACTCTTTACTGTTCAGCACAGTTGGATGTTCTATGGTGGTAATCAAAGCAAGATCTTTGGTCATCTTTCCACTCTCAATCGTATCCAGGGTCGCTTTTTCCAGTTTATCTGCAAATGTCATTAGTTCCGGAATCTGATCCAGTTCGCCCCGTTTTCTTAAGGCCCCGCTCCATGCAAAAATCGTTGCAACTGAATTGGTGGAGGTCTCTTCTCCCTTCAGATGCTTATAATAATGTCTCTGTACCGTTCCATGCGCCGCTTCATATTCATAGTTTCCTTCCGGTGAAACTAATACAGATGTCATCATAGCCAGAGAGCCAAATGCAGAGGAAATCATATCACTCATCACATCACCGTCATAGTTCTTGCAGGCCCAGATATAGCCGCCTTCAGACTTCATAACCCGTGCTACCGCATCATCGATCAGTGTATAGAAGTAGGTAATGCCGGCTGCCTTGAACTTCTCTTCATACTCTTTTTCGTAGATCTCCTGCATAATGTCTTTAAACGTATGATCATATTTTTTTGAAATCGTATCTTTTGTTGCAAACCACAGATCCTGTCTGGTATCCAGAGCATATGCAAAACAACTTCTCGCATAGCTTTCAATGGATTTATTCAGATTATGCATACCCTGAATAACACCCGCTCCCTTGAATTCATGAATCGTCTCTTTCATAACGGTTCCATCTTCTCCGGTAAACACCAGTTCTGCTTTTCCAGGACCAGGAACCTTCATCTCTACTGCTTTATAGACATCCCCATAAGCATGTCGTGCAATCGTGATTGGCTTTTTCCAGGTACGGACATTTGGCTCAATCCCTTTTACGATGATCGGTGTACGGAAAACCGTACCATCCAGAATCGCACGAATCGTTCCATTTGGACTCTTCCACATTTCTTTCAAATGATATTCCTTCATGCGGGCAGCATTCGGTGTGATGGTGGCACACTTCACAGCTACCCCATATTTTCTGGTGGCCTCAGCACTGTCTATGGTCACCTGATCATTGGTCGCGTCTCTGTTTTCAAGCCCCAGATCATAATATTCTGTCTTCAGATCAATAAACGGAAGCAAAAGCTCCTCTTTGATCATGGCCCAGAGAATTCTGGTCATCTCATCTCCATCCATCTCTACCAGAGGTGTTTTCATTGCAATTTTATCCATGTTCTATTCCTCCACTTTCTGTCAGGATTCATGTTCCAGCCGTATGTTCGCAATAGCATTCAGGATATGTCTGGTCGCCAGCTCATCTGCTCTTTTGGCATCCTTATCCTTAATGGCCAGCAGAATCTCTTCATGTTCCTGTGTTGATTTTTTGGCCCGCTCCTGACGCTTCAGGGAGCGCAGCCGGGCTTTCTGCACATACTGGTGGTAATCTTTCAACTGATGCTCCAGCATTTTACTTCCACAGGATTCAAACAACACTTCATGAAACTGACTGTCCATCTTCAGCAAATGTTCCATATCCTTTTTTTCTTCATAAAACTTGGAAAGTAAAATAATCTCATCTAATTTATCCAGTTGTTCATGGGTAATGGAAGAAACTGCCATCTCCGCGCAGAGGCCTTCCAGACGTGCACGGATACGAAAAATATCTTCCACATCTTTATAAGTGATGCCCTTTACGTAGGCTCCTCGATTTGGATAAATCTCCACCAGCCCTTCCTGTTCCAGCTGTCTGAGAGCCTCTCTGACAGGGGTCCGGCTGACCCCCAGTTTTTTAGCCAGGGCAATCTCCCGCAGTTCTGCTCCATTTTCAAATTCACCGGCGAGAATACTGTTTTTCAGCTGCTGAAACACTTTTCCGCCTAAAGAATAATGCTCTTCCATGTTCCTCTCCTGCTAAATAAGGTCATAATTTAATTTGGAGCAGCAGTCAGCGATCACATCCGTCAGTTCATCATCGGTAATGACTGTTACACGTCCTTCATCATATTCATGATCTACCCACACTTTTACCATCTTCACCAGTTCACATTCCTTATCCAGCTTCTTTTCTGCCGGCAGTTTATAATAGGTATTGATCCAGTGGGCAATACCCGCAAGTCCGGAAGTGTTAGATACAGAAACCAGAACCGGTCTGTTCAGGAATTTTTCCGTATCAAAAATATTGTAGATTTCTTCATTTTTCAAAAGACCATCTGCGTGAATACCTGCACGGGTTACATTAAAGTTCTTTCCAACAAATGGTGTTCTGGACGGAACGGTATATCCGATCTCTTTTTCATAGTATTCCTTTAACTCTGTAATAACAGTCGTATCCATACCATCCAGAGTTCCTCTCAGCTGTGCATATTCAAATACCATTGCTTCCAGAGGAGTATTACCGGTACGTTCCCCAATACCGAACAGAGAACAGTTGACACCAGATGCCCCATACAGCCATGCCGTCGTAGAATTGCTGACAGCTTTATAAAAATCATTGTGTCCATGCCATTCAATCATTTCACTAGGTACACCTGCATGCGTCATAATACCGTAAATGATACCCTGTACGGAACGCGGAATCACAGCACCTGGATAATTTACTCCATATCCCATGGTATCACAGCAGCGAACTTTTACCGGAATCTTATATTCTTCCGACAGCTTCATCAGTTCCAGACAAAATGGAATAACATAACCGTAAATATCTGCTCTGGTAATATCCTCCAGATGGCATCTTGGACTGATTCCCATATCCAGACAGTCTCTTACGATACTCAGGTAATGGAACATGGCCTGAAAACGAGTCATCTTCATCTTATAAAAAATGTGATAATCAGAACAGCTGACCAGAATACCGGTTTCTTTCAAGCCCATATCCTTTACAAGCTGAAAATCCTTTTTATTGGCACGAATCCAGCTGGTTACTTCCGGGAACTGATACCCTTTTTCCAGACATTTTTCAACAGCATCCCGGTCTTTTTTACTATACAGGAAAAATTCACAGGCACGGATCTTACCGTTTGGGCCACCCAGCTTATGAAAATAATCATAGATCCTTACGATCTGTTCTGTCGTATAAGGCTCTCTGGACTGCTGTCCATCACGGAATGTGGTATCCGTAATCCAGATATCATCTGGCATATGATGAGGTACAACTCGGTCATTAAATGCGATCTTCGGTACTTCATCGTAAGGAAAAAGGTTACGGAATACGTTCGGTGACTGTACGTCAACCAGTGGATACATATGTTCTTCCAATTCCAGTAAATTGGTCTTTTCATTCATTTTGACTTTTCTGTTTTCCATGATTGATTACTCCTCATTTTTTGTTTTGTTCTTGACAAGTTTTGTATAATTGTATACAATTATACAAAACTTGTCAAGAACAAAACAAAAGATTTCCAAAAATAAAAATCAGAGCTGCTTTCACAGCCCTGATTCAATTTGATCAGATTAGTTCTGATTATTTTCCATAATAGGATTTCAGATACAGTTCTTTGATTTCCGTAATCAATGGATATCTTGGGTTGGCACCGGTACACTGGTCATTAAAGGCCTGTTCGGACATCTCGTCCAAAGTATCCAGGAACTTCTTTTCATCGATGTTATACTCTTTGATCGTTGGTTTGATCTCGATGGTACGCATCAGTTCATCCAGTTTTGCCAGAAGTTTTTCAAATACTTCCTGATCATTTTTACCGGTCAGCCCTACATATCTTCCGATTTCTGCATAGCGCTGAAGGGTATGTGGATACTGATACTGTGGGAAAGTACCCATCTTAGTCGGCACCTCAGCACTGTTATAGCGCATTACGTTTAACAATACCAGAGCATTTGCAATACCGTGAGGAAGATGATGGAATGCTCCCAGCTTATGTGCCAGAGAATGGTTCAGACCCAGGAATGCATTGGCGAAAGCCATACCTGCCATACAGGAAGCATTTGCCATATGATCTCTTGCTTCTACATCATTACCATCTTTATAAGCTCTCGGAAGATAATCGAATACCAGCTTGATCGCACGAAGCGCAAGACTGTCCGTATAATCAGATGCCATAACGGAAACATAGGCCTCAATGGCATGGGTCATAACATCAATACCAGATGCACAGGTCAGACCCTTTGGTGCACTCATCATATTGTCAGTATCTACAATGGACATATTCGGCATTAATTCATAATCAGCCAGCGGCCATTTGATTCCAGTCTCACGGTCGGTAATGATCGCAAATGGGGTCACTTCAGATCCGGTACCGGATGAAGTAGGGATTGCGATAAAATAAGCTTTCTTTCCCATCTTAGGATACGTGTAGACTCTCTTACGGATATCCATGAAATCCATGGACATTTCTGAGAAATCTGCATCTGGATTTTCATATAATACCCACATGATTTTTCCGGCATCCATAGCAGATCCGCCGCCCATTGCAATAATACAGTCTGGTTCGAAGGCTCTCATTGCTGCCGCCCCTGCTCTTGCACTTGCCAGAGACGGATCTGGTTCTACATCAGAGAAACAGGTATGTACAATACCCATCTGATCCAGTTTGTCTTCTATCTTCTTTGTAAAACCATTCTTATACAGGAAAGAGTCAGTAACAATAAAGCATCTCTTCTTACCCATGACATTTTTCAGTTCATCCAGGGCAACAGGGGTACAGCCCTTCTTAAAATATACCTTTTCCGGAGTGCGCATCCAAAGCATGTTTTCTCTCCTTTCTGCAACGGTCTTAATATTGATCAGATGTCTGACACCCACGTTCTCAGAAACAGAGTTGCCACCCCAGCTTCCACATCCCAGTGTCAGAGACGGAGCCAGTCTGAAGTTGTACAGATCTCCGATACCACCCTGTGAGGAAGGAGTATTGATCAAAATACGGCAGGTCTTCATCATAGCTGCATGCTTTGCCATTTTTTCTTTTTCATTTACATTAATGTAAAGAGATGATGTATGGCCATAGCCGCCATCAGCTACCAGCTGAGCAGCTTTTTCCAGTGCTTCATCAAATGTCTTAGCCTTGTACATAGCCAGAACAGGAGACAGTTTCTCATGAGCAAATGGTTCACTGATATCTACAGAATCCACTTCACCGATCAGGATCTTTGTCTCTTCCGGTACTTCTACTCCTGCCATCTTTGCAATGGTAGCTGCTTTCTGACCAACAATCTTGGCATTTAAAGCACCATTAATCAAGATCGTGGATCTTACCTTATCCAGTTCCTCTTTTTTCAGGAAATAGCAGCCACGGTACTTGAATTCTTCTTTTACTGCCTTGTATACACTTTCCAGAACTGTAACAGACTGTTCCGATGCACAGATCATACCATTATCAAATGTCTTGGAATGAATAATAGAGTTCACTGCCATCTTCACATCTGCTGTGTCATCAATAATCACAGGAGTATTACCAGGACCTACGCCCAGTGCAGGCTTTCCGGATGAATAAGCTGCCTTCACCATACCCGGACCGCCGGTAGCCAGTATACAGTCTGCTTCCTGCATCACTTTATTGGTCAGTTCCAAGGATGGAACATCAATGCATTTGATGATACCTTCCGGTGCACCTGCTGCTACTGCAGCATCCAAAACAATCTTTGCAGCTGCTGCGGTACAGTTCTTAGCCCGCGGATGTGGACTGATAATAATACCATTTCGTGTCTTCAGACAGATCAGCGTCTTAAAAATAGCGGTAGACGTAGGATTCGTGGTAGGTATCACTGCCGCAATCACTCCAAGAGGTTCCGCAATTTTGGTAATACCATAGACAGGATCTTCTTCAATTACACCACAGGTCTTTGTATTCTTATAGGCATTGTAAATATATTCTGCCGCATAGTGGTTCTTGATTACCTTGTCTTCCAGTACACCCATACCAGTCTCTTCTACAGCCATTTTGGATAATGGAATACGTGCCTTATTGGCTGCTGTGGCAGCTGCCTTAAAAATGGCATCCACCTGTTCCTGTGTGTAGGTAGAAAAAATCTTCTGTGCTTCGCGAAGTTCCTTCATCGCAAGTTCCAGATCCTCCAGAGTTTCAATGGTGTTCTTTTTGATTGTTTTGTCAGCCATCTGTTTCCTCCTTTAAAATATTTAATTGTTAATTATTTAACTATAATGTATTCTACCCTATTGTTAAATGTTTGTCAATGTGCACTTTTCACATATATCCGGGATTGAAATCAAAAGAAATAGACAAATTGATAAAAAATAATCAAGAGTAAAAAAATCCCCGGCAGCTGCGGATCTGCCGGGGATTCATGCCGTTCTCTTGTTATGCGGATTAACAAGAATCTCCGGTATGAAGGAGGTATTTGTGTAATCTCCTACTTGAGATTCATCCATTCAAATCAAAAGTTCTAATTCATCATTAGAACAAAAATGTGCCTGCTCACCCATGCAGTCACGTCTCACAAACGATGTCGTTTGGTTGGATGCTTGCGCTGTATCTGGAGCACATCTCATTTATTAAGCAGGTTTCCTGACTTACAGATCATCGTATGGTTCCGCCTTCTCACATCTTAGGGTTATGCAATGGCTGTTGGACCTACTCCCTGATTACAGTGACCAGTTCGCTTGGGATTCTCACCCAAATTCCCTTTTCATGATTGCTCATGCACTTAATAAAGTAATATTCAATTACACACTCATAGTATAGTGCAACACTACCAGTTTGTCAATTGAATTATGTAATTTTTTTAACAATTTTTTATTAAACCAGTTTTTCTACTTTTTTCGGAACAGATCTTTTAAGATCTGTTCGGCACTCTTCTTCCGGTAATGATCTGGATCTGTCATCACAGATTTGCCGGATATATCCCACCGCATCTGATGATAGTCTGTCAGATAAGAAATGCCCCGACTGCAGTCACCGAACTTTTTATACCAGGCTGGATAGTATTTTTTCATATATTTCCTTGCCAGTTTTACTGCCTGGCTGTTGGTCTTTCCAGACGGAGTTGTGGTTCCGCACAAGGTCACACCAGGTGGACTGGAATGAAGGAAAACGACACTTCCATCTTTACAGGATCCAATCACCATATAAACATGACCGGCCGGAGTACTCATAATATCTCCTGCTTTATAATTCTTTACTTTCGATCGTTTCGTAAAAGTTCCCCATCCACGACTGGCATAATTGCGTGCCATGTTCTGTGCATACAGCACATAACCTTTCTTTCCATCGGTTTCTTCCAGCACATTATAAATACACCATCCAATATACCCGGAACAATCCAGGCCTTTGGATGACTGATACAGATATTTACGATAGTTATAACCTTTTTTCTGCTTTTTGTAAAACTTTTTCCAGGATGTACTTACTCCCAGACGTCTGGCTTCTTTGCTGGCACCATTTCTGCTCCATCCGCCACCCCATACATACATGGTACTTCCTACCGGCTGAAGTCCGGTCTGTAGCAGTTCTTTTATGGTTGTCTGTCTGCCTGCAGCCAACACAGAAGAAGAATTTATCATCAAAATACAGAAAAAACACAGACAACACCATGTTAATCTCTTTTTGCTTTGTTTCATCGCTTCTCCCTTATTTCTCTCTTTCCAATTGATCTTCCAAAAAGGATAAAAGACAGTCAGGGGAATCCCGGCTGTCTCTTTTTCCGTCATTTCTTCATAAAGGCTTATGCTAAAGTTCTCATAGCTGCTTCCACTACATGTCCTACCAGCACGGAAGTGGTAACACTTCCTACTCCGCCAGGAACAGGTGTAATGGCATCTACGATTGGCTCTACTGTAGCATAATCAACATCGCCACATAATTTGCCCTCTGCATTGACATTGATTCCTACGTCGATGACTGTCTGGCCTTCTCTGACATATTCCGCACCAACTACACCGGCACGTCCGGCTGCAACAATAATGATATCTGCTTCACGTGCTACGGATGGCATATCTACGGTCTTTGTATGACAAATCGTTACGGTAGCGTTCTTCTTTACCAGCATCATAGCTGCAGGTTTTCCAACTACCAGGCTTCGTCCAATCACAACAGCCTTCTTACCGGTGCAGTCGATCTGATAGTGATCCAGAATCTCCATACAAGCCTGTGGTGTACAAGGAGGGAAACCAATCTTCTTTCCGGTGAATACGCCAGACATGGACAGATCTGTCATGCAGTCTACGTCTTTCTCCGGTGCAAGTGCATTCTCGATTACTGCCTGATCCAGATGCTTTGGTAATGGACGGAATAACAGGACGCCATGAATATGAGCATCTTTATTTACTTTATCGATCGTTGCAAGCAGTTCTTCCTGTGTCACATCTTCTGGAAGAAGAATCTTTTCACATGCAACTCCCAGTGTCTCACAACGTTTGGTTGCACCTTTTTCATAGGAGATATCGCTTGGATTTTCTCCCACACGAATGATACAAAGAGTAGGATTTACTCCCTTTTCCTGGCATGCTGCCACATTAGCTTTAATTCTTTCGTTTAATGCTGCGGTAACCTCTTTACCTAATAACTGTTTTGCCATAATAGCTCCTTTCACAACTCTTATTATTTTAAACGGCCTAATACACTGTCAAAAATCTGATCTGCTTTTGCTGTATAGTCTTCCAGCATCTTGTCACATTTTGCATTCAGCTGAGCTGCCAGTTCTTTATCTGCCATAGACTTGGTATTAATATATACGTTCAGGCTGGCACCTTTTAATGCTGCTTTTGCAAACGCCACACCAACTCCTGCATCACTGATTGCAAGAGTAGATCCTTTTGCTGCAAACTCAGCAATGATATCAATGGCCTCACAGCATTTCTCCATGATCTCCATTGGAACAGAGCAGGCATCTTTTAATACAATGGCCATTACACGTGCTTTCTCCGCCTTTTCTTCTTCTGTCTCTCTTGGCATACCATATGCTTTGGAAAGAGGCTCGAATACTTCTGCATCTCTTTCGATCAGACGAAGAAAGTCTTTCTGAAGCTGATCACATTTGCCTTTCAGTTCCCACATTTCTTCTTCTACTTCAGCATATTTTTTCTTACCAACGGTTAAGCTTCCAACCATATTTCCAAGGGCTGTTCCGATCGCTCCAACCAGGGCAGAAGCGCCGCCGCCACCTGGAACAGGTGCCTTTGATGCTAATACTTCCACAAATTCATTACATGGTACTGTAGAAAATCCCATAATTCATCCTCCATTTACTGCATTTTTTTTAATGTGGTAATACTTATATCTCCAACTACTGCCAGATCATAGGTTTCAAATGACAGCGGGAAATTATCAGAAAATAAGATCTGAGATGACGGTGGAAATTCGTCATCACCTGCCCAGAGAATAAATCTTACAAAATGACCATTGATAAATTCGATCTCATAAGAAACATCTCCGTATGTCAGTTTTTTTGCCCCAAGGCGTTCAAAAATATCTGCAAATTTTTCCAGTTTGAATCCAAATCCATAGGCAAGCCGCATCAGACATCTTCCCTGGAACTGCTGGAAATACAGATCACCGCTTGGAAGTTCCCGATAGGTCAGATACTTTCCGGTGGAAGCTGACTGAACCCCATTTAATAAATAGCGAATGGCAAATATCTTTGCATCCACAGCCTCTTCCATTATTGCATAAGTATCTTCTGTCTTATCCAGACATATCACATTACAATCCGGCCAGCTAATCTCGTATGTCTTCTGCAGCATACGCATTGTAAAACACTTGCGCTCACTGTCATAAGGAATGCCCGTTCGTGTAGATGCTTCCTCCGGATCCAGTGCCTGAAACTGCTCCAGATACTGACCGAAAGGTACCTCTTCTATACTATTCTTTGCATAATCTAAATTCATCTTTTATCCTCATTCATACTTCTTTACTCTTTTTGTCTATTCTATCACAAAACCGATAGATAAAGCAACAGGATGTCAGACATTTATCCGACATCCTGTGAAAAAAATTACAAACTATTCATACAAATCATACAATGCTTGGAAACAGGGCAGAATCTGTATGTGGCAGGAAACATGCCCCCACAAATTCATCCATATAAGCATTAATATTACTCAATTCAATATACGTCATATTCTGAGCAATCTCGTATACTTTCTGTTCAGATTCTGTAGAATACAGCATTGCATAAGCTCCCACCAGAGAAGAATTACCAATATATTCGTATAATTCCAGTGGTACATCCGGGAACATTCCGATACGAACAGCATTCTGCATATTAATACCGCTTCCGATACCGCCTGCTACGTACACATGCTCAATCATAGACACATCAAAATCACAATAGGACAACATAGTACGAATAGCTGAGAAGATAGCACCCTTAGCACGAATGAAGCTGTCAATGTCTACTTCTGTGATCTCAACATCTTTGACAGAACCAGCTTCTTCCTGGAATGCAATCACATAAGAGCCCATACCATGTTCATCATGACGAACTCTCTTACCTTCTCGGATAAATTTACCCTTCGGACTGATAATTTTACAGCGGAACAGTTCTGCAATGATATCAATAATACCAGAACCACAGATACCAACCGGCTTTGTGCCTGGATCACCAACTACAGAATAAGCAGGCTCCATTGTCTCTTCATCAATCGTACAAGCTTCAATTGCTCCATCTGTTGCACGCATACCACAGCTGATATCTCCACCTTCAAAGGCAGGACCTGCGGAACATGCACAGCTGAACATAAAGTCTGAATTGCCGAAAACAATCTCTCCATTTGTACCAAGGTCAATAAACAGGGAAAATTCCGGTTTATTCCATACCATGCTTACAAAAGTGCCGGCCGTGATATCACCGCCTACATAACTGCCGATATTCGGAGCTAAAATAATATGTGCATCTGGATTCACCTTGATTCCTATATTATAGGCGTAGACAGAATTTGTCTTAAAGAAAGACGGTACAAACGGCTCCATACGTACCGGATCTGCAAATACACCTAATAGCAGATGATTCATGGTAGTGTTGGACGCAATACACAGACGATAGAGCTGAGAATGATCCAGATGTGCCTGTTTACACATAGTATCGATCAAAGGATTAATCGTCTCATCAATCACTGCTTTCTGCAATTTTTCGCGTCCGCCAGGTTTGCCGGATTCAATGATACGGTTGATAACATCCGCACCATAACGAATCTGACCGTTTCCAGCTGATCCTTTGGCAAGGATCTCTCCTGTCAGCATATCGATAATAATTGCAGAGACAGTCGTAGTACCTATATCTACAGCCATACCACCTACAATTACATTTTTTTCTTTTTCAAAAACATCATACACAAACAGGTCCTTTTCAGTCTCACGCAACACAACCTGAATATCAAAATGACTTTCCCGCAATACAAAGGCAAGTTTATTCAAAGCTGTATAGGATATTCGAATAACATTTACTCCTGTTTCTGCACGAAGTGCACGGGTGAAACGTTCGTTATCCGGCATCGTATCATCCAGAGTCGGTTCACTCATTTTTAATGATACAATTTTCATATCATTCTTCAGTGTAATACCGGCTTCTGTAACCTGTTTCTTTAAATCGTCAAATATCTTTATCTCGTCCGGTGAACTTAAATCAGCCACTTTCATTCGGCTCTTATAGGCAGATGCGATATCCGGAACCATTATCTCTACATCTGCGCATATCTTACTACAGCAGGCCAACCTCCAACCACCTGCATACTCTTCATCTGTAATATGATGAGTTTTCTTC
Source organism: uncultured Marvinbryantia sp. (assembly GCA_934408725.1). Taxonomy (GTDB): domain Bacteria; phylum Bacillota; class Clostridia; order Lachnospirales; family Lachnospiraceae; genus Marvinbryantia. Next base: position 25,852 of record CAKRVB010000029.1, read on the forward strand.
GAATTCAGTTCGCCGCCAAGAAGACGTACCTTGCATTTTCCGCAGGCTGCATTTCCGTTACATGGGGCATCGATAGCTACGTTTGTTTTTCTCGCTACCTCAAGAAGGTTTTCACCAAGAGCAGCGAAGACGATCACGTCTTCGCTGTTCTCAAACTTAAATGTAACCTTATACATTTATTAGATCTCCAGATAAGAATCTGCGTACAGAGTGTTTCCTCTGAATACATCACAGGATTTGATGGTTTCCATCAGTCTCAGGTCGTTAGGGTTAACGATTGCAGAAGTAAGTCCCTGCATCATAGCCATAGCTACCAGAGCAGAGTCCATGATTGGACGGATGGTCTTTGGCATACCATTACTGTTGTTTGACAGACCACCTGTAGAGTTCAGACCCATATCAGACAGCATCTTGATAAATTCAAGAATCTGCATCTGTTTGTCCTGCATTCCCTTTACAACCAGGAATAATGGGTCAAACCACAGATCTTCAGCTTCCATACCATGTTCCATACCTCTTTCCAGAAGAGTCTGGCAGTATCCCATACGTTCATCATTGTCTTTTGCAATACCTTCAGCGTTGCAAAGAGCGATAACGATAGCATCGTTTGCAGCTGCCAGGTCAACGTATTCGATACGGCTTCCTGCATCAGCAGAGTTAACGATTGGTTTTCCTTTGGAACGGTTGTATACAGAAATACCAGCTTCGATCGCTTTCTTATTTGCTGTATCCAGTGCCAGAGGAACATTGTCGAAATTGCTCTGAAGTAACTGAACTGCCCATTTCATCAGATCTTCTCCATCGCTTTCAGCAGGTCCGATGTTTACATCCAGATAAACTGCTCCAGCGTCCAGCTGCTGTTTTGCTCTCTTCAGGATCGGTTCTTCATCTCTTTCTGTGAAAGCTTTATTTACTGCTGGTGCTGTAGTAGAAAGTCTTTCTCCGATTGTAATAAATTTTGCCATTTTTGTAGCCTCCTTATAGTTTAATTTTTATAACTATTTCATTGATTACTGCACAAATGTCAAATACTCTTAAGCTTCTCCGTTTGCCTGCATATCTTTCAGGAATTTAACCAGTTCTACTGCTTCTCTTGGAGCGATGATAACTTCCCATCCTGGCAGTTTTGCTTCGATTTCACCCTTCAGAACTGCAACCTTACCTGGGATGATCAGCTTACGGTTCTTAATCTTGCCTTCGATATCAGCTTCTTTCCAGAATTTTTCGATAGAAGAAGAAGAAAGTTTTCCAGCTGCCCATGCAGTCAGTACAGAAAGTCCGCCTGCATCACTGATGATCAGGTTTACAGGTACTCCTGAACGTTCCAGTTCTCCGGATACCAGGAAGTATGTAAGAGCGAAGTCAACAGTTGTCAGACAAATAGAGTTCTCATCTGCACCGTTCAGAGCGTAGATACCTGGTTCTACACGCATTGGCTTCTGAGGGTCAGTGAAGATATTCTGACGCAGACCATACAGAGGAAGTGCTTCAGAATAAGTAATTTCCTGCATAACAACGATAGAACCGTATTTGATTGTAAAGATAGCAGCCAGAGCAGCCTGCAGATGCAGATCATCTTTTGCTACTTTTACAAGGTTTACGATAGATGGGTAACCACATGTTCTGTCGCCATCTTTGATTGCAGCTTTACGAAGTTGTACAGTATTTGCAAATGTTTCTTTTACAGTAGCGCCTGTGGTATCAATTACCAGGTTCTTGTTTCCAAGTCCTTCCAGTGCTTTTACTGTATCATAGATTTCGTTCATATCAGCTCCGCTGACACCAAGAACAACACCTGCTTCTGTAGCAACTGCGTTCATATCAGCGTAGTTGGCTGGTGTAGCACCATTCAGAACTGGTTTGCTGTCTTTACATACAGCCAGAGCAGCTTTTGCTACTTCTACATCTGTACATCCCAGTACCAGAGTTCTGCCAAGTGCAGCAGCTTTCTTTACAAGTTCTACATAATCATAAGAACCTTCTGCAGAGTAATTTACATAAATCAGTTCTGCATACATTCTCTCACCGATACGGTCATAATCAACCTTCGGAACTTCTGCAAGTTTTGCTTCAATGGTAGCTTCATCCATGCAGTTGCAAAGAGAATCTGCATATCTTGTTTTGTTAACGAATGTTTTTTCATGACGTTCCATAACGGTTTCTCCACCGAGAACCATTTCTTCTGCGCCAGTACCGATTTTGATGCTCTTCATTGGAGGTGCTGTAGCTTCAGATAACTGAGCCTTTGCATCTTCTGAGAAGTAAGGGCATGCGCTGATATCAGCAGCACCCTGAGCAACCTTCATACAGAAAGCCATACATGTCGGGCTTCCACATTCTTTACAGTTTTTCTTTGGTGATAATTTAAAAATATCAAGACCTTTTAATGCCATTGTCTTTTATCCTCCTTAAACAGTGATTAAACTAATTCTTTGATCAGTTTGGAAACAGTTGCTACGGATACAGGATGTTTTAAGATTACGGCATCAGAACCACAAGCTAAATCTGCTGCTGCAGTTTCAACTTCCATATCGATACCACGTCTTTCCTGATCTCCCCATTCTGGTGTATCTGCTTCTGCCTGTGTTGCTTCTTTTGTAGACCATGTCTCAGATGCAACTGGAGTAATGATAGGCATCTGAAGCTGTGCATCGTTCTGAGACAGAGCTGCAGATTTGATACGCTGCATGGTGGATGCAACATATTCATATCCGTATCCGGCTGCTGCTGTACCTACATTCATAACAACAGATTCCGGTTTTACACCTAACTGACTTAATAATACGTTTAACTGTTTTGCAAGGTTGATATCAACAGATGATTCTGCACCAACTACCTGACTGTACGCAAGGCCTGCTGCTGCACCAACTGTTTTGTAGTTTTCTTCTTTTGCTGCAAGGATCAGAGCATTTTTACCCTGAACTGCTTCTGCTGCTTTACCAAGAAGTTCTGCATCTCTTTCTGCATTCTTGCTTCCGGAAATAACAAGTGGAAGATCCACTGCTTCTGCAACTTCTTTTACAAGACCGATCAGTTCTTCTGTGGATTTGTTTGCACCATTAGGATCTCCACCTTCCAGACGGAAGCTTAAGAAATCAACACCTTCAAAAGAAGCTGCTTTTTTAGCGATTTCTGCAATTGTTGAACATCCTTCATAATACTTCTGAATGCATTCTGGCTCATGTTCCATACCAAAGTCTGTAATTTCAATACCTACTTTTGGAGCATTTGCAAATGGAGCATCGAAGCTCTGTAATGGAAGTGCATTTTCGCCACCAAGTGTGATCGCTTTGTCACCTGTTCCGATTGTAACAGTTTTAATGCTGGCATTAAATTTTCCTGATTTTGCTGTGAACGGCATTTTTCAATTTCCTCCTTCAGTTTTCAACCGCCACAAACTGACCGCATATTGTTCTTATGCAGTCAGTTTGTGTCTATTTTAACAATAATTCTTCCTTATTATATACATATTTTCCCAGAAAATCAAGCATTTGTGCTACTTGCATTTCGATTTATGATTTTTGTATAAGAATCAAATGCAATTTGCATCCTTTTCCGCAATATATGCCTGTTTTCCTTTGTGGAAAATATAGAAATTACATCATTGGTTCCATGGTAAGAGCCGGATGTCCCTTTTCTTCCAGGAATGCCAGTAATGTTTCAGGATCTTCTGCAACTGTTTCATCACCGATCATATCTGTGAAGTTTTCAATTCCATAAAGTTCCTTAGCAGTTTCATTTAATCTTTCTGCTACTGTTTCTTTCAGTTCTTTTGGCATCCATACGATTCTTGCCACACCGCCTTCTGCCTTCATGAACTTCTTGGAAGCGATGAAGTGTTTACCATGACCCATGAAACCAGGTGTCTGAACACCACCACCTGTCATAGATGCCAGTTCAGAGAATGTCATACCGATTGGTGTCATACCAGCGTATTCACGGTTAGCGATACATACACCGTTGGAAAGTGGTTCAATACCACAGATACATTCGAAGCATCCACAGGATGTCATAGGTTTTTCAATGATGGAGTACAGTGATACGTCTTCCAGAGCACCCTGGGAGAACTTACGAACTGCTTCGTTAACATCTTCGTATTCACCGATTCTTTCATCGATTACTTTTTCTTTTGTGATGATCTGGCATGGTCCCTGAGGATCCAGCTCGTTTGTTGCTTTTGCATCCAGCCATGAAACAGCACCGCACAGACCCAGACGTTCCGGAGTAACAACACATACGTGACTTGGTGAGAATGCCTGGCACATGATACAGCTGTAATATACGTCTACAGATTCATCTGTCATGGATGTAAGACGTTCATCACGTTTGTCAAATGCAGGAATTGCAAGGTTGTGACGAAGTTCTGTACATTTTTCAGCGTCTGTGTATACCTTAACCTGGCATTTATCTACTACTGCAGCGAATTCATTCTTAACCTTTGCGTAAAGAACTTCACCGATGTGTTTTGCTCTGAATCCAGCATTGAAAGTATCTTTGCTGATACGGATACGGATCATATCACGCTGACCTGTATGCATCATACCTTCTACGCAGTTCAGGTAAGAGTGGAATTTACGTTCGAATACGGATTCGAAGTCTGCCTGCATGCTCTTTCCTGCTACTTCAACTACATAACCGATGGAATGTTTGCTTCCAACTTCAAATTCATCGATATCCGGTCCAATGACTTCGATCTTGTGGTCTTCGATCTCAGATGCTTCTTTGGTCTGAACAAGTTCGAAACAGTCAACACGGGAACCATCGAATTCAACCTGCATATCACCACGACGGATAATTTCACCTTCAAATGCAGAAGCGAATGCTACAGGGATGTCAATGTTTGTAATCTTGATCTTGATATCTCTGGCTTCCAGAGAAGTTGCATTGAATTTGCTGATATCTTCCTGAACGATCAGGCTCTTCGGTACACGGCCGTTTACAGCATCTACGGTAGGCTGGTCGTTTGTGATTACAGGGAATCCAAGAGCGATAGCGCCTGCACCACATGCTACGATAACTTCGTTCAGAGGAGCGAATGCATTTACGAATGCAGGTACACGTTCCATTGTGTATTTCATCAGTCCTGCAGCATCTCCTGGCTGAATGTTACCGAAGATCAGAGCTGCTCTGACTGCTACAGATACAACATGGATTACAGATGTAACGTCTTTTCCAAGAGGGATGACACGTACGTTAGCGCCTGTCTTGTATCCAAGTTCTTCACACTGGTCGATGATTCCGCCAACCAGAGTTACCAGAATACCCTGTGCCTGGTAAGATTTTACAAGGTCAACACCTTCCTGAGCTGTTGGAGCTGCGCCAAGGATAACAGCAACACCTGGGATATCTCCAGTTACAAGAGGTACACCAAGTTCACGGATAATGGCATCACCAAGATGGCCGTAGCAAGGTGCTTCGTATGGAGTTGCTCCATCCATATATTTCAGAGTTTCGATAAATTCTGCACAGAGAGCAGTAGCAACACCTGACATAAATACGTCATTCAGTCTTTTTTCTCTTGTCATCAGTGTCTTTACAACACCAAGAGCAGCTTTCATTTCTCCAAGATTTCCAACCTTTGTACCTGTTACAGCATAGTAGCATGGAAGGCTGTATGCAGTATCAGGAAGCGCAACGGCTTTATCAGCACCGTTTGCTGCAATCGCATCATCGATTGCTTTTTCTGTCATTCCAAAGACAGCGTCATTTCCAGCAAATACAACATCAAATAATGTCATTATTTTATCCTCCTAAATCATTTTATGGATCGTGCATCCATTTTTTCTTTGATCGCCCGTATTTCATCTACAGCTGTTTTGCTGAAGTCATACGGGGAACTACCCTTTCGATCCGCATCAATCACTTCTTTATTATAGTGAATAAATCCAAGCAAGTCTTCTTCTGGTATCTGGCTTCTGATGAATTCTTCGTCTTCTTCGTCCCTGACTTTATTTGCGACAACATTCACCTTTTTTACACCCAGCTCATTTGCCAGACGCTTTACATTACGGTATGTCTGAATACTTCTTGCACCAGGCTCAATAACAACAACAAACTGATCCATCCCCTCTGTAGTTCCACGTCCCAGATGCTCCAGGCCTGCTTCCATATCCAGAATGACTACATCATCGCTTCGTAATACGAGATGATTGATGATTCTCTTCAAGATCACATGTTCCGGGCAGACACATCCGCTGTTAGCGGTATCTACAGTTCCCAGAACCAGAAGCTTAACGCCATTACATGTTTTTGCATATTTATCCGGAATGTCACTCACCATCGGGTTCAGTTTATAAAATTTATTGTCATCAGATGCTCCGGTACGTTCCTGTACCAGTTTACGCATTTTCGTAATGGGTACGATCTGATCGATTTCCTCCTGTGAAAAGCCAAGAGCCAGTCCAAGGTTCGCATCAGGATCGACATCTGCTGTCAGAACCTGTTTACCTTCATCTGCATACAGCCGCGCAAGCGTTGCAGCAAATGTTGTTTTTCCGACTCCACCTTTACCAGTTACAGCTATTTTCATTGTAATTCATCCACCTTTATTTTCAGTCATTGTTTCGATCTAAACGGCAGTGCTCCGTTTTTAACGGAGCGCCTGTCCGTATTAAAGTTCCGGGAAATTAGATTCCAAGAGCAGCACGTTTTTCTTCGATTCTTTCGATCATCAGATCGCCCAGTTTATCCAGGTCTTTTTCTACTGTGTAAGCAGCTTCAACCCAGTCTCTTACGCCGTTAGTAAGCAGTTCGCACATCTGATCAGAACCGGATACATAAGGATCAACACCAAGGAAGGTATCAAGACCTGTAGCCACTACGTAGTTTCCGATAGATACCGCTTTTTCAGACATCCATTCAGGAGCACATCCAACAACCGGAAGCTGAGAAATGTTCAGTCCGGAATCCTTGGACAGCTGAGCTGCCAGCATCATCATACGGCTGATATCTACACAGGATCCCATATGAAGTACTGGAGGGATATCTGCCAGTTCACAGACTCTCTTCAGACCTGCACCACAGAGATCTTTTGCTGCCTTGTCCATCAGACCGGCTTTTGCAGCAGCCTGAGCAGAACATCCAGAAGCAATGATCACGATATCATTTGCGATCAGCTTCTTCATCAGTTCTACATGCATGTAGTCTGGTCTTACTTTAGGGTTGTTGCATCCAACCATAGCAACTGCGCCACGAAGTACACCAGATGTTACACACTGCAGTAATGGTTTGGTTGTTCCAGTCTCATCAACCTGAGAGTTGGTAACGCCATCCAGGGTCTTAACGATTGCTTCCAGAGAGTAACCAACAGTAGCTTTCTGTTTGGTATCTGGTATGTAAACAAGTTCTGGTTTTCTGTTTACGAAGTTGTCAATTGCCATCTTAACGATTGCTTTTGCATTCTCGCCTGCTGTATCAGCTTCGAATCTTACAAAATCAGAATCTGGCATCTGGCAGATCGGAGATGTGGTCACAAACTTGGTGTGGAAACATTTGCTCAGAGGTCCGAGTGCCGGGAAGATACACTGTACGTCAACAACGATGGCTTCACAGGCACCTGTCAGAACAACGTTTTCCTGCTGTAAGAAGTTACCAGCCATTGGAATACCACGACGCATTGCAACTTCATTTGATGTACAACATACACCAGATACGGTGATGCCTTTTGCACCTTTGGATTTTGCGTATGCGATCATTTCCGGATCATCTGCATATTCACAGATCAGTTCGGAAAGGCTTGGGTCATGTCCGTGTACAACAATGTTTACGTTCTCAGCAACCATAACGCCAAGGTTAGCTTCTGTTTCGATTGGAGTAGGTGTACCAAACAGTACGTCAGAGAATTCTGTACCTGTCATAGATCCGCCCCATCCATCAGACAGACCGTTACGAAGAGCCTGACGAACCAGTGCTTCCGGTTTACATGTGTTACCCATATGAGTCATATGAAGAGCGCAGGATACTTCGCGGTCAACGGCACGTGGAGTGATCTCTGCTTTTTCCCACAGATCCTGTGTATGCTGTGGAGCTCTCTTAACCCAGTTCTGATATCCGAATACTTTACCATATTCCTGCATAGCCATAAGAGCTACTTCATGAGCCAGATCATAGATATCTTTTCCTTCTGTCTCTACATCCCATTCTTTCGCAATGCGGATCAGTTTCTCTGGATCTTTTACTTTGTAAGGACCTTCTGGTTTTGCATGATACAGAGTGTTACAGATTTCACGTCCATGATCAGAGTGAGTAGCTGCGCCACCTGCTGTAAATCTCAGGAAGTTACGTCCTACAATACCATGAGCATCGCAGCCGCAGATTCCGCGTGGAGCCTTTGGTGTAATACGACATGGTCCCATAGAACAGATACGGCAACATACGCCCTGTTCACCAAACTTACAGTGTGGAGTCTGGTTCTTTACTCTGAGCTGCCATGAGTCTGCGCCAACCTTTGCGCCAGTCTCGAGAAGTCGATTGGTAATCGCTTCGTTTTCTTCAATTGTGGTTAACTTAAAATCTCCCATATTTACCTCCTTATAATTTTTTTGGTAGATTTTTAGAGCTTTAATTTATCTATGATATCGTGAAGAGCCAGCTTCACAGG
>CAKRVB010000030.1 GCA_934408725.1 uncultured Marvinbryantia sp.
AGACAATGATTCGCGAAGAAGGCGAAGCAGCAGCATTAGAGGTAGGAGTACATGGAATTCACCCTGAACTGATCCGTCTGCTTGGTAGAATGAAGTTCCGTACCAGTTATGGTCAGAACGCATTGAAGCATTCTATCGAAGTTGCACAGTTGTCAGGTCTTTTAGCAGGGGAAATCGGTGTGGATATCCGTATGGCAAAACGTGCCGGTTTATTACATGATATTGGCAAGTCCATTGACCATGAAATTGAAGGATCTCATGTGCAGATTGGTGCAGATCTCTGTAAAAAGTACAAAGAATCTGCAACCGTTATCAATGCGGTGGAATCACATCATGGCGATGTAGAACCGGAAACTCTGATTGCATGTATCGTACAGGCTGCCGACACCATTTCAGCAGCTCGTCCTGGTGCGAGAAGAGAGACTCTGGAAACATATACCAACAGATTAAAACAGTTAGAGGATATATCAAACTCATTCAAGGGTGTTGATAAATCATTTGCTATTCAGGCAGGTAGAGAGATTCGAATTATGGTTGTTCCTGAAAAAGTCAGCGATGCCGATATGGTATTGATGGCAAGAGATATTTCCAAGCAGATAGAAGCTGAGATGGAATATCCTGGACAGATTAAAGTAAGTGTAATACGTGAGTCACGAGCAGTGGATTACGCAAAATAAGAAAAGACCGGTGTTGATCAGTAAATGTGAAACACCGGTTTTCTTTTTACCAAAACAGTGTATAGATGCACTCACCAAAAGGAGATGGAAAGCATGCATTATGAGAATGTGACAACCGGAATATTTCGTTCCAGAAAGAATCGTTTTATTGCAGAGATCGAGCTGGATGGGGAAGTAGTCCTGTGTCATGTAAAAAATACAGGAAGGTGCCGGGAATTATTTATCCCCGGAGTAAAAACAGTTCTTCAGGAATGCGATAATCCAAATCGTAAGACAAAGTACGATCTGATTGCAGTATACAAAAAGGGGCAGTTGATCAATGTAGATTCACAGGTGACCAATACAGTAGTGGAAGAATGGGTAAAAGAAAGTGGCTATTTCCTGAATCTGACAAAAGTAAAGCGGGAAGTGGCCTATGGAAAGTCCAGATTTGATCTGTATGTAGAATACGGAGATGGAAAAAAAGCATTTATAGAAGTGAAAGGTGTAACACTGGAAGAGAACGGAATAGCAAGATTTCCGGATGCGCCGACACTGCGAGGCGTGAAGCATGTAGAAGAACTGGCAGCCTGCCGGACGGATGGTTACGAGGCATATCTGTTTTTTGTGGTACAGATGAAACAAATCCGTTATGTGGAGCCTAACTGGAATACACATCCAGAGTTTGGATATGCACTCAGAAAAGCAGCAGATGCCGGCGTGCATCTGCTGGCTTATGACTGCCGGATGACAGAAAATAGCATCCAAATTGATCAGCCGCTGCCGGTAGTTATAAAATAAACAGGATCAGACAGAGTGAGTACGAGCCAGATCCAGAAGATGTGGGAGCAGATAATCAGCCAGTTTTTCATGACCATAAGTGGTTGGATGAATACCGTCTACGGTGACGGCATCATAATCTTCATTTTGAACCAGAGAAGTCATATAAGCATGCAGTGGAATAAATGGCAGGGAAAGCGAAGCACAGATCTCACCCATGATCTGTTCCAGTTCCAGCACATAAGGGATCCACAGCTGATATTTTTGTGGATGTGGAAAAATAAAAGGACCGGAACACAACACAGCAGCGCCAGAGTCATGAAGTCGCATCAGAACTTCCTGGTAATGTTCGGTAAAGCGCAGATCATTCAGAGTGACATTGGTGTTTAGCGCTACGCCGATATCGTTGATACCAATCATCAGGGAGATAACATCAGGATGTCCCTTCAGGAATCTGCGGTTTAACCGTTCCAGAAGAGCGGCAACTGTGAAACCGTCGATCCCTTTGTTTGTGATCTGTGCATCTGGACCAAGCTGTTTGGCCAGCATAGCTACATAGCCATCTCCCAGGCTGCCAGTTTCCGGCATCCAGAGGTGGTTAGAATCAGTGATACTGTCGCCAAGAAATAAATAATCAGTTTTCATGTTCAGCCTCCGTAATCATCCTGAAATTTGTGAATATCAAATGTCAGGTTATAGGATGATTATAGTTGCTGAACGATGGAAAAACAACTATAATGAAAGTCGAAATAAACGAATGAAACGGAGGGGTGGGACAAAAGTCCCACAATTGGAATGAACAAAAAAGAAATTGCAGAGATCAAAAAGCAATATACGCAGGAAAAATGCCCTGCCACCAAAATCTGTGGCTGTTACGTAGATGGAGAAAAAAAGAAGCAGGCAGAATTCCGTCAGGCGTTTCTGTCACTTCCGGATGAAGAGTTTTTTAAATATCTGAATATTTTCCGTAAGGCAATGTCCGGAACCATCGGAAAGAATCTGCTGACTATGGAATTCCCGCTGGATACAGAGATGGAAGGTGGAACCCAGGAACTGCTGATGAAGCTGAAGGCGACAGAACTGAAAGATGATGGCGTGCTGGAAGAATTCTATGATAAAATTATAGACTCTTATTATTACGTGGGAAATTACCTGATTCTGCTGATTTATGGAGTCTATGATATTCCTGGAAAATCTTCAGACAATCTGGAGATGTTTGATGCATCCGATGAGATCTATGAACATATTATTTGCTGTATCTGCCCGGTGAATTTGTCGAAGCCATGTCTGTCTTACAATGCAGAAGGCCATTGCTTTGAAAACAATATTCAGGACTGGGTGGTGGATATGCCAATGCTGGGATTTTTGTTTCCGGCCTTTCATGACCGCAGTGCAGATATACATAGTCTGTTATATTACAATCAGAAGGCAGAACAGCCTGCAAGTGATTTTGTAGACGCAGTGCTTGGATGCGTTCTGCCGATGACAGCAGGAGACCAGAAAGAGACCTTTCAGGAGCTGGTGGAACAGACGCTTGGAGATGACTGCAGTTATGAGATGGTCAGAACGATCTATGACAATTTAAATGAGATGCTGGAAGAACAGAAAGAAGAACCAGAGCCTCTGAAGCTGGAAAAGAATGATGTGAAGCGTCTTCTGGAGCAGAGCGAAGTAACCAATGAAAGGCTGGAGGAATTTGACAGTCATTATGAGGAGACAGCTGGTGAAAATGCATCGTTTATGGCATCCAATGTGGTAAACAGCCGAAAGTTTGAAATTAAGACACCGGATATTGTAATTCAGGTGAATCCGGAACGGACGGATCTGGTGGAGACCAGAGAGATTGATGGAAAGAAATGCCTGGTCATTGAACTGAATGATGAGGTTGAAGTGAATGGAATTTCGATCAGATAAACCAAGGATAAAAGGAGTGTGAACATTTATGATAACCATCAAAGAATACAGAGGACATATCAGAAACTGGGAGAGTCTGTGCAAAGAACTGCAGATTGATGCATCCCTTACAAGAGAGGAAAGAGAAAAAGAGATTTTGATCAAAGCGTATGAAGCCTGGGAACATGACATGGCAGACCATCTGTATGGTATGTTTGCCTTTGCACTGTGGGATGACGAAAAAGAGGAGCTGTTTGCTTTAAGAGACCAGTTTGGAACCAAGCCATTTTATTATTATATGACAAAAGATGGACAGCTTTTGTATGGAACTATGATTCGGGATATTATGAAACAGCCAGGTTTTGAGAAAGAATTGAACGAAGAAATGCTCCAGATTTATCTGACGCTGACGTATGTGGGCGGAGAAGATACTTTCTTCAAAGGCGTGAAAAAACTGATGCCGGGACATTTCCTGGTATGGAAAAACGGAACACTGAAGATCACCAGATACTGGACACCGGAATTTCATCCGGACGAGAGTAAAACACTGGAGGATTGGGCAAATGAGATTCATACCACAGTTCAGAATGTGATGCCGGAAGTGCTGGCCAGGGATGAGAGTGCAGAAGCGTTCCTGTCTGGCGGTGTGGATTCGTCTTATGTAGTGGCAGTATCTGATGTGAAAATGACAGATTCCTGCGGCTACGAAGAAGAGCGTTTTGATGAATCCGGACTGGCAAAACAGACTGCAGATCTTTTACACAGAGAGAACAGCAGATGTCTGATTACGCCGGAAATGTATTTTGATATCGTACCATATGTCATGTATGAGATGGAGCAGCCGCTTGCAGATGCTTCGGCGATTGCCTTTGCGATTGCCTGCAAAGAGACGGCGAAACATACAAAGATTTGTTATTCTGGAGAAGGTTCTGATGAGTTCTTTGGTGGATACAATATGTATCGCAATGCCACACGTTATGGGGATAATCTGAAGACCTTCTATGTAGGCAATACGAATATCATGAAAGAAGACGAGAAAAAACGGATTCTGAAACATTATAATGAAGATGTACTGCCAATTAACCTGGTAAAAGATATTTATGAAGAAATCGAGGGACTGGATCCACTGGCGAAGATGTCTGATATTGATATTCAGATCTGGCTGGAAGGAGATATTTACCTGAATGTAGATAAGATGAGTACGGCAGCCGGTCTGGAGATTCGTATGCCATTGACAGACCGTCGTGTCTTTGATATTGCATCCAGAATGCCATCCTGCTATAAAGTAAACGAAGAACAGAATAAAGTGGCGTTTCGTACCGCAGCTGCCAAAGTTCTGCCAGAAGAGATCGCTTTCCGTAAAAAACTTGGCTTCATTGTGCCGATCCGTATCTGGATGGCAGACGAACGTTACAATCAGGATGTACAGGCGAAGTTCCACAGTGAAATGGCTGCTAAATTCTTCAATATAGAAGAGATTCAGAAGATCTTTGACGAATATGTAGGTGGCAATTCAGATAACTGGAGAAAGGTATGGACCATCTATACCTTCCTGGTATGGTATGAAGAGTATTTTGTGAAAAGTGAGCGTTGACTTTTGCCAGATGGTTTGTTATCATAAGAACAATGCAAAAAGAACTGCAATAAGAATAAAAGTGAAACAGATTCCGTGAGGGAGTAGTTCGCGTGAAAGCGTGATTTGTCAACAGACCCGGTCAGCAGACCTGGCAAATCTTAAAGAATGAGACTCATGTATGCTTTAATGATAAGGCATGCGTGGGTCTTTTTTATTGCATGAATGAAAAGGAAAGTTTTGCGGAAACTGTATTTGCAAAGAGAAGGAGGAATTATATGCAGGAATTTATTCAGGGAGCAGCGCTTCCGTTAGTAGTTTTGCTTTTGATCGTGGGATTTTTTCTTCTGATCAAGGGGGCAGACTGCTTTGTAGAAGGCAGTTCCAGTATTGCCAAAAGGCTGAAAGTACCATCCATCATTATTGGACTGACGATTGTAGCTATGGGAACATCCCTTCCGGAGACAGCTGTCAGTGTCACTGCATCCATGGTGAATAATAATGCATTGGCTATCAGCAATGTTGTTGGATCGAATATTTTCAATCTGATGTTTGTAATAGGAGTTTGTTCGATCCTTACGCCCATTGCAGTACAGAGGGATACCGTTGTACGGGATATTCCGTTATCCGTGATTTGCGCACTGCTGCTGGCAGGCCTGGGTGTACTGGCTTTAGGCGATAAAGGCCCTTATATTCTGGGACATCTGGACGGTGTGATTTTCCTGGCACTGTTTGCCTGTTATATCGTCATGATGATCCGAAGCGCACGAAAAGCAAGAGCGGAAGGCAAAGAAGTAACCATCGAAGGAGAAGAATTAAAAGTATTGTCTTATCCGAAAAGTATTCTTTTTATTATAGGTGGCGCGATTGCCATTGCAGCAGGCGGTGATCTTACGGTAGATACCGCCAGCCGGATTGCCATAGAGCTGGGGATGAGCCAGACACTGGTAGGACTGACCATTGTTTCGATTGGAACATCGCTCCCGGAACTGGTAACATCCATTGTAGCGGCCAGAAAAGATGAAGTAGATATGGCAGTAGGAAATGCGGTCGGATCTAATATTTTTAATATTTTGATGGTGCTTGGAATCGCTTCTGCTATCAATCCGATCAGTATTTTGACTGAGAATCTGGTCGATATTATGATCCTGGTGGGATTTTCTGTATTGGTGTGGGCATTTGCTGCAACAAAAAGAAAGATCACACGAAAAGAAGGGATTGCCATGGCTGGGCTGTATCTGGTGTATGCAGTTTATATTATCTTAAGATAAATGAGGGGCAACGGTTATGTTATTGTTTTGGAAAGTACTTTTGACAGAATTTATTGCGGAAATGGGAGATAAGACACAGCTGATGCTGGTGGCTATGACTTCCAAGTATAAGATGAAAGATATTCTGTTGGGAACGGGTGTGGCTATATTGATTCTGAACGGTCTGGCGGTATTAGCTGGAGGCCTAGTCAGCGAGGTGATCCCGACCTGGCTGATTCGACTGATTGCAGCTGGAGCATTTTTGTTTTTTGCAGCAACCACCTTAAAGGGCGATGATGATGACGAAGAAGAAGAGGTAAAAGACAATGGAAAAGGTAAAATCGCAGCTTTATCTGTCTGTTCCACCTTTTTTGTAGCAGAACTGGGAGATAAGACACAGCTGACAGCTATCACCTTTGGCGCAAACGAAGGAATGGAATCAGCATTGATCGTATGGCTGGCCTGTTCCATTGGACTTTTCGCAGCAGACATCATCGGCATGCTGGTAGGCTATCTGTTGAAAAATAAAATGCCAGAAGGCGTGTTAAATGCAGTAGCGTTCTGCATCTTCTCTGTATTCGGAATTCTGACCCTGAGAGAAGGACTGACACTTCTCCTTGGTGCAGGAAATGCATGGATCATGGGAATCACCATGGCAGCAGCAGTGGTATTTGCCATCGTCTGTCTTGGCCTGTATCGGAAGAACAAAGCTGCGTAAAGCAGCTTCCGGATGCAGGAAGAGCTTACCAATAATAAAGATGAAAAACAGTCGTCCGGGTTTCGGTAAAAGAACCAGGGCGGCTGTTTTTTAAGAATATCTTATTTGGTTTTTGGAGATAATTCAGAAAAAAATATTTATTACAATTCCTCATCTTCTTCATCATCAATCGAATAATCATTCAGCTCAGGAAAATCCAGAAATTCACTTAATGTCATCCCAAAAACATTAGCGATTTTGTGAAGGGTACGTACTTTTGGATTCTTGCTTGCACCGCAAAGAATATTGTCGATGGTAGATTGTTTTAATCCTGCCAAAGTTGCAAGCTTATTAATGGTAATGCCGCAATTTTTGCATAGTTGGCGGATACGGAGTGCGTAAGTTTGCCAGCTGTGGAAGTCTGAAAAGTATTATCATTCCAAGAACGGTAGAAAGTATTGGAAAACAGACATTTTATAATTGCAAGAAGCTCAGGACAATTACCATCAAAACAGATAAATTGTCAAGGTACCGGGTATTCAGATGAAAGCATACAAGAAACTACTGAAATCAAAAGGAATCAATTCCAAAGCAGTGTATAAAAAATAAAGAAAAGCAGATAGCTGGTTATGTGGCTATCTGCTTTTCTAATGGATATAGAAAAAGATGGATAGCTAAAGCAAAATCCCTGATTTGAAATAACGTAAATTGACAATAATGGTTAAAGTACGTTATAATAGAAAAAATGATAGGATTGAAAGGGGGAAGACTATGTTATATGAATATCTGAGAGCGACTTATATGCAAAATGAACCTATTTTTGTTTCAGATATCAGGCTTCCAGTTTCAGATGTAAACCTTAGACAGATGTTTAAAGTATTATGTGATTTGGGAAAAATCAGAAGATTTGATACAGGTATTTACTATTTGCCTAAAGAAAGCCGCTTAAGAGGTGGAGTTCCGCTCGGAGCAGATACAGTTGCAAAATATAAATATATTTCACGAAATGGGAGGGTAGATGGGTATTATTCAGGATATACTTTTGCTAATCAGCTTGGTGTTACCACTCAGGTACCATATATGGTGGAAATTGTATCAAATAATGCCAGTGCCAGAGTGCGGGAAGTGGATTTACAGGGAAGAAGAATCCTTCTCCGTAAAGCGAAAATTCCAGTAACAAAAGAAAATTATCGGGTATTGCAGCTTTTAGATTTTTTGAAAGATGTAGAACAGTATACAGACAAAGATAATGAGATTGTATACAACTGTATCCATAAGTATATTGTTGAAGAGCAAATTTCTAAGAAAGAAGTAGATCTTTATATAGAACAATATCCAGATCGAATTTTTCGATATATATACGAAATGAGGTTGTATGATGTTTTTGCATAGTGATAAAGAACTTTTTAGAGATGTAATAATGGCTGCATCTGTTGATCAGAAGCGCCCAGTAGCAATAATTGAGAAGGATATATATAAAGATGATTATCGAGAAATCACAACATATTTTCAGAATGAACCGCTTGAATATGATAGAGCGATTAGTGTGATTAAAAAATTGCAGAATCTGGCATATTTTAGTCTTGACAAATGCAACAATTTTGCTTATAATATTTATTGTTCGTTAGGACATGTGCGTTTAGCTCAGCTGGATAGAGCGTTTGGCTACGGACCAAAAGGTCGGGAGTTCGAATCTTCTAACGCACGTACTTGATCCGGGATTCTCATTAGAGGGTTCCGGATTTTTTGTTGCAATAAAGAGAATGTGTTCAAAAGACTGTTCATAAAGAGGGGGGAAGCATGAAAGCGAATTCGAATACGCAGGCCATGGGAACGGAGAAGATTCCAAAGTTATTGGCACAGCTGGCGATCCCCGCTGTGGTGGCTCAGGTAGTGAATCTTTTGTATAATATTGTGGATCGCATCTATATTGGACATATAAGTGGAATTGGAGCGTCAGCCAGCTGGTTACTATGCCGATACAGGGGATCTGCCAGGGAGGTCAGCCAATTATCAGCTACAATTTTGGAGCTCGCAATAATGAGCGGGTGAAAGAAGCGTTCTTTACCCAGTTTAAAGTATGTGTGCTGTTCAGTACAGTCTGTTGGGGAATTCTGATGATTGCACCACAGATTTTTGCAATGGGATTTCAGCTGTGCTGCCAGCAGAGCTTTATGGCATTGAGGCAGGCAAAGGTCAGTGATATTCTGGCGGCGACCGTGACAACAAGTGTATTTTTGAGTAAATTCAATGGAATTCTAAAAAGAGGTGCAGATCGATAACATATATAGAACTGAGAACTTAAAAATTTTACTTATGTGAGTAGAATAATTTGAGTTCTCTTTTTTAAAGAATGGCAATAAAAAACCGAAGATTTCAGTTGCCTGAAATCTTCGGTTTTTAAATACGTGCGTTAGAAGATTCGAACTCCCGACCTTTTGGTCCGTAGCCAAACGCTCTATCCAGCTGAGCTAAACGCACATGTCCTAACGAACAATAAATATTATAGGATACAAGAAACAAACTGTCAAGTAATAATTGAAAAAATATTGAATAAAATTCACTTAAAATAATCTTTTCGCTTGTTCTTTCTTTCTCTTTCTCCTATAATGAATGGCAGAACTGCCAGGTTGGAAAAACAATCTAAACAGGCAGAAAAGAGCAGGAGTGACAAGTATATGCAGAATGTCAGAGTTGTGGAGCTGAATGAGCAGAATAATGAAGAGGTACTTCCGGGCTATACAGAAGAGTTTCCTTATATTGCTACCTGTGCCAGGATAAATGAATATCTGAATCCGGATATTCCATGGCACTGGCATCGCCAGGTGGAATTGTTTTATATGAAAAGCGGAAGCCTGGAATATACCACGCCCCATGGATCCTGGACTTTTACAGAAGGAATGGCGGGAATGGTGAATTCTAACATTTTGCATTGTTCCAGACCATTATCCCTCAAGAATGAGAATGTTCAGCTGCTGCATATCTTTGACCCGGTTTTTCTTGCAGGAGAACATGGCAGTCAGATGGAAAAAAAATATATTTTTCCACTTACCGCAAATCGGGATGTAGAAGTAATCATGCTGCATCCAGAGAAAGCAAAAGAGAAAAAGATAATTGACCATATACAGGCAGCATTTTCTATCTCAGAGCAAAAGAGTGGATATGAATTTGAATTGAGAGAAAGCCTGGCGAAGATATGGCTGAATCTTCTGGAACTGACAGAGCTGATTGGATGGAAACAAGCAGGAGTGAACAGGCCAGATGAGAAGATCAAGAGTCTGATGATCTATGTGCATGAACATTATCAGGAACCGATCTCAGTTGAACAACTGGCGGAATCGGTATATATCAGTAAAAGGGCCTGCTTTCGTATGTTTCAGGAGAATCTTCATATGTCTCCGGTGGAATATATCCACAGTTTTCGCATCCAGCGAGCCTGTCAGCTGCTGTCTGATGAGCAGAAAACGATTACGGAAATTGCACAGGAATGTGGGTTTGGAACCAGCAGTTACTTTGGCAAGCTGTTTCGTAGAAAAATGGACTGTACTCCGGAGCAATATCGCAGAAAAATGGCACGATTGTTATAGTATCTGTCATGAATCAGATAGTTGAAAAAAAGAAAAAAAGATATAATGAGTCATAAGAAGAACTGAGAAGCCCAAACTCAGGGATCCTTAAATAAGTGTCGGGGACCGGTGCAAGCCGGTCCTGTTTTTCGATTACCAGGGCAGTGAACAGGAGAAGAATATGAACTATAAGAAAGAAAATCTAACTCTGCGCTATAGTACAGTGCAGTTTACTTACTGGGCAGCATCTACAGGTGCTACCAGTTTTGCCACGATCTATTTATTGGATCGTGGACTTTCATCGGGAATCATTGGCGTCCTTCTTGCAGTGTCTGGAATCCTGTCCTGTCTGATACAGCCGTTTTTGGCTTCAGCAGCCGATCGGGCGGAAAAAGTGATTCTGATTCCATTGCAGGTGCTGATTTCAGTGTTGTGCATAGCCGGGTATGCAGCGCAGCTTCTTGGAGAACTGCCAGTTCTGGCAGCTGGAATGATCTATGTGGCAACACTTTGCTGTTCGGATGCGATGGTTCCATTGCTGAATGCAATGAGTGTTGCATATAATCAGGCCGGCTATGAGATTAATTATGGAGCAGCCAGAGGAGTTGGGGCGCTGGCTTCTGCATTTGCAGCTTTGGCGCTTGGAAATGTATTTGCACATCTGGGAAAGCTCTGGATGATTTTATTTTTGCTGTTATTCCGCTTTATCAGTCTATTGCTGATGGCTAGTTTCCCGAAGATCAAAAAGCAGAGGGCAGAGCTGGAAAAAGAAGAAACCAGTTGTTCCATATGGTACTTTTTTTCACATTATCGCTGGTATTGTGCATCCCTGCTGGCGGTATTGTTCTTGGGTATGTATCATGCCATGACAGAAAACTATATGATTGCCATTATGCAGCGCCTTGGTGGAAACAGCAGTCATGTGGGAACCGCTATTTTCGTAGCAGGACTGACTTCTGCACCGGTGATTTTTTTCTATGGAACAATTCGAAAGCAGTGTGGTGATGCAGTATGGATGAAGACTGCGGCAATATCGTTTCTGATCAAATCGGTGGGATTCTATCTGGCACCGAATATTTATACGATATATGCCCTTCAACTGCTCCAGATCACTTCCTATGGGCTTCTGGGACCGGCGCAGGTCTATTATGCCAAAGATAAAGTAAAAAGCTGCGATATGGTCAAGGGACAGGCATTTATCACGGCAGCCTATGCATTGGGGTGTTCGATGGGAAATTTCGCCGGAGGTCAGCTGCTGAATCAGGGAGTGGGTACGATGCTTCAGGCTGGAATCGTGATGGCATTTTTGGGAACGGTGCTGATGTTCCTGACAGTGAATAAAAAAGACAGATAATTGCCATCTTTGCTTGATTATTATTCGCCAAAGTTGTATGATAATAAATGAGTATTCTCTGGCTATGACAGATTTTTTCAATGTGTGGCCAGAAATTTAATACGAGTCAGAAAGGAATATGGGTATGGCGAACATTAACGAGGAAGAACTGAAAAAATTACTGGTATCTGCAGATTTCAAGGAGGAGAGTTACGGAAATCTTCCGATACAGGAATTGATCATTCTGAAGAACTCTGCAGCCATCATGAAGACAAAGAACCCGGAGCAGGAAAAAGTTGGGGTGTTCTTTGAAAAGAGAGAATCCTTTTTCTTACATATGATTTTAAGACGTATGCAGAAGATGGAGACATTGTTTTGCGTATTTTCCAAGGCAACAAATCTGCCTTATGTATATTGTGACCCGGACAGCTGCAACGATCAGATCTGGCTGTTTAGCGAAGAACGTTTTGCACAGAAGCTGGCGATGGTACAGCGTCAGAAGCATGTAGAGCTGATTGTGGTAAAGATGGAGAACAAGCAGTTTCTCACATTCCTGACCGGTCTTTTTGCTATGGGTGTGAATGCATTTGTACTGGATAAGGGCGTGAATGCCGTGGAGATTGAACTGGAACAGCTGGTTAAGAAGCCTGATTTTGAAGCAATTCCACCAGAAAAGCGTCCGCTGCAGAATCCACAGCTGTTACTGACTGGATGCTATTTTGCACAGGAAAGACAGATGCCGGAAGAAGAGAGAGATAAAGAAGCACTTCATGATCTGGAAGAAGAGATGATTGTGAACTTTCACAGAGGCAAAGTGCTGGTACCGGTTCAGGTTCCAGAAGGTGCTGAGAAGGTAGAGCCAAAGGATATGAAGATCCCGTTCATCAAGCTGAATAATGGCGACATTTACCAGCCGGTATGCGCAGATGCTTCAGAATTTCAGAGATTTAATAAGAATAAGCTGTTTAAGGCAATTGCAGTAGACAGCAGTAAGGTAAAAGGTATGATGGGAGAGCAGATCAAGGGCGTGATGCTGAACCCGGTTACATTAAGACTGCTGATTCCAAAACAGAGAGTGTAGACCATTGGGGACGGAGTTTTGTGGCTTTTTGAGAGCTGCAAAACTCCGTTTTTATGACTCTGGCCAATCTTCCAGATGTCCATTTACAATTGCTGAAAACATACGATCTTTCACACCTGGATTTTCCTGGTTTAGTTTTCGGAGTAAATCCTTCACATACTGCCGTTTGGTATAGCCATCGGCAGGGCATGGACTTTTGGCAACAGGAAGATGATACTTATTGCGAAAGCCAATGACTTCGGATTCGGAAACATAGATCAGTGGACGAATCACGGTCAGATCCATGCGGTCAAGATAAGTTTTTGGCAAAAAAGAATGAAAACGTCCTTCGTACATCAGGGAAAGCAGCATGGTTTCCACCATATCATCTTTGTGATGTGCATAAGCTGCTTTATTGCAGCCCAGTTCTTTGATACGGTCGTTAAAGGCGCCTTTTCGCAGCTTGGCACAAAGTGCGCATGGATTGGATTCCTGGCGCTCTTCGAAGACGATTTTGCCGATTTGAGTTGGAATGATGGTATAAGGAACCTGGAGCTTTTGACACAGCTGTCGGATGGGCTCCAGATTAAAACCTGGATATCCAAGATCAACCGTTACAGCTTCCAGCTCAAAGTGCTTTGGATAGAACTTTTGCAGCCCCTGTAAGGCATAGAGAAGTGTCAGGCTGTCCTTTCCACCAGAGATACCGATGGCGATTCGGTCCCCTTCCTCGATCATCTGGTAGTCATCTATAGCCTGTCTGGTCAGGCTGAAAAGTCTCTGAAGTTTCAAGTGATTTCCCCCTTATCATAAATAAAATGGAGCACAGCGCCATAAACTTTATAGCATAAGCAGGCCGACCTGTCAAATACATGGCAGTGTATCAGGCGGAACAGTGTTGTAGAAAAAATGGGGATGTGATATAATAAGCGGCGAATGGCGATTTTGATGACTGCAAGGCAGCAGGCACAGACAGGATCGCAAAAAACAATAAAGGAAGTAGATGTCATGTACAAAGAAAAACTGGATGCATATATTGATGCACATAAAGAAGACATGCTGGAAGATCTGAAGACACTGGTACGTATCGACAGCCAGAAGGGAGAAGGCAAGCCAGGAAAACCGTTTGGCGAAGGCCCTGCAAAGGTGCTGGATACGGCGGAAGAGATGCTGAAAAAGTATGGATTTTCCACACAGAATTATGAGCATTATGTGGTGACCGCAGACTTCAGCGATCAGGAAAAAAAGCTGGATATTCTGGCACATCTGGATGTAGTACCAGTTACCAAGAACTGGAAAGAGACGGAGCCGTTTGAACCGGTGATCAAGGATGGAAAGATCTATGGTCGTGGTACGGCAGATGATAAGGGCCCTGCTATTGCAGCATTGTATGCTATGAGAGCAATCAAGGAGTGCGGTGTACCTCTGAAGAACAGTGTGCGGCTGATTCTTGGCTCTGATGAAGAATGTGGGTCAGCAGATCTGGAATACTATTATGCGAGAGAAAAAGAGGCACCGATGACTTTTACACCGGATGCAGATTTTCCGGTAATTAACCTGGAAAAGGGACGCCTTCAGAAAGACTTTACGGCAAAGCTGGATACTGGAAGCGCAGGAGCTGCAGTTGTGAAAGTACAGGGCGGAACAAAGGTGAATGTGGTTCCGGATACTGCAGTAGCAGTAGTCAGAGGACTGACAAAGGATAAAGTAGAGTGTGCAGCAGAAAAGATAAAGAATCATATTACTTATCTGCTGAAGGATACATCAGAAGGAATTGAGATTACAGCAAAGGGACTGGCTGCACATGCGTCCACACCAGAAGCAGGACATAATGCGATCTGTGGTCTGGTAAATCTTCTGGCAGATCTGCCGCTTGATACCGGTGCCGGATATTGGAAAGCTATTGCGGAAATGTTCCCGGATGATGACTTCTATGGAGAGGCACTGAAGGTGAATATGGAAGATGAGATTTCCGGTAAACTGACGATGAATCTTGGGATTCTGAATTATGATGGAAATGAGATCAAAGGTGTATTTGACAGCCGTATTCCGGTATGCGGATCCGATGACAATGTAACAGCGGTGCTGGATCAGACTTTTACAGGAAAAGGATTTGCAATTCAAGAGGGAAAGATGATTGCGCCACACTATGTGCCGGCAGATTCTGAACTGGTACAAAAGCTGCTGACAAGTTATGAGATCTATAGTGGTGTAAAAGGAGAAGCACAGTCTACCGGAGGCGGTACTTATGTACATGATCTGGAACGGGGAGTTGCATTTGGCTGCATGGTTCCGGAAGTAGACAATCATATGCATGGAGACGATGAATTTATGGTAATCGATATGCTGCTGATGAGTGCAAAGATTTTTGCAGATGCGATAGTAAGAATTTGTGGATAAAACCAGAGTAAAGAAAAAAAGAAGCCGGATTTTAAAATCCGGCTTCTTTTATGATTTCATTTGCTTTCTCTGTATCATCTGTCACACAGAATACTATGTAATTGCCTTTGGTTTTCAGAATGGCGGCATCCAGTTTGGCTACTTCCGGCGCATTGTAGCTTGCGAACAGAGTAGACTGAGATTCGACACGCTTCTTCAGCAGATCTTCTGCCTCGGAGGTGTAGGAACTGTCTTTACATTTCAGGACAACCACTTCACAGGCATTGCTTCCGGAATTCAGTGCTGCAGCGGCTTCTTCGATCTTATCCATATCAAAGAAATAAGTAGAAGCGATTACTTCATTGCTGACTTCACTGACTTCGCTGTCAATGGTTCCTTCCAGATCCTGGCAAAGTTTGCTGACATCTACTGACACGTCAGAACTTCCGGAAGAAGATTTTCCTCCGCAGGCGGTCAGCAGTAATGCAGCAAATGCACATAGAATTGTGAGAATCAGTGCTTTCTTTTTGTTTTTCATAGATATTCTCCTTTTCTTAAACACCTGGTATATAGTGTGTTTTGGTGTAATTCAGCCAGTCCTTACAGTATTCCGCATTCAGATGAATACCATCTTCGGCGGCTCCGGAGATCAGTCCGTGAGAACCGTTGGACAGGACTTCGTTCAGGTTTATGTAATGATAACCTTCTTCCCGGCACATCTTCAGAATCTCTTCATTTACTGCATCTACGTTGGCGTTGTTCACATAATCACCAGTGGTGACCAGGGATTCATCCACATAGATCACCGAATAAACATAGACGATCGGATTTGGTGAAGAGGACAGCTGTTTGATATCATTCAGTACCTGACGGTAAGAATCACCTACCTGACTCATATCATAGGCGCCCAGTTCATTGGTACCCAGCATCATATAGACTTTGGAAAAATTCAGATTTTTCAAAGCATCCAGAACCTTCACATTGCCATTGGCTGTGGCAATCTGATCATCTGTATAGAAGTTCTCAAGTTCCATGCCGACTGCAGTAACAAAACTGCCTTTTGTAATACCGGACAGGTTGCGGAAGCCCTGCATACGGGAATCACCGATGAAGACAGCATCTTCAAAATAACTGTCATCTACCGGTGTCTCCTGTGCCGGAACAACCACATCCAGGTAAGATGTATCGTCATTAGGAAGTCCGGCAGCAAGATCAGTGGCAACAGCTTCTGTCTGCGCTTCGGTAGAAGTTTTATTCTGAGCAGAAGCGGTATCTGTCTGTTTTTCACTGTCAGCTTCTGTCTGAATCTCGGATTGTGCTTCTGTCAGATTTGCTCCGGCAAAGACTTCTGATTCCTCGGATTTGATCCGTTCCTGAATGGTCTGTGATGAAAATAAGCTAATCAGACTTTTCCCTTCGAATACCAGAAGGATCAGAACGATTAGCGTAAGTACATTTATAATGAACCCATTACGCCGTTCTCTGGCGGTGGGCCGCTTTTTTTTCTGAGCCATGAATTCCCCTCGTTTTTTGAATTAGTTTCCCCTTTAGATGTCATGAAAAAACATTGTTTTTTGACATACTCTATTATATAATAATTTAAATTATTGTAAATAGATTTTCAAAATAATTAAGAGTTTTTATATTTGTACAAAAGACAGGAGATAGCATGGTTTTTAGTAGTTTATTGTTTCTGTTCCGGTTTCTTCCGGCAGTATTGCTTCTATATTATATAGCACCGCGCAGGGCGCGGAACGTGATCCTTTTGTTATTCAGTCTGTTTTTCTATGCATGGGGTGAGCCAAAGTATGTGCTTCTGATGCTTTGCTCGATTACCGTAGACTTCTTCGTAGGGAAAAAGGTAGACTGGTGTAAGAAGAGAGGGAGACAGGCATCAGCAAGGGAATGGCTGACGGTGTCATTGATTTACAATATTTCTGTATTATGTTTTTTTAAATATCTGGATTTTCTGATTGGATCTGTCAATGGGATATTTGGCACGGCGATTCCCCTTACCGGAATTCCACTGCCGATCGGAATTTCTTTTTTTACGTTCCAGACGATGTCCTATACAATTGATGTATATCTTGGGGTTACAGAGGTGCAGACCAGCTGGATCAAATATGGTACCTATGTATCTATGTTCCCTCAGCTGATTGCGGGACCGATTGTGCAGTACAAGACCATTGCGCAGCAGATGGAGACCAGACGGGAGAATCTGTCCGATTTCTCGGAAGGTGTGCATCGTTTTATGATTGGCTTTGGGAAAAAGGTATTGCTGGCAAATAATATTGGTGTCCTCTGGGATACCATTTCTGCCATGGGAGCAGGGACTCTTCCGGCAGCAACTGCCTGGCTGGGAGCTGCTGCTTATGCGTTCCAGATTTATTTCGATTTTTCCGGATATTCTGATATGGCCATTGGACTGGGAAAGATGTTTGGTTTTCATTTTCTTGAGAATTTTAATTATCCGTACATATCTGCCAGCATTACAGAGTTCTGGAGAAGATGGCATATATCACTTAGTTCCTGGTTCCGGGAGTATGTTTATATTCCGCTGGGAGGAAACAGAAAAGGAACAGCGAAGCAGATTCGAAATATTGCCATTGTCTGGATGCTGACCGGTATCTGGCATGGCGCCAGCTGGAACTTTGTACTGTGGGGCGTTTATTACGGTATGCTGTTGATCGTGGAAAAGTTTGTATTAAAGGATATACTGAAGAAGCTTCCGGCAATATTCCGGCATATTTATACACTGTTTTTTGTACTGATAGGATGGGTGATTTTTGCTTTTGACAAGATCAGTCTTGGCGTGCAATATATTGGTTCCATGTTTGGCGGAGCTGGTGTGGGTCTGGTGGATAATACAACGATTTATCTGCTGTACAATTATGGAGTGCTTCTGGTGATATTGATTTTGGCATCCACAGATCTGCCAAAGAGAGTGGCAGCAGCGGTCAGCAGAAAAATAGGGGCGGACAGCTGGATTTTGACGATGGTACGAATGGTATTTTATGTGGGAATCTTTTTCCTGGGCGTGGCCTATCTGGTAGATGCCACCTATAATCCATTCCTGTACTTCCGTTTTTAGGAGGAGAAAGATACATGACAAAGATACAAAGCGGCGTGTTGACTGGAGTGTTTCTGGCGATGGTGTTTGGCTGTGCCGGAGCCAGTCTCCTGAAGCCGGATACATCTTTTTCAGAAAAAGAGAATCGTGTGCTGGCACAGATGCCACAGGTGGATCTGTCCGATATTCTGAATGGCACATTTGAAAAAAATTATGAAACTTATTTGTCAGATCAGTTTTTCTGGCGGGATAAATGGATTGGGGTAAAGACACAGGCGGAACGGGCAGAAGGCAAGACGGAGATCAATGATGTCTATTTCGCCAGGGATGGTTACCTGATCGAAAAACATTCTGGTTCCTTTTCCACGGATACGGCGAAGAGGAACATTACGTATCTTGACAATTTTCTGAAAGTCCAGGCGCAGAAATACGGCGAAGATCATGTGAAAGCCATGATTGTTCCCAATGCGGTAGAGATCTTAAAGGATAAACTGCCAGATTATGCGGTGGCAGAGGAAGAGGGGAATTATCTGAGAGAAATCCGCACGCAGATTCCGGAGAATCTGTTTTTTGATGCCGAACCGATACTGGAAGCCCATAAGGAAGAACCAATCTATTATAAGACTGACCATCACTGGAAGACACTGGCCGCCAGGTATGTCTATGAGGCATGGGCAGACAGCATTGATTTGCCGATCGTACCGATTTCAGAATACCGGGAAGAGACTCTGACGGAGGATTTTCATGGAACTATCGATGCCAAGGTAAATATTAAGATTCCGGGAGACAGCATAGAGTGTTATAAGCCGGTAACAGAGATTCCTTACACGCTGACTTACAACCATTCAGAGGAACGAACAAGTCTTTATGATGATTCTTATCTGGAAGGACGAGATAAATACGCAGTCTTTTTCGGAGGAAACCAGCCGCTGATTGAGGCCAGGACCAGAGCAGTTTCAGACAGGAAGCTTCTGATCATCAAGGATTCTTATGCCAATTGTTTCCTGAGTTTTGCCATGCAGGATTTTTCACAGATAGATATTGTGGATCTGCGTTATTTTAATGAGAATCTGGGAGACTATATGAAAGAAAAAGAATATACCGATATTCTGGTATTATATAATGCATCAGGATTTGCAGAAGATGCCAGTGTAGCAAAGCTGGCACTGGCCAGCGAATCCTGATGTAGTTTGGAACTGGAGAAAAGGAGGTATTATGAGTTACGCAGATAAATTATTCAAAGAGACCTGCAGAGAGATTCTGGAGTATGGAACAGATACAAAGGGGGAACTGGTAAGGCCACACTGGGAGGATGGAACGCCAGCATATACGATAAAAAAATTTGGTGTGGTAAACCGGTATGACCTGCGAAAAGAGTTCCCGGCCATTACATTAAGACGGATTGCGCTGAAAAGTGCCATGGATGAAGTACTGTGGATTTATCAGAAAAAGTCCAATAATATTCATGATCTGAACAGTCATGTCTGGGACAGCTGGGCTGATGAGAATGGAAGCATTGGAACCTGCTATGGAGATGTGATTCGAAGAAAGTTCCTTTACAAAGGGGAAGAGACAGATCAGATGGATTATGTACTCCGGCAGTTAAAGGAGAATCCTTTCAGCCGCCGGATCATGACGAATATGTATCAGTTTGAATATCTTCATTCCGGAGGACTGGATCCGTGCTGTTACAGTATGACATATAATGTGACGGCGCCGCGGCCGGAGGATGCAGATCAGAGACTGGTGCTGAATGCGGTACTGAACCAGCGCAGTCAGGATATGCTGGCTGCCAATGGCTGGAATGTATGCCAGTATGCTATTTTACTGATGATGGTGGCACAGGTTAATGATATGGTTCCCGGGGAACTGGTACATGTGATCGCAGATGCCCACATTTACGACAGGCATGTGCCAATGATTCAGGAATTGCTGGAGAGAGAAGAACATCCGGCACCAAGGGTAAGACTGAATCCAGATGTGAAAGACTTTTATCAGTTTACTACGAAGGATCTGATCGTAGAAGATTATGTAACCGGAGAGCAGATCAAACATATTCCGGTAGCAGTGTAAGAAAAAGAGGGGAAAAGAATGAATATTATCGTAGCTGTAGATAAAAACTGGGCAATTGGATGTAACAATAAGCTTCTTGTCAGCATTCCATCAGATATGAAGTTTTTCCGTGAGACTACAACCGGAAATGTAGTAGTGATGGGAAGAAAAACGCTGGAGAGCTTTCCCAATGGAATGCCATTGAAGAACCGGACGAATATTGTTCTGACCGGCAACAGGGACTACCAGGTCAAAGGAGCAATTGTGGTACATTCTATGGAGGAACTGCTGGAAGAACTGAAAAAATACAATAGTGAACAGATCTATGTGATCGGTGGAGACAGTGTGTATCGTCAGATGCTGCCATATTGCGATGTGGCTCATATCACCAAGATTGATCATGCCTATGAAGCGGATGCTTATTTCCCAGATCTGGATGAGATGGAAGACTGGTATATTGCGGCTGACAGCGATGAACAGACCTATTTTGATCTGGAATACCAGTTTCTGATGTACAAAAGAAAGACGAAGTAAACGGCAGCAGTTCAGAAGAAAATGGAGGAGAGGAATATGTATCGAGATCATACAAAAACAGTGCATATCGGAAAAAAAGTCATTGGAGGCGGCAATCCGATTCTGATACAGTCCATGACCAATACCAGAACCGAAGATGTAAAAGCAACCGTGGAACAGATTCATCGCCTGGAGGCAGCAGGATGTGAGATTATCCGCTGTACCGTACCTACATTGGAAGCAGCACAGGCGATCGGAGAGATCAAAAAAGAGATCAGCATTCCAGTAGTGGCAGACATTCATTTTGATTACCGTATGGCATTGGCTGCTATAGAAAACGGAGCAGATAAGATTCGAATTAATCCGGGAAATATCGGAGATGTGAAGCGTGTAAAAGCAGTCGTGGATGCTGCAAAAGAGCGGAATATCCCAATTCGTGTCGGCGTGAACAGCGGCTCTCTGGAAAAAGATCTGGTGAAGAAATATAACGGAGTAACAGCAGAAGGCATTGTGGAAAGCGCACTGGATAAGGTGCACAGTATTGAAGATCTGGGTTACGACAATCTTGTAGTCAGCATTAAGTCTTCTGATGTCATGATGTGTGTGAAAGCCCATGAACTGATTGCAAAAGAGATCAGCTATCCGCTTCATGTTGGAATTACAGAAGCGGGAACATTGCTATCCGGCAATATTAAGTCCGCCATTGGCCTGGGACTGATCCTGAATCAGGGAATCGGAGACACCATTCGTGTATCTCTGACCGGAGATCCGGTGGAAGAGATCAAGTCTGCCAAACTGATTTTAAGAACATTGGGGCTGCGTAAAGACGGCATTGAAGTAGTATCCTGTCCGACCTGTGGACGAACCAGCATTGATCTGATCGGTCTGGCCAATGCAGTAGAGAACATGGTGCAGGATATTCCACTGGATATTAAAGTAGCTGTCATGGGCTGTGTAGTAAATGGACCTGGAGAGGCCAAAGAAGCAGATATTGGAATTGCAGGAGGAAAAGGAGAAGGCCTTTTGATCAAAAAGGGTGAGATTATCAAAAAACTTCCGGAAGATCAGCTTCTTGAGGCTCTTCGGGAAGAACTGTTAAACTGGGAGAAATAAGTATGGAGAAACGTTTTCTGGAAGTATTTCCGGAACTGCAGATAGGAGATTCCGTAAAAAAGCTCTTTGAAAAAGTTGCGGTAACGAAAGTTGCCGTGACTTCTTCCAGAGAGCTTCTGCGCGTTTATATCATCAGTGAAACCTGGATTCATAAAAAATATATTCGTATGGCAGAAAAAGCCATTAAGGATCAGTGCTTTTCCGATACAGAGATTGATGTGAAGATTATTGAGAAGTTTCACCTGTCCGGTCAGTATACAGCAGAGAATTTCTTCCCGGACTATCGTGACAGCGTCCTTCTGGAACTGAGAGATTACAGTATCTTTGAATACAATCTGCTGAGGCAGGCAGAGTATGAATTTACAGCACCGGATGAGATGATTCTGACGATTGAAGAATCGGTGGTTCTGGAAGGTAAGGCAGAAGAACTGATCCGGATTCTGGAGAAGATCTTTTGTGAACGCTGCGGTCTGCATCTGAAGATTACGCTGAAACAGAAAGTAGCACAGATGAGCAAGGCAAGGAAGAACAGTGACCTGCTTATTGAACAGGAAGTAGCGGCGATCGCAGAGCGGCTTCGTAAAAACCGGGAAGCAGGAGCGGGGGAAGAAGCTGACAAGGAAGAACTGATGATCGACACGGCTACAAAACTGGAGAAAAAAGAGGCAAAGACAGCAGACAGAAAAATAGAAGAGACAAAGAAAGCAGCAGAAGTAAAAAAGTCGGCGCAGGAGCAAAAGAAGTCGTTTGGAAATGGCGGATTTTCCAGAAAAGGCGGCGGGGACTACCGCCGTGCTCTGAAGCGTTCCGACAATCCGGATGTGATCTACGGAAGAGATATCGACGATGAGGCAATCGAGATCCGAACCATTGAAGGAGAAATGGGTGAAGTGGTGATCCGTGGATGCGTCCGTTCCCTGGAGACCAGAGATATTCGAAATGAAAAGACGATTATCATGATGGACATTACCGATTTTACAGATACTATTACGGTAAAGATATTCCTGGCCACAGAGCAGGTGCCGGAACTGACAGAGAATCTGAAAAAGGGTGCATTTGTGAAATTAAAAGGTGTTACCACGATTGACCGTTTTGACAGTCAGCTGACGATAGGATCGGTGGTTGGAATCAAGAAAATCAGTGATTTCCGTGCGGGACGTATGGATACCTGGCCGGAGAAACGGGTAGAGCTTCACTGCCATACCAAGATGAGTGATATGGATGGCGTATCCGAAGTGAAAGACATCGTAAAGCAGGCCTATAAATGGGGTCATTCGGCCATTGCGATTACCGATCATGGCGCACTGCAGTCTTTTCCGGATGCCAATCATTTTATTGAAGATATTGACCGGGCATATCGCAGCAAATATCAGGCGGAACACCCGGATGTGACGAAGGAAGAACTGAAGCTGATTCATGATCCTTTCAAAGTGATCTATGGAGTAGAAGCTTATCTTGTGGATGATTCCAAGGATATTGTTATGCATTCTAAGGGGCAGAACCTACAGGGAAATTTTGTGGTTTTTGACCTGGAAACGACCGGATTCAGTCCGGTGAATAACCGGATTATCGAGATCGGTGCAGTAAAAGTGGAACATGGGGAGATCACAGACCGGTTTTCTACTTTTGTCAATCCTCAGGTTCCGATACCGTTTCGTATCGAAGAACTGACCAGCATCAATGACAATATGGTCATGGATGCACCGGTGATCGAAGAGATTCTGCCGCAGTTTCTGGAATTTGTGGGAGATGCGGTACTGGTAGCTCACAATGCTGGATTTGATGTCAGTTTTATGGAAGAAAATTGTCGCCGGCTGGGACAGGAACAGACTTTCACTTATCTGGATACCGTGGCTTTAGCCCGGATTTTGCTGCCACAGCTGAATCGTTTCAAGCTGGATACGGTTGCAAAGGCGCTGCATATTAACCTGCATCATCATCACCGGGCAGTGGACGATGCAGAATGTACGGCAGAGATCTTCCTGAAATTCGTAGAGATGTTGGAAAAACAGGATGTATTTGATCTGGATGGCATCAATGAGCTGGGAAGCACATCCCTGGAACAGATCAAGAAGCTGCCAACTTACCATGCGATTATCCTGGCTAAAAATGAGATTGGAAGAATCAATCTGTATCGACTGGTGTCCTGGTCTCATCTGCAGTACTATAACCGAAGACCGCGTATCCCAAAGAGTGCCATACAGCAGTACCGGGAAGGCCTGATCCTTGGGTCAGCCTGTGAGGCCGGAGAACTGTTTCAGGCAATTCTGGAGGGAAAGACAGAGCAGGAGATCATCCGGATTGCCAACTTTTATGATTATCTGGAGATTCAGCCGATCGGGAACAATGCATTTATGATCCGGGAAGAGGATCGGGAAGATATCAAGACGGAAAAAGATCTGCAGGATCTGAACCGGAAAATTGTCAAGCTGGGAGAACAGCTGCATAAGCCGGTTCTGGCTACCTGTGACGTACATTTTCTGAATCCGGAGGATGAGATCTACCGCCGGATTATTATGGCAGGAAAAGGATTTAAAGATGCAGATCAGCAGGCTCCGCTGTTTTTGCACACAACAGAAGAGATGATGAAGGAGTTTGCTTATCTGGGACAGGAAAAGGCAGAGGAAGTCGTCATTACCAATCCGAATAAGATTGCAGATATGTGTGAGCACATTGCACCGGTACGGCCGGATAAGTGTCCGCCGGTGATTGAGAATTCAGACAAGACACTGCGAGAGATCTGTTATAACCGGGCTCATGAGATCTACGGGGAGGATTTGCCTCCGATCGTTTCGGAACGTCTGGAACGAGAACTGAACTCCATTATTTCCAATGGATTCGCCGTTATGTATATCATCGCCCAGAAGCTGGTGTGGAAGTCCAATGATGATGGCTATCTGGTTGGTTCCCGTGGATCGGTAGGATCCTCTTTCGTAGCAACCATGGCAGGAATCACGGAGGTAAATCCGTTGAGTCCGCATTATTACTGTGAAGTATGCCACTATTATGATTTTGATTCCGAAGAAGTCAAAGCCTTTTCCGGACGGGCAGGCTGTGATATGCCAGATAAGAAATGTCCGGTCTGCGGGGCATCCCTGCGAAAAGAAGGATTTGATATTCCGTTTGAGACATTCCTGGGATTCAAGGGAAACAAGGAACCGGATATCGACCTGAACTTCTCAGGAGAATACCAGGGAAATGCCCATCGTTATACAGAGGTTATTTTTGGAACCGGACATACATTCAAGGCCGGAACCATTGGTACTTTGGCAGATAAGACGGCATTTGGTTATGTGAAAAATTATTTTGAAGAACGGGGACAGAGAAAACGTGTCTGTGAGATCAACCGTATTGTAGAAGGATGTGTCGGGGTACGCAGAACCACCGGTCAGCATCCGGGAGGTATTGTAGTACTGCCGCATGGTGAGGAGATCTATTCCTTTACGCCGGTACAGCATCCGGCCAATGATACGGAAACAGATATTATTACCACCCATTTTGACTACCATTCCATTGACCACAACCTGTTGAAGCTGGATATTCTGGGGCACGATGATCCGACCATGATCCGTATGCTGGAAGATCTGACGGGCTTAAATGCCCGGAACATTCCTCTTGATGATAAAGCGGTAATGTCGCTGTTCAGCAGTACGGAGGCACTGGGAATCACACCGGATCAGCTGGTGGAATGTCCCCTTGGTTCTCTGGGGATTCCAGAGTTCGGTACAGATTTCGCTATGCAGATGCTGATTGATACTCAGCCAAAGGAATTCTCTGATCTGGTGCGTATCGCCGGACTGGCTCATGGTACTGACGTGTGGCTGGGTAATGCCCAGGTACTGATTCAGGAAGGAAAGGCAACGATTTCCACTGCGATCTGTACCCGAGATGATATTATGATTTACCTGATCCAGAAAGGCCTGGACAGTGAACAGTCCTTTACCATTATGGAGAGTGTACGAAAAGGAAAGGGACTGAAACCGGAATGGGAAGAGGAAATGAAGAAGCATGATGTACCGGAATGGTATATCTGGTCCTGTAAAAAGATCAAATACATGTTCCCAAAGGCCCATGCGGCAGCTTATGTTATGATGGCCTGGAGAATTGCCTATTGCAAGGTATATTATCCGCTGGCTTACTATGCAGCTTATTTCAGTATCCGTGCAGATGATTTTAATTACGAGCTGATGTGTCAGGGAGAAGACCGGCTGAAGATGCATATGCGGGACTACAAGAAACGCAGTGATACATTGTCGAAAAAGGAACAGGACACATATAAAGATATGCGAAGTGTGCAGGAATTCTATGCAAGAGGATTTGAATTTCTTCCGATTGAACTGGAGAAGGCACAGGCCAGCAGGTTCCAGGTCATAGACGGCAAGCTGATGCCGTCCCTGTCCACCATTGACGGAATGGGAGATAAGGCTGCAGAAGCGGTCGTGGCGGCAGTGAAAGACGGACCATTTTTATCAAAAGATGATTTCTGGCAGAGGACCAAAGTCAGCAAGAGCGTCATAGATGTGATGGATGATCTGGGCATTCTGGGAGATCTGCCGGAGTCGAATCAGCTATCTCTGTTTGATTTTTAACATCTATGGTGCTATACTGTTAGAAAAGTGCTGATTTCTCTGGCGGAAATTAGTACGATGTTAGGAAAACTGACAAGGAGTGGAGAAAAATATGAGAACATTTAATAAATCAACAAAACTCGACCACGTTTGTTATGATATCAGAGGACCAGTCCTGGATGAAGCGAATCGTATGGAAGAAAATGGGGAAACCATTTTGAAACTGAATATTGGTAATCCGGCACCGTTTGGATTCCGTGCACCGGATGAAGTGGTAAAGGATATGATGATGAATCTGACCAGTACCCAGGGATATTCTGATTCCAGAGGACTGTTTTCCGCGAGAAAAGCGATTATGCAGTACTGTCAGATCAAGGGAATTCCAAATGTGGGGATGAACGACATCTATACCGGTAACGGTGTCAGTGAAATGATTACCATGTCTATGCAGGCATTGCTGAACAATGGAGATGAGATCCTGGTTCCGGCACCTGATTATCCGCTCTGGACAGCATCGGTATCTCTGGGAGGCGGTACTCCGGTGCATTATATGTGTGATGAACAGGCAGACTGGAATCCGGATATTGATGATATTAAGAAAAAGATCACAGACCGTACCAAAGGAATCGTTATTATCAACCCGAACAATCCGACCGGTGCCGTATACAGCAGAGAAATTCTGGAAGAGATTGTACAGGTGGCAAGGGAACATCAGCTGATTATTTTTGCGGATGAGATCTATGACAGACTGGTGATGGACGGTGTGGAGCATATCTCGATTGCATCCCTCTGCCCGGATCTGTTCTGTGTAACCATGAACGGACTGTCCAAGTCTCATCGTATTGCAGGATATCGTGTGGGATGGATGTGTCTGAGCGGGGATAAGTCTTATGTAAAAGGCTATCTGGAAGGAATCAATATGCTGTCGAATATGCGGCTCTGCTCCAATGTGCCGGCACAGTCTGTGGTACAGACGGCTCTTGGCGGTTATCAGAGTTCTCAGGAACTGCTGATACCTGGAGGACGTGTTTATGAACAGCGAGAGTTCATCTATAAGGCACTGAACAGTATTCCGGGCGTATCAGCAGTGAAACCGAAGGCTGCGTTCTATATTTTCCCGAAGCTGGATGTGGAACGGTTCAACATTACAGACGATGAGCAGTTTGCCTTTGATTTCCTGAGAGAGCAGAAGGTACTGGTTACTCACGGAAAAGCCTTTAACTGGCCGGATCCGGATCATTTCCGTGTGGTATACCTTCCAAGAAAAGAAGTGCTGGAAGAGACCATGAATAAACTGGAACTTTTCCTCAGTAAATACAGACAGAAATAGGCGGGCAGTGAATGTTAGAGATGTTTTATCCAGATGAATATCTGGATTCCACCTACAGTATAGAGTTTGAAGAATGGTATCAGAGAGGATATCGAGGGATCCTGTTTGATATTGATAATACGCTGGTGCCTCATGGGGCACCGGCAGATGACCGGGCAAAGGCATTGTTTGAGAGACTGCGCAGCATAGGATTTCAGTGCTGCCTGATCTCTAACAATCAGCTGCCACGGGTGAAGCCTTTTGCGGATGAAGTGGGAGCAATGTTTTTGGAGGATGCGCACAAGCCTTCCAGAAAGGGCTATCAGATGGCTATGAAGAAGCTGGGAACGACCACAGAGAATACGTTGTTTGTGGGAGATCAGCTGTTTACAGATGTATATGGAGCCAGAAGAACCGGAATTACCAGTATTCTGGTAAAGCCGATTCATCCAAAAGAGGAGATCCAGATTGTGCTGAAGCGTTATCTGGAAAAGATTGTACTCTTTTTCTACCGGAGAAAGTGCCGGGAGGAGAAAAGGAAAGAAAGGATGTAAGGAACAATGAAGGGTTATTATACAAAGGCGTATGCTGTACTGGATGAGAAAAAAGCAGATGCAATTCTGGTATCTGATGGATATAATATGCGGTATTTAAGTGGATTTCGCGGAGCTACCGGTTATCTGTACATTTCAAAGAAAAGACAGGTACTGATGACAGATTCCCGTTATACGACTATGGCAAAAGAGGAAGCGCCAGCTTTTGAGGTACAGGAGATTGCTACCGGTCAGACTTATGGACAGATGGTACATGCACTGATTGCTGAAGAAGGTGCACAGCATGTAGCTTATGAAGACGCTTATATGTTGTGCAAGACCTATCAGGGACTGCAGGAAGCCTGCGAAGGAAAGATTGATATTCCGCTGGGAGATTCTCTTGATCTGCTTCGCGCAGTGAAAGAAGAATGGGAACTGGAGTATCTGGCCAGGGCAGAATCAATCGGAGATCAGGCATTTACCCACATCCTGGATGTATTAAAGCCTGGTATTACCGAGCTGGAAGTGGCAGCAGAACTGGAATATTTTATGAAGACACATGGAGCAGAGAACTTAAGCTTTGAGTCTATTGTGGCATCTGGTCCGAACTCTGCCATGCCTCATGCGATGCCGTCTGGCCGTAAGCTGGAAAAAGGCGACTTTGTTACCATGGATTTTGGATGTCTGTATCAGGGCTACTGCTCCGATATGACCAGAACTGTAATGATTGGCAAGGCAAATGACAAACAAAAAGAGATTTACAATACAGTACTGGAAGCACAGCTGGCAGCCCTGGATGCATTAAAGGGTGGCATGCGTGGATGTGACGTGGATAAAGTGGCGAGAGATATCATTGCCAAAGCAGGTTATGGAGAATATTTCGGACATGGCCTGGGACACAGTGTAGGGCTGTATATTCATGAAGAACCACGCCTGTCCATACTTTGTAAAGAAACCATTCTGCCGAATATGATCGAGACGGTAGAACCAGGTATCTATGTGCCTGGATTTGGCGGTGTCAGAATCGAGGATATGGTAGTTGTCACAGCAGAAGGATGCCGTAATCTGGCGCATTCTCCGAAAGAATTGATTGAATTATAGAAAAAAAACTTGAAATGAAAGATATTATATTATACAATTAATCGTATCTATGGGAAGAGAATGCAACCCGTATTCGTAATCTAAGGAGGAATATTTGAATGATATCAGCAGGAGATTTTAGAAATGGCGTAACACTGGAGATCGAGGGAAATATTTACCAGATTCTGGAATTCCAGCATGTAAAACCTGGAAAAGGCGCTGCTTTCGTTAGAACCAAATTAAAAAACATTATCAATGGTGGTGTAGTAGAAAAAACTTTCAGACCAACTGAGAAGTTCCCGGCAGCACGTATTGACCGTGTAGATATGCAGTACTTATACTCAGATGGAGATCTGTATCATTTCATGAACGTTGAGACTTATGATCAGATCGCACTGAGCCAGGAGGATATCGGTGATGCACTGAAGTTCGTAAAAGAGAACGAAATGGTTAAGATCTGTTCACACAACGGCAATGTATTTGCTGTAGAACCACCTCTGTTTGTAGAACTGGCTATCACAGACACAGAGCCAGGCTTTAAGGGTGACACAGCTACAGGTGCAACCAAGCCAGCTACTGTAGAGACAGGCGCAGTGGTATATGTTCCGCTGTTTGTAGAACAGGGCGATGTGATCAAGATTGACACACGTACAGGAGAATACCTGTCCAGAGTATAAAATATCAGATGATGTTTAGTGAAAAAGGATCTCAGAATTTTCTGAGATCCTTTTTTTGACAAAAGTCTACAAATAATAACAAAATATAACCATTGCATATGTGATGGAACTATGCTACTATAAGTGATGTAAAACTTCTGAATAATTCTCGTGCATTCGCACAATATTTCCAAGCAGTTTTATGAAAGATAAAATAAGAAAAGAGGACAAAGATTTGAAGTATGAAGAATTTGTCGGCTATGTGCAGACCAAAATCGAAGAAAAACTGGGAGAGGAGGTGCGAGTGGAACTCCATCAGGTAATCAAAAACAATTCTGTGGAACTGGACGGACTTTCTTTCTATGGCAAAGACAATCATATGGCACCAACGATTTACCTGAATGATCTTTATGCAGAGTATGAGGATGGAAAGACCATGCCGGAAATCGTGGACAAGATCGTCAGCCTGTATCAGAATGCCGTTACCACAGAAAATTTTCGGGCAGAGGATTATCTGGATTTTGAAAAAGTAAAGGAACATCTGGCCTGCAAGCTGATCAACCGGAAAAAGAATGAAAAGCTTCTGCGGGAGGTGCCGTATCAAAATTTCCTGAATCTGGCTGTGGTAGCCTATTATAAAGTAGAGGATGAGATCATTGGCAAAGCTACCATTCTGGTTCGGAAAAGCCATTGTAAAAGCTGGGGTGTGGAAGAGGAAGAAGTAATTCGGTGTGCCAGAGAAAACACACAGAAAATCCTTCCGGTTAAGTTTCTCGGAATCGGAACAATGCTGGAGGCTTACGGATATCACCAGGAAGCTGCCATACCAATGTACATATTGACTAATGAAGAAAATTATTTTGGGGCATCTGCCATGATCTTTGACAGTGTACTGGAAAAGATCGGAAAGGCACTGAAAGATGATTTCTGGATTTTACCGAGCAGTATTCATGAATGCATTGTCATTCCGGCCGGATGCGCCATGCCGCCGGATGAGATGACAGACCTGGTAAAAGAAGTGAATCAGAAAGAAGTATCGGTGGAAGAATATCTGTCTGACCAGATCTATTATTATCAGACAGCCATGCACCGCCTGGCCGGGGTGGAGGTATGCAGCGCCACAGAAGGCGAATCATAAGTCTTGACTTTTGATTAATTCTATTGTACTATAATGATTGTTGTGGACTGTCCATATTGCACCTGTAGCTCAGGGGATAGAGCAGTGGTTTCCGGTACCACGTGTCGGGGGTTCGAATCCCTCCAGGTGCGTTAAAACAAATGAACAGGAGGCAGAATTATTATGGACGATATCAGAGAGTGGATCTCAGATAATCTGAGATACATATTATTGGGAGTTGCCTTGATTTTAGTGATTATTCTGGCTGTGACAGGTATCAGAGCAATCAGTCATCTGGGCAAGGGAAGCAGTTCCACGAAGAGTGAGACGGAGAGTGAAACATCCGCAAGCACAGATACTATTGTAGATGGAAGTGCTTCATCAGGAACACTGGTGCAGAATGATGCAGATGTACTTACCGTGATGACTTCCTATTATACAGCAAAGACAAATAAAGATCTTGAGACATTAAAGAAGCTGGATCCGTCACTGGATGAGACAGAGGAAAAAGCAAATCTGGACAGCAGTTACGTAGAGAGCTACAGTAACATCAAGACCTACTCCAAGCAGGGACCTGCCGATGACAGCTGTGTAGTCTATGTATGCTATGATGGAAAGGTGCAGAACATTGATACACTGGTTCCAAGCCTGACACAGTTCTACCTGAAGAAAGGTGCGGATGGCAGCTATGTGATCACAGATCCTACAGGAGACCAGGCAGCAGAGAGTTTTATTGAAGAGACCAGAAAGAGCACAGAAGTGCAGAATCTGATCGATACCGTAAACAAAGCGTGCGAGGATGCGAAGAACTCCGATCCGGTACTGAAAGAGTTTATGAGTAAGTACGGCAATTCACAGGATGGAGAAGCAGAGACAGAGACAGAAGCTCAGTCAGAAGAACCGACCGAGATGGTTGCCAATGATTCCTGTAATGTACGTTCTGAGCCGAGTACAGAGTCAGACGATAACGTAATTGGTGGCCTGACAATTGGCGACAGTGTAACAAAGCTTGGTGAGACAGATGATGGATGGACAGAGATTGACTTCTATGGTCAGAATGCGTATGTAAAGAGTGAGTTCCTTTCCTCAGCAGATGCGACTGACAGCACAGACAGTACGGATGCATCCGGTCAGAGTGACGAAGCTGATTACTTCTCACCAGATTATAATGCAGATGCGACTCCGGAGACAGAGGCGGCAGCATAAGAGGAAGATACAAGGCCTGCGAGAGATCGCAGGTCTTTTTATCATATTTGACGAGAGGAGAAAGAAGATGAACAAATTACGAATCGGTATTATTGGATGTGGAATTCAGGGGAAGTTTTATCGTGACATTATTGATGGAGTAGATCTGGAGCGATATGGGATCAAAAAGGCTCCGGGCAATTGTAAAGTGACGGCAGTAGCGACATCCAATTCCGATACAGCGAAAACATTCCAGGAGATTCCTGGAATAACCGTTTTTAAAAACTGGAAAGATCTGATCGAGAGTGACTGCTGTGATGCAGTGATCATTACGCTGCCGCATCTGCTGCACCATGAGCCTGCTATGTATGCACTGGAACATGGCAAGCATGTACTTTGTGAAAAACCGATGTGTATTCGACTGTCTGATGCAGAAAAACTGGTTCAGGTGAAGGAAAAGCATCCGGAGCTCACGCTGGCTATGATGTTTAACCAGCGGGCCAATCCGTTATATCGCTCTATCAAAGAAATGGTAGAAAAGAAAGAACTGGGCAGCCTTCGTCGTTCTAACTGGCTGATCAATGACTGGTGGAGACCAGATCAGTATTATACCAGCGGTCCATGGAGAGGCTCTTATAGCAAAGAAGGGGGCGGAATCCTGGTGAACCAGCTTCCTCACAATCTGGATCTGTGGGCATGGATCTGTGGAGCACCGAAAAAGCTCTTTGCGAAATGCATTCAGGGAGCTTATCGGGATATTCCGGTAGAGAACGATATTACCATTGTGGCAGAATATGAAAACGGAGTTACCGGCACCATTGTATCCTGTACCCATGATCCACTTGGTACCAACCGCCTGGAACTGGATTTTTCAAAGGGAAAAATCATTCTGGAAAATGGAAAGAAACTGACAATATACCGTTTTCATCAGGATGAGGAGGAATGGAACCGTACTTATGATCATTATACGTTCCAGAATATGAAACGGGAAAATGAAGCAGCCTTATATGACAGGGAAGTGCGGGAAGTGGAGACTACATATGGCAATGACCACAGCGAAGCACTGCGCAATTTCGCAGAACACATTTTGAGTGGGGAAGCTTTGTACAGCGATTATCAGGATGGATTACTGGAAAACCAGATTGCAGCAGCAGCTCAGCTTTCCGGATGGACAGGAAAAGAAATCTGCATGCCTCCGAAGGCAGAGGAATACGATGCAGCTATGGATGCGCAGATTGCGAAAGAGCAGACAAAACAATAATTCATAAATTCGATAATACTAATCATAATAATCTGTATGCCAGAGACGGAAAAATGCTTGTCACAAAAAAACGAAGCGTATATAATAATGACAGACAAGGGCGTCAGAGATCAAACAGGTAGACCTTCGTCTACCTGTTTTTTATTAGCCCGGATTTAAGGAGGATATGAAAAATGTCATACGTTGATGAGGTAATTGAACAGGTAGTGAAAAAAAATCCAGCAGAACCTGAATTCCATCA
>CAKRVB010000031.1 GCA_934408725.1 uncultured Marvinbryantia sp.
TCTATAGTCAGAAAGACCGATGAAGCTCTCATCAGTCTTTCCCTTTGAAATACTTTTTACTTCCGCCCCATAAATTTGCCTTTTTTAAGTTCAGATATTCCTCGTATGCTCTCTCCAGCATCGTCCTCTCATTAGCAAATTTCAAAAGGTGATACGCTTCATGGTACTTGTAATACCCTGAATCAATAAAATGTTCCTCGCGTTGTGGTTTACTGTAATAACTCTCAGAGCGCATAAGATACCAGTGGACATCTTTTTCCACCACATCTTCCGGCACATTAAAAGAATACTGGCTTTTTCCAATATACTTCACGATAGAAGCCTTTGCGCCGGTCTCTTCCAGCACCTCTCTCAGCGCTGTCTCCGTATACTCCTCACCTGGTTCTACGGTACCCTTTGGCAAAACCCATCCTTCGTACTTATTCTTGTAGCTCTTGAACAGCAAAAGGATCTTGCCTCGAAATATTACCACCCCGCCACAGCTCGTTGCCTCAATCATTGCAATTCCTCCTGTTTGCGTTGTGTTTTCTAAACATGGTATTAGTATACAGCTATTTTTTTAAATCCGCAACTTTTTTCTTAATATGTCTTTACAGAATTATAATAGGTATTGAAGATCTCCCTGGCAATCGGTACTGCAGCCGAGCTGCCGGTTCCACCATCTTCCGCTATAACGCTGACTACAATATCCGGATCCTCTACATTGGAAAATCCCACGAACCAGGAATGAGTGGAGAAGTTTGCTTCCGATCCGGTATTTCCGTTGATCTCATATTCTGCAGAACCGGTTTTACCGGCTACCGTATATCCAAGTCCACTTAACGATGTCGCAGTTCCGCCTTCTACTACGCTCAGCATATAACTGCTCAGTATCTGTGCCTCATCGGAATTCATCAGTTTCTTGTATTCCATCGTCTTAGTTTCACTGACTTCGATTCCATCCGAGTTCTCAATATGATCTACAAAGTATGGCGTCATCAGCACACCATCATTGGCAACTGCCGAAACAATCAAAGCCATATGGAACGGTGATACCAGTGTATCTCCCTGTCCAATTGCTGTCTGCATTGTCTCACCCACTGAAGAATTTCCGTTCAGTGAGAACTGGCTGCTGCTGTACGGCAATACCGTCGGAAGCTTGCCATTGAACATCTCTTCCTTGCAAAGCTCGGCAAACTTATCATTATCCAGCTGCAATCCGATATTTGCAAAAGAGGTATTGCAGGAATGCT
Source organism: uncultured Marvinbryantia sp. (assembly GCA_934408725.1). Taxonomy (GTDB): domain Bacteria; phylum Bacillota; class Clostridia; order Lachnospirales; family Lachnospiraceae; genus Marvinbryantia. Next base: position 1,233 of record CAKRVB010000031.1, read on the forward strand.
GGAAAGAGCCCTGCAGATCTTCAAATCCATGCACTTCATAGTCATAACACTTGATGGTCACATCTGACTGAGTCATGCTGCCCTGGCAGTCATAGGTATAATTTCTGTAATCATTCGGGTATTCCCTCATAAATTCCAGTGTAGTCAGAATCTTAAAGGTAGATCCCGGAGGATACAGTCCCTGTGTCGCACGGTTCAGCAGTGGGCTTTCTGAATCATCTGCATTCAGAATCTCCCATTGGTTCGCCATATCATTCGGATCAAAATCTGGCTTAGATACCATGGCCAATATCTTTCCGGTGGACGGTTCCATGACAACAACTGCACCTTTATAGGCCCCCAGCGCATTATAAGCCGCCTGCTGGAGCCGGCTGTCCAGGGTCAGTACCAGACTGTCTCCCCGCAGCTTTTCATTGTTCTTTTCACTGCCCACCTGATCCTGAATCGATGCATTTGAAGTCATCAGATCATTATTATAGATTGCCTCCAGACCGGACTTTCCGTTTACCGTATACCCTACCACATGGGCAAATACATTTCGCCATGGATACACACGGGTCTCTGTATTATCATCTGCCACATTGGTACCGGCCAGTACCTCTCCATCAGAAGAATAGATCGTTCCACGGATCACATAGGCCTCCTGGGCGTCTCCCTTAGTATTGTTCGGATTGCGCTCCACATCATCTATCAGTTTTACATTAAAGTAGACCAGATAGCCCACAAGGGCAAGAAACATGGCGGAAAACAGATAGGCCATTTTGATATATGCCTTATTTCGCACTTTCTTTGGCACATGTTTTTCATAGGTCTTTTTCTTCTTCTCTTCCTGCGGCGGCTCTTCTTCATAGAACTTCTGTTCAAAATTCTGTTCCATATTCTCTGAAGAAGCCCCGTTTACAAAGGATGGAATGTCAATGGTCTTATCGGTAGATTCTTCCCTGTCCCATCTGCCATTCTCTTTCTTCTCTGAATCTCTCAATTTGTTCCTCCTCATCTTCCCGAAGAATATACAGTCCCTGAATAATTGCAAACATCATGACGGTACTCAGCATAGAACTTCCGCCGTAGCTGACCAGTGGAAGGGTCACTCCGGTCATCGGAATGAACTTCATGGCACCGCCTACCGTCAGGAATACCTGAACGGCATACATGGTTCCCAGTCCCAATGCTACCAGACGGTAGAACCGGTTGGAAAGCCGCATGGCAATGTTCACGAACATAATATAACAGCTCATACATACCAGAATCACACAGATGGCAAACAGGCCGCCCAGTTCTTCTGTAATGGCTGAGAACATAAAGTCCATCTCCACCAGTGGAATGCTGTCCGGTGTACCATTCATGATACCGGTTCCAAGCCAGCCTCCTGCTGCCATGGCGAAAAGTGACTGTGCCACCTGATAGCCGCTTCCGGAATAATCTGCAAATGGATTCTGCCAGATCTCTACTCGTTCCCGAATATGGGCAAAGAGGTGATAGGCTCCCACCGCAGCCACCGATCCGGCTGTCACCCCGGCCAGCGCATAGAGCATCTTTCTGGTAGCCACATACAGCATGACCAGATAGGTCACAAAATAGATCAGTGCGCTTCCCAGGTCAGTAGAATAGACCAGAATCAGCACATGCAGTGCCGCCACGACTGTAGCAATCACAATATCTTTAAAATTCTTTGCATTTCCCAACATACCGGCAATGCAGAAAACAAAAATAATCTTTATAAACTCCGATGGCTGTACACTGATGCCGCCAATCACGAATCCCAGCTTGGCTCCGTAAGTGGTCTGTGCTGCTACTGCGACCACGCCCAGGCCTCCGATACCGATGATGGCATACAGCCAGGTCCATTTGGTCAGAACACGTACTTTACGGATAATCGCCGGAATCAGCAGTGCAACCACGGTGGAAATGATTACAACCTTAAACTGCTTCACGCCCTCATCGAAAGACAGCCTTGTAATCATGATAAATCCAATGGTAATCAGCATACACATATGATTGACTACCAGCTTGGACGCTCTTGGATACAGATTCCGGAAAAATACCAGCGTTGCCGCAAGATAGATGAACTGTGCCCCATAGAGGAACATCAGATTCAGATCTCCTTTTTTCAGATACATAATCATAAATGCGATAAAATGTATCATGAACATCATCAGATTCTGTCTGATAAACAGGAAGTCTTTGTCATCTTCATCATTCTTGCTGAAAACGATATAGCTCTGCATGGTATAGATCGCCATCAGAATCAGTATCGCATATCTTGAAAACTGAATAATTAAACTAACCACGTTATCTCCCCTTTATTCCACGCCTCGTTTCAAATGCCCTCGTGTGAATTCACCTCCCGGTGCTTTCACCTCTCTGTGTTCGATCAATGCTTCTCTGTATCGCTGCAATACTTCTCTTACCTGCACGGCTGACTCTGTGGTAAAGTTCAGCCGGTACGAAGCCGGATGGATCGCTGCCACCGTTTTTTCCAGATCAGCCAGCTCGGTCACTGCACTGTTATAGAGCACATTATAACAGAAACTGCAGTCATTCTTCACGGTAAAATACTTATTTTTCCGATCCTTCAGCTGCAGACTCTTTCGCATCTTCCGGCAGCCTGTGGTATTCTTCTGAAAGCACTGTGCAGTCACCATCAGAGGAGTATATCCATACACGATCAGCTCTCCAGGCAATACTCCCTGCATCTGTCGCAGTTCCTGATCTGTCAGTTCTTCCGGCAGCGTGATCCAGTCAATCTTCTCCTTTTCCCAGAAACGTATGGCTCTGCTGTTCCAGATATACAGATTGGCATCCAGCGCTATTTTACCACGATATTCCATCTCCTGTAAATATTCCATCTCTTCCAGGTTCTTGATCAGAAGACCGTCAAACTGCTGCAATACCGCCATCATTTCTTTTTCCTGGCGGAAATAGTTTCTGCTTTCTTCCCGGAAAATCCATGGCATCACGTACCAGCACTGTATACTCTGTTCATGACATCTGGTAATATCTAATGCTGCGCGCTCCTGAAATGCTTTTTGGGAGTCATAAAGCAGACTGCTGATGTAAACACGGGTCACCGTACCCTGACGCAGCACTTCCTCAAGCTGTTCTTCTGTCTGAATCTCTGCATCCAGAACCGGTACCCCCTGGCTGTGTTCTGCTTCATCACAGATGAATGGCACTTTCTGCTCCTTACGGAAATATACGCTCAGCATCTGCTGTCGCAATTCTTCGATAGCCCGTCTTCGCAGTTCATTTAATTCCTGCATTGGCACAAAAACAGACTCATCCAGATGGATCTCCAGATTCTTCCACTGGAAATCCGTCTGTCCCAGCTTACTGATCTGGCGCCGCACTTCCTCTTCCGTCACCGGGCGCTTCTGTGCCGCCTGTATCTGCTGGCCGGTAACTGTGATTTTCTGCCCCTGGCAGCGAATCTCCAGCTGGGCCGGTTGTCCTTTTTTCAATAGTAATACCCCATCTGTCGCTACTTTATAAGGGGTATCCAGATATTCTTTTTTCAGGCTCTGAAGAAGCTGCTCATTTCTCGTACGGTAGAACAGCGCCGCTTTATCCGGCTTTGATTTTCCTGTCTTTATCGAAAAGACTGCCCCTTTCGCCACCTTTGCAGTCAAAGTCACTTCTGTCTTTTCCTCTTTTCTGCTGCGAAGCTCCAGGACATCCTGCGGATGAAGCTCTTCCAGCGCCTTCCAGCGAACTCCTTTTTCTGAAAAGACAGGCTTTGCCGCTTCTGTTCCCCAATGATTCGGCCGTTCCATGGACATCATATCCCGGCCATTATGCTGCCGATAATATCCGGTGGAAAATCCGCCTCTGTTATATAGATCCATCAGGATACTGCGGTCTTCCTCAGAGACCTGAAAATCTTTTTTTCCATATTGCAGATAACGGTCGATATATTTCCGGTAAACAGCCGTAATACCAGCTGTATATTCTGGCTTCTTCATGCGGCCTTCCATCTTAAAAGAATACACACCACTTTCGATCAGATCCGGGATCAGATCCAGGGTACACATATCTTTCGGACTCATCAGAAATGGCTGGCCCTCTCTGGAAATCTGTCTTCCATCTGAATCATAAAGCTGATACGGGAGCCGACATGGCTGCGCACATCTTCCCCGGTTGCCGCTTCTCCCACCGATCATGCTGCTTAAAAGGCATTGACCAGAATAGCAAAAGCACAGGGCTCCGTGTACAAAACTCTCTATCTCCACCGGCACCTGCTGATGAATCCGGCGTATCTCTTCCATAGATAGTTCTCTGGCTGTCACAACTCTGGAGGCGCCACGCTCCTTCAGCCATGCCGCTCCCCTGACACCTGTCACAGTCATCTGTGTACTGGCATGAAGATCCATGTCCGGGAACTCTTCCCTTACCAGCTGAAACACACCAAAATCCTGTACAATCACCGCATCCAGGCCTTCCCGGTAAAAAGGCAGCAGATACTCGTATACCTCTTCTATCTCTTTTTCCTTGATCAGGGTATTGACGGTCAGATACAGCTTCTTTCCACGGAGATGGGCGTAGTCGATTGCTTCCTTCATCCGCTCTGTATCCAGATTGTCTGCAAATGCTCTGGCGCCAAACTTCGTGCCGCCGATATAGACTGCATCTGCCCCTGCCTTATACGCTGCCATCATGCTCTCATAAGAGCCGGCAGGTGCCAGTAATTCTACCTTCATCTATGTTGTACCTTTCTATCTAATAAAAGATGCCTTATGACATGTGCCACCGGCACATAGCACCCTGGCATCATATAATAAATCAGGCTGCCGTAATCCTTCTACAGGATCCTGCAGCCTGTGTATCACTTTTTTTTCAAATCATCCAGCTGTCTCTGCAGATCAATCAGAGTATGCTTCAGATCAAAGATCTCCTTGTCTCTGGATGTTATTCCATCTTCCAGTATCTCCGCCTGCTTCTTCGCCTTGAAGTAATCATCGGCGATGTTAAGCTGTACCAGAATGCTCTTCATCTCATTGGACTGACGCTTATAGCTCTCCAGCTTCTGAATCTCAGTCAGCTTATTGTTCAAATAATAACCAACCTTCTGAATATATTCTTCGCTTTCATAACCACTGATCACAAAGATCTGACCATTAATGACCACTTGTGTCTGGTTTTTCGCTGACATAACACTTCCTCCTCATTCGTATGCAATCAGTATACCGAACTTCTACTGGAATTGCAAGCCCAGATGATGATAAGATTTTTCAGTTGCCATTCTTCCTCTCGGCGTACGGATAAGGAATCCTTTTTTCAAAAGATATGGTTCGTAGACATCTTCTATGGTTCCCGCATCCTCTCCAATCGTCGCCGCCAGCGTATCCAGCCCCACCGGTCCACCCTGGAACTTCTCGATCATGGTAGTCAGAAGATTGCGGTCTGTCACATCCAGTCCATAGGTATCCACTTCCAGCAGATCCAGGGCAAAGCTTGCGGTCTCCCGGGTGATTTTTCCATCATACTTTACCTGTGCAAAGTCCCGGACTCTCTTTAACAAACGGTTTGCCAGACGTGGGGTTCCTCTGGATCTTTTAGCCAGCTCTATGGCTCCTTCCGGTTCAATCTCCACATCCAGAATCTTCGCAGAATTGCAGATAATCTCTGCCAGTTCTTCTTCCGTATAGAACTCCAGATGATGGATCACGCCAAAACGGTCACGCAAAGGTGCAGTCAGAAGTCCTGCTCTTGTGGTCGCTCCCACCAGGGTAAACCTTGGCAGATCCAGGCGAATCGAACGGGCTGCTGCCCCCTTTCCAATCATGATATCAATGGCAAAATCTTCCATGGCAGGATACAGTACCTCTTCCACCTGCCGGTTCAGACGGTGGATCTCATCCACGAACAGCACATCCCCCTCCTGAAGATTATTCAGGATTGCAGCCATCTCTCCGGGCTTCTCAATCGCCGGACCGGAAGTCACCTTCATATGCACGCCCATCTCATTGGCTATGATTCCCGCAAGGGTTGTTTTTCCCAGTCCCGGTGGACCATAAAACAGCACATGGTCCAGAGAATCCCCTCTCTGCTTTGCCGCTTCGATATAGACCTTCAGATTCTCCTTCGCCTTCTCCTGCCCGATATAGTCTTTCAGCATCTTAGGACGCAGACTGGTCTCGATACGGGAATCCTCTGGAAGAACCTCTGTTTGAATTACTCTTCTATCCATATATTTTTATTTCTCCTAAATTATCTCTGCTTATAACAACGAAAATTTCTTTAACGCTGCCTTCAGCAGATCTTCCGTATTCATGTCCTCGCCGGTGTCTGCTGCACGTACTGCTTTCAGTGCCTCGCCGCCAGGATAACCCAGAGCCACCAGAGCCTGCACCGCTTCCTCCTGTACCTGTCTGGTGGTACCTGTCGGTATCGTGCCTTCTGTGCTTTCTGCCAGAGAACTGTCAAAAGTCTCCTGCAGATCGAACTTATCTTTCAGTTCCAGTATCATTTTTTGTGCGGTCTTCGGGCCAACCCCAGGTGCCTTGGCAATCGCTTTGGCATCTCCTGCCAGCACTGCAAACCGGATATCATTGGCGGACAATGCAGACAGCATCCCTAAGGCCGCCTTCGGTCCGATTCCATTCACGCCCAGCAGCAGCTGAAATACATGAAGATCATCTTTTTGCAGGAAGCCGTACAGCTGCATGGCATCTTCCCGGACCTGCAGATAGGTAAACAGCTTCACACGGTCTCGTCTGCCGGACAATGCACTGGCATCCCGCCCGGTAATAAAGACTCCATAGCCTACCCCATTCACATCCAGAAGTACCTTCGTCTCTTCCAGTTCTTCAATTTCACCTTTTAAAAATGCAATCATGTTATTCTCCCAGTTTCTGATAATGATACTGCCCTTTTTCTCCTTCCAGGCGATAACCTTCCCCGTTCCCCACCTGGAAATCATAATAAGAACCTGTCGGTATCCCCACAGCTTCCAGAATACTCATCAATGTTCCTCCATGTGCCACAATGGCAATGGTTTTCTCCACGTCCAACTGCTCCCATTCTTTCTCCAGCCTGTAAAAAGCGTTCAGGCTTCGCTCCTGGAATGCTTCTCTGGATTCGCCTCCCGGGAACGGCAGACGGCCATTGCTGTCGATCCACCGCTGATATGCTTCATTTCCGGCAAGTTCCTGATAGTTCTGATTCTCAAATTCTCCAAAATCACATTCCCGCAAATCTGCTATCAGCTGCTGTTCTACGCCTGGAAACAGGATCTCTGCCGTCTCCCTGCAGCGCAGCATAGGACTGCAATAGAGCAGATCCGGGATCGGATACCTATGCTTCTCCCGTATCTGAGCCAAAAAACACCGTCCCGGGTGGCACAGTGGTTCGTCTGTGATTCCTATATAGCGTTTTTTCTGGTTGCCAAACGTCTCTCCATGCCGGATCAGATAAATCGTCATGCCCGTTGTTCTCCTTTGATATATACCGGATTGCCCGCCAGTACACGAATCACTGCTCTGGATTCCTGTGCTGCCAGGCAACAGATCCGCCCGGTTTTTTCTCTCCAGTCCCGTTCGAAGCGGTCCAGTGGCACAATGCCATATCCGATCTCATTGGAGATCAGGATGATATCCGGATTCTCATGTTTCAATGTCTCAAAATAGGCATCCACGTCCTGTTTCTGTTCCATCATGCTGCGAATCAGCAAATGAAAGTCGCTGACAGCTTTTGCCTGAAATGTTTTTTCCGGTCCACAGGATGCACCGTCCAGAATCTCTTCCTCCTGCAGTCCAAACAGTCTCCTTGCTGTTTCTTTTTTTCCCTGATATGCTCCGCCAATGATTAATTCCATCGTTTTACCCTATTAAATGAATCGCAATTACAGTTACAAATGCCATGGCAAGCTCACACACCTGAAGGAAAAATCCTGCCAGATCTCCTGTGATGCCGCCGAACTTCTGATAAGACATATAGCGGTACCATCCAAATACCAGCAGTGCAGTGAGAAAACACAGGCTGCCGATGACCGGATCTGTCAGCACCATGAGCACTGCACAGACGATGATATATAGAATCATCGTTACCGCCACAGTTTTCTTCTGTGCAGAATCAGAAAATGTTGCTGCCAGTCCGCTTTTTCTTGCCTTTTTAAACACAACAATCGCCAGTCCGCTAAATGCTCTGGATAACACATAACCAATCGCCAGCAGACGAATGGCCCGCAGATCTACTGCATGAAATACCCCATAGTCCAGGACAAAATAGCAGCATCCCATCAGAATCGCAAAAGCTCCGGCGTGGGAGTCCTTCAGGATCTCCAGCTTTTCTTCCATGGTCTTGTAGGAGCTTAGTGCATCACAGGTGTCCAGAAATCCGTCAAAATGGATTCCTCCGGTGATCACAACCGGTATCAGAACCAGCACTGCCGTAAAAAAGTCTTCATTACCGGTTACGCTCATCCCTGCCTTCATCCACAGTACCATACAGGCGCCAATCACTGCCCCGATCACAGGGAAAAAGCAGAATACATAACGCATCCGCTCTTTTGTCCAGTCGATATGTGGCATCGGTATTTTTGAATACATTGCAAATGCAATGATCAGATTATAAATCAGATTCATTTGTTCCCCTTTTTTGCATCACCGGAATCGTATAGACCACCTCAACCACCTGATCCGCCATCTGGCTCAGATGCTGGTTCACGATTCCGAGGCATTTGATATAGTTTTTTGTCCATTCATCATAAAGCAGTCCATCAGAAAAGACTTCATTGGTCACAATCACCAGATGGGCGCACTGCTCCTTTAACCGGCTCACTCCGTTCAGGATCTTCCCGGCCGTCTGCTCCATATGAGCCATACCGTCTTTGACAAATAATTCATTCGCTACCAGATTGGACATACATTCCAGCAATACTGCCCCTGGTTCCTCCAGCTGCACATTCTGCAGATCATATGGGCATTCCACCGTTCTGAAATGCTTATCTGCCCGCATCGCCCTGTGCCTGTCTACTCTTTTCTGACTCTCTTCATCTCTGTTTTCCATGGTGGCAAGATAATAACGTGGGATCTGTCCAAACTCCTGAATGCGCTGTTCAGCATAGGCTGACTTTCCACTTCCACTGCCACCGGTCACTACAATCATCATATCTTTTTCCTATTTCAGTTCCACATAGGCATCGATCTCGATGTCTTCAAATGTACTCATCTGTTCATAAATTTGTGTGGCCAGATCCAGAATCGGGAATAAAGTGACTGCTCCGGTTCCCTCTCCCAGGCACATATCACAGTGTAAAGCCGCTTCTTTATCCATCGCCGCCAGAATCTTTTCCGCTGCCGGCTCCTTTGACACATGGGATGCCATGATAAAGTCCTTACATGCCGGGCAGATACGGGTAGCGGTCAGTGCCGCTGTGCTGGAAATAAATCCATCCATCACAATCGGTACACGATATATGGCTCCACCAAGGAACACTCCTGCCATTCCGGCAATATCAAATCCTCCCAGTGCTGCCAGCGCATCAATAGCATCGGTAAAGACAGGACTATAGTCTGCGATCGCTTTGCGTACCACAGCAATTTTTTTCTCCAGTGCTTTACTGGTCAGTCCTGCACCTCTTCCGGTCATCTTCTCCACGTCTTCCTGAAGGAAATAAGAGGCCAGTGCACTGCTGGTAGTTGTATTACCAATTCCCATCTCTCCGGTAGCAATGATCTTGTAGCCCTGCCCGGAAAGCTCCCGTACCTTTTCAATGCCCACTTCCATGGCTTTCTCTGCTTCTTCTCTGGTCATGGCCGGTTCCTTTGCCATATTTTTTGTTCCATAGGCAATCTTATGATTCTCCAGCTTCGTATCCACTGCAATTCCGATATCAATCGGGAAAATCTCTGCACCTGTCTGCTTACACAGAATCGCAGCGGTCGCTTTATCCGATAAAAAGTTCTCAGATACAATTGCTGTCACATTCTGTTCAGACTGGGTCACGCCCTCAGCTACTACACCATTATCTGCACACATAACAATCAGTGCTTTTTTCTCATAAGTCACATTGGCATCTCCTGTGATCCCTGCCGTCTGAATGACCAGGTCTTCCATTTTGCCAAGACTGTGCAGAGGCTTTGCAATGCTGTCCCAGCGCTTCTTACTCAGTTCCTGTGCTCCTGTATCTAAAGTATGTAGTGGATATTCTTTTTTGTTGATCGTTATCGTCATCTGTCTGTCTCCCTCTTGCTATGCTATCTGTTCATTGCCTTCACAGATACAGAGGGTTTTGAACAGTCATTCATTATCTTATCCATTATAAAAAAAACACATGTTTGTGTCAAGTATTCAGCCTCTTTACAATGGCTGTACACAGCAAAATCTCACAGCTTCTTTCGAAACTGTGAGATTCCTTATACTTACTAATTCAATTCTGCAAGTGCTGCCTTATATTCCTGTGTATATCTGGATGCATATAACGGGAATGACTTCTTTCGGTAGTTGTAAAGCTTCTTCAGGAACTGTGCATCACTTGTGGTACTCTTTGGTTTAATTGCCTTTACCGCATTCACAGCGCTTGTCTGACCATGCTGGATAGAGTAGCTGAATACTGCTCCTTTGACTGCTTCTGATCTGGATGCAATATCAATACCTGCTGCCTGAATCTTCCGTTCTACATTGTCATAATAGTTAATTCTTGCAAAGGTATCCTGCATCTCTGAAAATGTTCTGCTGTTGCGTTTATAGATCTGATGCCATGCTTTGTAAAAATCTGTATTGTTATACAGCTTGGCACCGCTCTTATATTTGGCAAAAGGTTCGAATTCCTTGCAAACCAGAGGATTCGTCTCATATGCGTATTTTACAAATGGAAGTAATGCATAGCGATAGTCGAACTGGTATGCGCCACACGCCTTTCCGCCGTCTCCGCCTGTCTGGTTGTAAGCAGCAGAGCCAGATTCAAACTTCAGGAAGAATAGCATCTCACCTGTCGGTGCTCCAGATACCGGCATGACGGTGCAGACACCACTGGAATTCACAACATATGTACGATCTCTGTATTCTACTGTAGTGTTGCGCTGCAGTTCTCCGTTATCCGGATCAAAGTAATACAGATTGCCACCGATAGAGAATACACCTGTTGCCTTCTGTCCTTTCATTGGTTTGGTCTTGATCAGGTAATAGGTCTTATAATTGACTGTTACCCATCCGGTCATCATATAATTATTAAAATAATAATCATTACCATCCAGAGTTACCCAGCCAGTCTGCATCACGCCTTTTTCATTAAAATAGTAAGTTTTCTTATTCTTAAATGTAAACAGGCCAGTTGCTGCATATCGCTTGCCACTGATAAAATAATATCTCTTATTCTTTACAGTTACCCAACCAGTCTTGTTAACACCCTTTTTATCAAAATAGTAATACTTTCCTTTGATACCTGTCACTCCGGTAGCCACCGTTCCGTTAGGTTTGGCATAATAGCGCTTCTTTCCAACCTTGAACCACTTATTTTTTACCAGTTTGCCATTGGAACCATAATAACGGATTACACCGCTCTTGGATGCTTTAAATCCTTTCTTTGCTGCACTGGCCTGCACCGGAATGCACAGAACTGCCAGCATCAGCAGTAATGTCAGCCAGATTCCTGTTTTTCTCTTTTTCACTTCGTTTCCTCCCTTATCCAAAATAATGTTCCCCGATTTTCAGTGTTCCACTGAAGGTGTTAAAATAATAGTATCCTTTTAGCACGGAACCATGCTCCAGCACATACTTCGCTGCTTTCACACACTGAGCCTGAATCGCCTTCCTGCTGTAATACAGGCTGGACAGTGTGCCATTGTCTGCCGGTGTGAACTGACCGGACTGAAACAGAACTCCTTTGATCGTATTCGGGAACTTTTTGCTGTTTACCCGGTTCATCACCACACTGGCAACGCATTTTTTTCCGTAATAGGACTGATTCCCTGCTTCCAGATAAGTAATCGCTGACAGCCAGCGAATCTCTTCCTGTGTCGGCGGATTCTTCGGGTTCTTATTCCCCCTGGTGATGGTGCCTTTCTCGTTCACATAGCTTTCATCTATCCACTGGCTGGTCACCATCACACCGTCTTTGCCGTAGTAATTCTTATTGACCCATCTGGAAATGACTTTTCCAGTCTCCCTGTCACAGTAACAGATGCCTTCGGCAGTCTTCACCTTTCCAAAGCGCCGTTTTCCCTTCTGGTCATAGTAGAACCAGTACTTGCCGCTCTTCTTCCAGGTGTTGCAAACCATCCTGCCGTCTTTTCCATAATAATAGCTGCCAACTCGTCTGTTGCAGATTCTTCCGGCACTGCGCGTTGCATAATACCAGTCATCGCCGACCTTAAATCTTCCGGTCTTTAGATTACCACGTTTGTCGAAATAATACCACTTCTTTTTTATCTTCATCCATCTGGATTTCACATACTTCCCAGATGATGTGGTATACTTTCTCCCCGCCGCCGTCTGCTTCCAGGCTGCCGATCCGCTCACTCCCCCAAGCAGCAGAACCGCGCACATCACAGCAATTGAGATATATAGTTTTTGCTTTTTCATAACTGTCCCTTTCATACTTTTGTATTTTTATTACAAAAATATTAAAAAACTATTGTGATTATAATACATTATGTTGCTTTTGTCAACTTTACTGTAAACTCTTCAAATAATAACGCATATCATTCCATTTTTTGATTCATCTAATACCCGTCCGATTACTTTCCGAATCTTGTTCTGGCTCTCCTCACTGAACTGATTCAGCTTTGCCTGCATTCCTTCCTGCATCAGTTGTTCCACGGTTTTTCCGAAGACATTAATCTCCCAGATTCCTTTGGATTCTTCCGCTCCATCCCGGATATAGCGAATCAGGTCTTCCGCCTGCCCTTCCGTTCCCACAATCGGAGAGATCTCGGTGTCGATCTCTGCACGAATCAGGTGAATCGTCGGACTGGTTGCCTTCATTTTTACTCCATACCGACTGCCTGTATGCGTCATGACCGGCTCTTCCCACCGAATCTCTTCTCTTTCGGGCAGGATCACACCGTAACCAGTCTCTCTGACACTTTTTAACGCACTCTGCACAGACTCATATTCCTTCTTCTGCCCGCTCAGCTCCCTGATCAGGGAAATCAGCTGGTATTCTCCCTCGATCGGAATACCGGACAGCTCGCTAAGCATACTGTAATACTCTTCTTCCCTGACCCCGATCTGGAACCGCAGCGTTGTATCTTCTTCGGTCCCTGCCTCTTCCCGAACCACTGTTTTTACAAATGGCAGGCTTTTCAGTCTGCTTTCCATCCGCTCTGTCCAGTTTTCTTCTGACGTATTTTTCATTTCCTCCTGTAGAATCTGAATCACGGTCTGCTTCATTTCATGATCCTGTGGCAATGTTTCCATCCATTTGGGAATGTAGCATTCTATCTGATACATAGACAAGAACCCCCTTCTTATACTTTTTTAAGTATATTCGAAGGAGGTTCCATTTATGTCTCCGGCCACGCCGTCAGTATTTTGCTTTTTCTCTTTTTTTCTTCTGGATCCGCGGTTTTTGTTTTAAATACACATTCCGGGTATACCAGAAGCAGGCATCCTCGCCTTTTTCATCCAGAATCCGCAGAAGATGTTCGATCTCCTTCATGGTTTCCGGATGCATCAGATAATGACTTTTCCCTTTCAGGAAATAAATCAGTGGATCATGCTGGGTATATTTTTCTTTGTTGTACACCTTGGATGCCGCGATCCGGTCTGCCAGCATCTCTGCCACATATTTTCTTGGCATTCTCATGCCGCCCATGGCATGATCCTTATCATCGATCTGATAATCGATCCAATATTCAAAGTGATGCCTGTTCCTGCCCTTATGGTGAAGCCAGGCAGCGGAATATCCTTTATCTTCCCGCTCTGCATTATTAGGACTTCGGTCTCCCTGATAATATTTAGCTCCCACCAGGAACTCGGATGGCATGTATTTTGACATGTCATGCATCAGACCCTGACGGTAAAGCCCCAGCTTAAAACAATGCTCCAGCACCAGCTTTTTATGTTCCGTAATTGTTTTAAAATGTCCTGCCGGATTCCACATCCCCGTCTTTACACTCCTGTTCCCCGATCAGCAGCACCATAGTGCGCTCCGGTATCTTTATCATTTTCTCTTTTTCTTCAATGGCTTTTGCCTCTGTCAGTACGCTGTCCTTCTGGAAGGTATCAATCTTCCAAAACCACTTCATCTTTTCCGGAAGCTTTGGCAGTGCCAGTTCCTGTGGCTGTGGATGGAAATTATAGATCACATAGAGAAATCGGTTCTCCTCCACATAGCTTCCGCAATAGAGCATACCAATCTGTCTCTTCTCATAGCCAAAATCTCCATACCAGGCTTTCTTACTATGATAAGACAAATCAGGATAACCACAGGCTTTCCGGTCAACGAAGCAATATTCCTTTTTGCAATGCAACAGTTTTTCAGACTTGCGAAGTGCGATCAGAGCACGGACAAAGCTGACAAGCTTCTGGTTTCTCTTATATGCGCCCCAGTCTACCCAGGACACTTCATTATCCAGGCAGTAAGGATTATTATTTCCATTCTGGGAATTGCCAAATTCATCTCCCGCCAGAAGCATCGGTGTTCCCTGGGAACACAACAGCATCATCATGGCATCTTTTTTCAGTCGGGTGCGCAGAGCCGTCACATCCCGCTTCCTGGACTCGCCTTCCACGCCACAGTTCCAGCTGTAGTTGCACTGACAGCCATCCCTGTTCTGCTCTCCATTTGCTTCGTTATGCTTCTGATCATAGGAAACCAGATCCTGAAGCGTAAATCCATCATGACTGGTGATGTAGTTGATCACACCATATCCGGATGGATTCCTTCTGGTACGAAAAGCCAGTGCCTCCAGCATCCCTTCGTCTCCTTTCAGGATGCGTCTGCAGTCATTCATAAATCCATCATTCATCTCTGCCATCTGGGATCTCTGAAGCATCTCTTCATCAAGATCTCCACAGTAATAGGACAAAATCTTGCACTCTGAAAACAGCGGATCTCCGGCAAGATGCCTTGCCAGATCGGTATCTCCCATGATCCGAAAGCCATCAATCTGGTATTCTTCCATCCAGTACTGTAAGATCTTTATCTGCTCCCGGAGCACGGTCTTCCTGGTAAAATAGAACTCCAGAATCACTTCCATCTGATGTTCATGAAAGGCCTTTACCATATTCTTGCATTCCAGCACCGGATTCTCTGTGGCCGAATAGCTTTTTTTCGGTGCATAATAGAACCCGGTCTTATAACCCCAATAGTTCTTCTGAAGCGGCACTTTTTTCAGAGGGGCTCCTTTTTTTTCCGGTTTTTCCGTCTTTGTCTCCTGTTCTTCAAATTCACAGACCGGCATCAGAATGATCTGGTTCACACCCAGCTTTTTCAGATAGGGAATCTTTTCCTGAAGTCCCAGAAAAGTACCCCTGTGAGCCACACCAGACTTCTCATGCATGGTATAGTTGCGCACATGAAGATGATACATAATTCCCTCTTCGTAAGGAATCTGCGGTTTCCTGCTTTTCCCCCAGTCAAAAGTCTCCGGCATAAGTTCCCCCATAGTCACTTTTCCATCCTCTGACCGCCAGATTCCTCTGGCATGGGGATCTGTCACTGTCTTCCCCTGAATCTTATACTGATAGCGATATGCGTCTTCCTCCAGATCACGCACCTTTATGGTACGAAGACTTCCCTGTGCATTCTTTTCCAAAAAAGGAATCTCTGCTGCCAGTTCTCCGGATTCTTTCTCATACAGACACAGAGAAGCGGCTTCTCCTGCCGGTACTGCAGCCGTAAAACAGATTCCCCCTTCTTCCATTCTTACTCCAGGCTCATAAAACCCTCTTGTCTTTTCGTCAATGTCAAACACTTTTTTCATGCTGTATCCTAATGCCCTTTCTGTAAGAATTCATTTTATTTTAGTATAACACAGGATTTTCAAAAATCCAATGTTGCATTTATACGTGCTTTCTGATAAAGTGGAACCTAAGATGCGAGTTATTCGATCAATAATATGAAATGAGGTAAAAAAATGAGCGATCAGAATTTTGATGCAGGATGCAATGGCAACTGCTCTTCCTGTGGCAGCGACTGTGAACCAGGACAGGCTACCGTTACTCTTACACTGGATAATGATGAGGTTCTGGAATGTGCCATCCTTACCATTTTCCCGGTAGGTGGAAACAGCTATATTGCACTGCTTCCACTGAATGAAAATGGGGAAAATGAAGATGGAGAAGTATTCCTGTACCGTTATAAAGATGAGAACGGCAATCCTTCTCTGGAAAACATTGAAGACGATGATGAATATGATCTTGCTGCGGAAGGCTTCGATAACTGGCTGGATACCCAGGAATTTGATGCCATGGATCTGGAAGACATCGTGGAATAATTACAGTGTCAAAAGGTCTGATCCCACCTGTGCCTGCACATGGATGGGTGAATGACCTTGGGACACGGAGCAATTCGTGTAATTATGTATCAATACCTGACAAAAACGGAGAATCCTTCAGGGGTTTTCCGTTTTTTTCTTTTATGGAACAGATATACAGCTTCTCTGACGCCCTTGTCATCCCGACATAGAACATTCTTCGTTCTTCTTCTACATCGGACTGCAGCACTGCTTTTTTATAGGGAATAATGCCTTCATTGACATCCAGTATGAATACCAGTGGATACTCCAGTCCCTTGGCACTGTGCAGAGTGGAAAAGGTCACCTGGTTCTCCGCTTTTCGATCCCTTTTATTTTGATTCTTCAGCATCTCTCCATATTCTTTGATATGAGCAAACCACTCTTCCGTTGTTTTGAAACCCTTCGCACTTTCCTGCAGCTGATCCAGCAGATCCAGAAGATCTTCCACCGCCATCTTGCGATACTCGGCATATTCCTGAAGATAGCCCTCATATCCGATCCCATGACGGATATAGTTGATCGCGGTATATGGATCCATTTTCCGTAACATATTCAGATCCGATTCCAGCTGATCGATCTTTTTGATCATCCAGTATTTATCATCATAAAAACGTCGCAGACGCTCAAAATCTACCGTTGGCTGATCCAGACATTCCCGTCCCACATACCGCTTTGGCCGATTGATGATCTGTAACATAACAGAGCGTTCCCTGTTTCCTGCTGCCGCCTTCAGATAGGCAATCATATTCCGTGCGATCCAGTGTTCATAAATATTCGGGATCACATCCCGCATATAAAAAGGCACATTATATTCCATGAACCGCTGAGAAATCACTCTGGCATCCATGTTGTTGCGGTAAAGCACCGCCACCTGGTCATAGCTGCCGCCTTCTGCCACATAATCCTTTATTTTTTTCATGATAAAGAGACTTTCCTGATTCTGATTCGGGAACTTTAAAAATCCAATCGGTGCTCCCTCGTCTTTTACCTCTTTGATCTCCTTGTCATATCTGGTTACATTCCGGCCAATCACTTTTGCTGCCGCTTTTACAATGTTTCCCGGACATCGGAAATTATAATCCAGTACAATCTTATGGACATCCGGATAGGCCTTCGGAAATTGCAGCATAATCTCTGGTTTGGCTCCGCGAAAACGGTAAATGGACTGGTCATCGTCGCCCACAATGAACAGATTGTTCTCAGGTCTTGCCAGAAGGCGGATAATCTCATATTGGAGCTTATTGATATCCTGAAACTCATCAATCAGAATATACTGATACCGCTTCTGCCATCCGGCCAGGATATCTTCCCGCTGGGTCAAAAGCTCCCAGGTACATACCAGCAGATCATCATAATCCAGCAAATTTCTCTGTACCATTTTCTCCTGGTACTCCCGGTATATGCGGCGAAAGATCTCGTCCGAAACCGAAGAGGAATAATAATGCTCCAGGGGGATCTGCTCCGATTTTACTGTGCTGATCTCCTGTGTCAGACTCTTTAGCAGTTCTGCCTCATCTTCCACATCCAGGTTTATTTTGGAGATGATCTCTTTTAAAAATCCATAGCAGACATCTTCTCCTGCAATATTGGCTCCGGTCAGACCATAGGCATATTTCAGGATTTCAAAAAAAACAGAATGAAACGTGCCGAACCGCACCATCGTGCGTGATTCTTTCCGCATCTTCAGAAAACGTTTTTTCATCTCCTCTGCAGCGGCCCTGGTAAAGGTCACCACCAGAATGTTGCCTGGATGGATCCCGTAATGTTCAATCAAATAGCTGGTTCTGTGGGTAATCACCGTTGTCTTACCAGAACCAGGGCCTGCCAAAACCATGGCAGGCCCCTGAAAATGTGTAATTGCTTCTTCCTGTGCTTTTGTAAAAGCCATATTATGCGTTCTCCAGTTTTACGATGGCATCATTCAGACGCTTCAGACTTTCTTCTTTACCCAGTACTTCCATGATCTCCGTTGCTCCTGCAGGAGTCATCTGTTTTCCGGATACGGCAGTACGGATCGGCCACATCACATAGCCATTCTTGTATTCATGTTCCTTTGCAAAGCCTACCAGCAGCTCGTACAGAGCATCGTTGCTGTAGTCTTCCTGAGCTTCCAGAACTGGCACGATCTCCTTCAGAACCTTCAGGGAAGTCTCTGCATTGGTCTTCATCTTCTTGTGTGTATACATAGCCACATCATATTCTGGTACTTCTTCAAAGAAGTCAATCAGAGGCATGATGTCCGGGAAGATCTCAATACGGGTCTTCACCATAGCTGCGATCTTCTTGAAATCCAGTTCTCTGGTGATGGCTTTCTTCATGTATGGCAGAGCCATCTCGTAGAACTTGTCATCATCCATTGCTTTCATATATTCGCCGTTCATCCATTTCAGCTTGTTGATATCAAATACAGCCGGAGACTTGCTCATATGATGATAATCGAATACTTTTACCAATTCTTCCAGAGAATAGATCTCTCTGTTTTCTGGCGGGCACCATCCCAGAAGTGCTACGTAATTGATAATTGCTTCGGATAAAAAGCCCTGTTCCAGCAGATCTTCGTAGGAAGAATGGCCGCTTCTCTTGCTCAGCTTCTTATGGTTCTCATCCGTAATCAGTGGGCAGTGTACATATACCGGCACTTCCCAGCCAAATGCATTGTACAGTCTGTTGTACTTCGGTGAAGAAGAAAGGTATTCATTTCCTCGTACGACATGGCTGATCTCCATCAGATGGTCATCTACCACGTTGGCAAAGTTGTAAGTAGGGAATCCATCGGACTTGATCAGAATCATATCATCCAGCTCAGAGTTCGGTACTTCAATCGTTCCATAGATATCATCTTCAAACTTGGTTGTTCCTTCCTGTGGAACATTCTGGCGGATTACATATGGTACGCCTGCTGCCAGTTTGGCTTCTACCTCTTCTTTGCTTAAATGCAGACAATGTTTGTCATATACAGAGATCTCTTTTCCTGCTACTACCTGCTTCAGAGATTCCAGTCTCTCCTTGTCACAGAAGCAGTAATATGCCTCACCTTTTTCGATCAGCTGTCTGGCATACTTCATATAAATGCCCTGTGCCTGACGCTCGCTCTGTACATATGGACCATATCCCTTGTCAATGTCCGGGCCTTCATCATGCTTCAGTCCTGCATCTTCCAATGTACGGTAAATAATCTCCAGTGCGCCTTCTACAAAACGTTCCTGATCTGTATCTTCAATACGCAGAAGGAAATCTCCTCCTTCATGCTTTGCAATCAGATATGCATATAATGCTGTTCTTAAGTTTCCAACATGCATTCTGCCTGTCGGGCTTGGTGCAAATCTTGTTCTTACTTTACTCATCCTGCTCTCCTCGATTCATTTCAAACATTCATTGCAGCCGGAACATTTTCCCGCTACAATCCGCTCTTTTTATTCTATACGAATTTTGCCAAATAGTCTAGGAAAAATCCTTACGAAAAATGAATTTTTTACTTGCAAATCTTCTCCGTTTTGAGTATAATAACATACGTGTCAGAAAACATCTGATATAAGCTTCTGTAGCTCAGCTGGTAGAGCGCCGCATTCGTAATGCGTAGGTCGCCGGTTCGAATCCGGCCAGGAGCTTTTTTGTTGCTCAAAAATACTTATTTTCAGCAATCGCATGCCTGCTCTGTGAACCTTCCATATATCATGAGATACAGAAAGCCCCGGGAAGCTCTCATTTTTCGCTTTCCGGGGCTTTACTTGTCACTTCTCACATTACTTCGACCGCGGAATCTACTTGATTCTTGTTTCCCGGGGTCTTACGTCTCTCTTTTCTCAGCACTTCGGCCGCGGGATTCACTTGATTCTTGTTTTCCGGGGCCTTACGTCTCTCTTTTCTCAGCACTTCGGCCACGGAATCCACTTGATTCTTGTTTCCCGGGGTCTTACGTCTCTCTTTTCGCATTACTTCGACCGCGGAATCCACTTGATTCGTGTTTCCCGGGGCCTTGTCTTTTATTTATATAAGATGATCGGGAATCCTGCATCCACATATTCATAAATCGTGGCTGCGACCTGTGGCGGCAGGTTCACACATCCATGACTGCCATCTGTCTGATAAATATTGCCTCCGAAGGCACTTCTCCAGCTGGCATCATGCAATCCCTGACCGTATACGAATGGCATCCAGTACTGAACGTCTACCTCATAGCCATAGATATCACTGCTCAAAGTCGCCGGATGCTCTGTATAGGCAATCGGATAAGAGCCTTCATACGTGGACCAGTCTTCCTGTTCACCCGTCTTCTTATTGACACCTACCGGCTGACCGGTTACCACATCAGAATCCAGAATCTGCTGTCCCTCAGAGTAAAGCCACAGATGCTGACCAGTCAGATCTACTTCCACGTAACCATTTACCAGGTCATCATTTCCCTCTCGGCCATTTCCCGCTGTCGTATAAACTGGCTCTCTGCTTACCGGCTGACCGCCTTCCAGATCTTTCACCAGCTGTTCGTATTCTCCGTCTTCGTCAATCCAATAGCCATATTCATTGTTCTCGATCACGACCTGACTGCCCTTGGATGTGGTGAAATTTCTCGGCACATACTGGGTATTATACTGGGCGCTGAGACCGGAAATGTAGTCTCTCATAGCACTTTCATCCAGTGTAATATTTTCATTATCTACCTGCACCCAGGATTGAATGGTTGCAGAATCAAGCACCTCGGTTACGGATCCGAATTCATAGGTCACTTCTGCATTTTCATAACTTTCCAGTTTGCCATTCAGTTCAGAAAGATGATTGTTCAAATCTGTCTGATCCTCGGTTACCGCAGCATCCCTGTACACTTTTTCATCTACAGTAATCACAACTTTTGACTTCAGCAGATCTTCACTGAAACTATTATTCAACTGTTCCTGCGTCTGATTCTGCAGCTTTGCATCATCGATCTCAGTTCCCAGAACAGATGGAACAATCTCATATCTCTTTGTAGATTCGTTATACGTTATGTAAGCATCTGTAGATGCGCTTCTTGCCTGATCCGAAGTCAGATGGGAACCGGCAAAGGCCGCCTTCATCTGTTCATCATTCCACTGTACCTGGTATGGTACTGTATAGTTCTTTTCTTCCTCAAACAGGATCTTGCATGGCTCCCGATTATCCTTGAGCCGCTGCAGTTCGCTCTTTAAAGACTCCATATCCAGAGAATAACCTGCATCCTTCAAAGATACATTGTATTCGTCTTTTCCGTTTTCATCAAATTCTACCCTGGTATCCTGGAACTTTTCTTCCAGCTTTGCTGCTGCATCCTCCACGCTCATCCAGGAAACATTCACCCCATATACGGAGATCTTGCATCCCATGGTTTTTCCATCCATGATCCGGTCATAGGCACAGTAACCGCCGGCACCTGCCGCTGCCACCAGTACCAGTACTCCAAGTCCGATGGCAATTCTCTTTCCTGCCTTTCCAGACTTTTTCTCTGGAACATACTCTCTTCTGCCCCTGTCTCTGTTTCTTCTGTCTCTTGATCTTTCTGCCATAATTCCTTTTTCTTTTCCCCCTTGTGTGACCGCATTACTACTTCTTCTGTCCTTCTTCCAGAGAAAGTACCCGGCACACGGTCAACTTATTATCTTCTACTGTAAAATGTATATCAACATTGGCAAATGCAATCTTATAGATCTGCTCCGCATGATTGTGATAAGGCGGTCGTGGATCCTGCCGCAGCATCTCGATTGCACCAGGCCGCTTCGTCTCTTCTACCATCTCAAGCCATTTTTCCGGAAATTCCACTTCCAGTACATGGTCTTTTACCTTTGCCCCAAAGCCACTTCTTGCGTCCGGATAGGCATCCGCATAAGCCAGATATGGCTTGATATCGTACACCGGTGACCCATCCATCATATCGATTCCGGACACAATCAGTACCGGCCCTTCCGGTGTATCCCACTGAATCTCTTCCAGTCTGACACAGGTCAGCCCTATGGGATTGGGACGAAATGGCGATCTGGTGGCAAATACTCCCTTATGTACTTTTCCACCAAGACGGGGTGGCTTCACTGTTGGCACCCATCTGGTCCTCTTCACTTCTGAAAATCCCCACAGCAGCCAGAGATGGGAATATTCTTCGATTCCTTTAAAAGCTGCCGCTTTGCGGTACTCTGGTTCCAGCACCACTCTGCCTGTCAGAGATTCTGCAAACGTCCCCTGCCGGGGCAGTCCAAATTTGGTAGGAAAATCCGTGCGGATTCTCCCTATCATCTGTAATTCCTGTTTCATAATACTCCTGGTATTTCTTCTATTTCATAAATCGGTCAATGGCCTTATTCAGTTCTTCGATGGCCTCCATGTCCCCGGTCTCTACCGCATCCACCAGACAATGCTGAATATGATCCTGCAAAATCACTTTTCCGGTATTATTGATCGCTGACTTTACTGCAGACAGCTGAATCAGCACTTCGCTGCAGTCTCTGCCACTCTCAATCATTTTCTTGATAGACTCCAGATGGCCAATTGCACGGGACAGACGGTTCAGTACCGCCTTGATCTGCTGTGGATCGTGAGTATGGGTATGCGAATGGCTGTGACTGTGCTGAACCACAGTGCCATCTTCCAGCACATGGGTGTGCATACCCTGATCCTGTATCTTATTTTCTGACATATCTGTTCGCTTTCTGTGTTTTCTATTACTCTTGTCATCATACCACAAAATAGCAAATAAAAAAAGGGGCACGGACACTTTCCTGTTGTTTGCCCGAACCCCTGCTTTTCTTTTACAGAACCCGTATTCTTAATACGCCCTGTACATTTTTCAGTTTTTCTACCACCTCATCCGTGATCTGTGTATCCAGATCAAAGAGAGAATATGCATATTCGCCCTTGCTCTGGTTTGCCATGTTGGCAATGTTCATATCTGCCTCACCGAGGACGGATGCGAACTGACCGATCATGTTTTTGATGTTTTTGTGGTTGATTGCCACACGGCAGACACCTTTGCACTTACCCATGTCACAGGTCGGATAATTTACGGAATGATTGATATTACCATTTTCCAGATAATCCATCACTTCTTTTACTGCCATCACCGCACAGTTATCTTCAGATTCACTGGTGGATGCTCCAAGATGCGGTGTCACGATACAATTCTTCACACCTGCTGTGGTCGTATTCGGAAAATCACTCATATAGCGTCTGATCTTGCCGGACTGCACTGCCTTTACCACGGCTTCTTCATCTACCAGAAGATCTCTTGCATAATTCAGAAGGATCACTCCATCCTTCATCTCTGCGATGGCTTCTTCATTGATCATCTTCTTCGTACTCTCCAGGAGAGGCACATGAATAGTGATATAATCACATTCCCGATAGATATCATTCACATCGGTAATATGTGTGATCTCTCTGGACAGGTTCCAGGCAGAATCGACGGATATGTATGGATCGTAACCATATACTTCCATTCCAAGATGGACTGCAGTATTGGCTACCAGAATACCAATCGCTCCCAGACCGATGATGCCCAGCTTTTTACCTTTGATTTCACTTCCGGCAAAATTCTTCTTCTCTTTTTCTGCCAGTTTGGCGATGTCTTCATTACCGCTTTCTGATTTTACCCAGTTGATACCGTCTGTCAGATCTCTGGATGCCAGCAGAAGCCCTGCAATGACCGCTTCTTTCACACCATTCGCATTGGCTCCCGGTGTATTAAAGACTACAATACCCTGTTCTGCGCAACGCTCCAAGGGAATATTGTTCACTCCGGCTCCGGCTCTGGCAATTGCTGCCAGCTTATCTGAAAATTCCATATCATGCAGTGCTGCACTGCGCACCAGCAGCGCATCTGCTTCTTCTTTTACTTCTGTCTTTGTATATTGGTCTGTGAATTTCTGTAATCCCACTTCTGAGATTGCATTCATGCAGCTGTACTGATACATCTTACTTGTTCTCCTCTTCAAACTTCTTCATAAACGCCACCAGCGCCTCTACGCCCTCAATTGGCATTGCATTGTAAATGCTTGCTCTCATACCTCCAACGGTACGATGTCCCTTCAGGTTCTCAAATCCTGCTTCCTGGGATTCTTTTACGAATTTTGCATCCAGTTCTTTGTCGCCTGTGACAAACGGAACATTCATCAGAGAACGGTCTTTCTTTTCTACTGTTCCATGGAACATTTCACTCTGGTCGAGGAAATCATATAAGATCGCTGCTTTTTTCTCATTTCGTTCCTTCATCGCTTCCAGACCACCCATCTTCTTCAGCCATTTGAAAACTTTTCCGCAAACATAAATACAGAAGCAGTTCGGAGTATTGTACAGAGATCCGGCGTCTGCATGGGTCTTATAAGTCAGCATAGTTGGAGTACCTGGCAGCACATCTTCTGTAATCAGATCTTCCCGGATGATAGCAATCACCATACCTGCCGGTCCGATATTTTTCTGAACTCCACCATATACCAGTCCATACTTCGTTACATCAATCGGTTCTGATAAGAAACAGGAGGATACATCGGATACCAGAATCTTGCCTTTTGTATTTGGCAGTTCCTTGTATTTTGTACCGTAAATCGTATTATTCTCGCAGATATATACGTAATCAGCATCTTCACTGACCGGCAGATCGGAACAATCCGGAATATAGGAAAATGTCTTGTCCTCGGATGATGCGATCTTATTAGCCTTTCCGTATTTCTGAGCTTCCTGCCATGCTTTTTTTGCCCACTGTCCAGTGACAATATAATCAGCAACTCTGTTCTTCATCAGATTCATCGGGATCATCGCAAACTGCTGAGATGCTCCGCCCTGCAAAAACAGCACTTTATAATTGTCCGGAATATGCATCAGCTCACGTAAATCTTTCTCAGCTTCTTTGATGATTTCATCAAACATCTTAGATCGATGACTCATCTCCATGACTGACATACCGCAGCCTCTGTAGTCCATCATCTCATCTGCTACTTCTTTCAGTACCTCTTCCGGCAATACCGCCGGTCCGGCTGAGAAATTGTAAACTCTGCTCATAATTTTTCCTCCTCATGTTTCTACCAGAAACCTTTATATTTTTATCCACTTTACTCCTTTGTTAACATTTTGTCAACTTGGGGGGATAGATTATTTTTCTTTTTTCAGGTCGTCCTGATCAAATACATCCTCGATCGGAGCTCCTGCCGGAACCATTGGAAATACCTTATCATCCCGATCGATCTGACAATCCAGTACTACCGGACGTCCCAGCGAGACAGCCTTTTCCAGTGCTTCTTTTAATTCACTTCGCTTTGTAATCCGCATACCGACAGCGCCCAGTGCTTCTGCCAGTTTTACAAAATCTACCGAGTCATTCAGAATCGTAGCCGAATAACGTTCTCCATAGAATAAGTTCTGCCACTGTCTAACCATTCCCAGAACATGGTTATTGATCACTACCTCGATGACAGGAATATTGTATCTAGCTGCAGTAGCCACCTCGTTCATGTTCATACGGAAGCAGCCATCTCCGGCGATATTGATAACTGTCTTTTCTGGTCTGCCCACCTTGGCTCCGATGGCAGCGCCAAGACCATAGCCCATAGTTCCCAGTCCTCCGGAAGTCAGCAGCTGATGCGGCTCTTTGTATTTGTAATACTGTGCAGCCCACATCTGATGCTGTCCCACATCAGTAACGATAATGGCATCCCCATTTGTCACTTTATAGATCTCTTCCATAACTGCCGGTCCTGTTAAGGCTTCCTGTTCATACTTCAGTGGATAGGCTTCTTTCAATTCCTGGATTCTTGCAAGCCACTGATCATGAGAAGCTTTTTCTACCATAGGAGTCAGCTTTTTCAGGATTTCTCTTGCATCACCCTGTACACTGCAGTCTACCATGATATTCTTGTTGATCTCAGCCGGATCAATATCAATGTGAAGAATCTTTGCATTCTTGGCAAACTTAGATGCATTGCCTACTACTCGGTCACTGAAACGCACCCCTACAGCAATCAGAAGATCGCATTCTGTAATGCCCAGATTCGTTGCCTTGGTTCCATGCATTCCTGCCATACCAGTGTATTTTTCATCGGTACCATCAAAAGCGCCTTTTCCCATCAGTGTATCACCTACCGGTGCCTGAATCTTCTCTACCAGCTCTTTTAATTCTTGATTGGCATCTGAAATCACAGCGCCACCACCAACCAGCACAAACGGCTTCTTGGATTCATTGATCAGTCTGGCTGCTTCTTCCAGATCTTCTGCCCTTACATAGTCTGTTTTTCTCTCGATCGGTTCCGGAGCCACTGCTTCGTATTCCGTTACTGCTGCAGTCACATCCTTTGGAATATCCACCAGCACAGGTCCTGGACGTCCTTCTTTTGCAATACGAAATGCATTACGGATGTTGTCTGCCAGATCTTCTACACGCTTCACAATATAGTTATGCTTGGTAATCGGCATGGTAACACCGGTAATATCAATCTCCTGAAAACTATCTTTTCCCAGAAGCGGCACTCCTACATTTGCAGTAATCGCAACAATCGGAACAGAATCCATATATGCTGTTGCAATTCCGGTTACCAGGTTCGTAGCTCCTGGTCCGGAAGTCGCCAGACATACCCCTACCTTTCCGGTAGCACGGGCATATCCGTCAGCTGCATGAGACGCTCCCTGTTCATGGGAAGTCAGAATATGTGTGATCTCATTGCTGTGTTTGTAAAGTTCATCATAAATATTTAAGATCGCTCCTCCCGGATAACCGAATACGGTATCTACGCCCTGTTCTTTCAGGCATTCTACTACGATCTGTGATCCATTTAATTTCATAAGTACCCCTCCTGATTAAAACTCAAGGATTGCTCCACGGTTGCCGGATGTTACCATCTTTGCATAACGTGCCAGGTATCCGGTTGTAACCTTTGGTTCTCTTGGCTGCCATTTTGCTTTTCTTGCTGCCAGTTCTTCCTCTGATATAACAAAATCCAGTTTGTTTTCCGGAATATTGATCTTGATGATATCGCCTTCTTCTACCAGGGCAATCGGTCCGCCCACTGCTGCTTCCGGTGACACATGTCCGATCGAAGCTCCTCTGGAAGCGCCACTGAAACGTCCATCTGTAATCAGTGCTACGGAAGAACCAAGTCCCATACCTGCAATGGCAGATGTAGGATTCAGCATCTCACGCATACCAGGACCGCCCTTTGGTCCTTCGTAACGAATGACTACCACATCACCAGGAACGATCTTTCCTCCTTTGATTGCTGCAATAGCATCTTCTTCACAGTCGAAAACTCTTGCCGGTCCTTCATGTACCAGCATCTCCGGAACCACTGCAGAACGTTTTACCACGCCGGAATCCGGTGCCAGATTACCCTTCAGAACAGCAATTCCTCCTGTCTGGCTGTATGGATTGTCGACAGGTCGAATAATTTCCGGATTCAGATTTTCACATCCGGCAATATTTTCTCCTACCGTCTTTCCGGTAACTGTCATCAGATCTGTGTACAGTAAACCTTTTTTATTTAATTCATTCATAACGGCATATACACCACCTGCTGCATTCAGGTCTTCCATATAAGTCGGACCTGCCGGTGCCAGATGACACAGGTTCGGTGTCTTTGCACTGATTTCATTGGCAATATCCATATTCAGCTTTACACCTGCTTCATGTGCAATCGCCGGAAGGTGAAGCATGGTATTCGTAGAACAGCCCAGAGCCATATCTACGGTCATGGCATTCATAAATGCCTTTTCTGTCATAATGTCTCTTGGACGGATATTTTTCTTTACCAGTTCCACGATCTGCATACCGGCATGCTTTGCCAGCTTGATTCTCTCAGAATATACAGATGGAATGGTTCCGTTTCCTCTCAGTCCCATACCCAGTGCTTCTGTCAGGCAGTTCATACTGTTGGCTGTGTACATACCAGAACAGGAACCACTGGTTGGACAGGTATTGCATTCGAATTCATAGACATCTTCTTCTGTCATGGTACCTGCCGCATAAGATCCAACAGCCTCAAACATGCTGGAAAGACTTCTCTTCTGTCCCTTCACATGTCCGGCCAGCATCGGGCCACCGCTTACAAAAATCGTCGGGATATTCAGTCTTGCTGCTGCCATCAGAAGTCCCGGTACGTTTTTATCACAGTTTGGGATGCATACCAGTGCATCAAACTGATGTGCCATTGCCATACATTCTGTAGAATCTGCAATCAGATCTCTGGTAACCAGAGAG
Organism: uncultured Marvinbryantia sp.; assembly: GCA_934408725.1. Lineage (GTDB taxonomy): Bacteria > Bacillota > Clostridia > Lachnospirales > Lachnospiraceae > Marvinbryantia. The sequence continues at coordinate 29,814 of CAKRVB010000031.1, forward strand.
TACTTCATTCCCACATGTCCCATGGCAATACCGTCACAGACAGCGATAGCCGGGAACTCTCTCGGTACACCTCCGGCAAGAGCTACGCCCATTTTGACTGCTTCTGTAATCTTATCCAGATTCATATGACCTGGTACAATCTCATTATAGGAATTGACAATACCGATCAACGGTTTTTCCATTTCTTCCTGTGTCAGTCCCAGTGCATTAAACAGGGATCTGTGTGGTGCCTGTTGCATACCTTTTTTTACTGCGTCACTTCTCATGATGATTCCGCCTTTCCCTTTTTCTTTTCTTATACTCTCTCTGCAATCAGTCTGCCCATTTCCTTACAGCCTACCTTTGTACATCCTTCTGACATAATGTCTCCGGTACGGTAGCCATCCTTTAATACCTGAGAGACTGCCGCTTCAATGGCATCCGCCGCCTCATCCAGGTTCAAGGAAAATCTGAGCATCATGGTTGCTGATAAAATGGTTGCAATCGGGTTCGCAATATCCATACCTGCGATATCCGGTGCAGAGCCATGGCTTGGTTCATAAAGACCGAAACTGGTCTCATTCAGGCTGGCTGAAGATAACATACCGATAGAACCTGTTACCATACTGGCTTCATCTGATAAGATATCTCCAAACATATTCTCTGTCAGGATGACGTCAAACTGCTTCGGATCACGCACCAGCTGCATGGCACAATTGTCAACCAGCATATGTTCCAGTGTGACTTCCGGGTAATCCTTTGCCACTTCTTCTACAACGCTTCTCCATAAACGGGAAGAATCCAGAACGTTTGCCTTGTCTACACTGGTCACTTTCTTTCTTCTCTTCATAGCAATATCAAAACCGCGTTTTGCGATTCTGCGAATTTCATTTTCATCGTAGGTCAGGGTATCGATAGCTTTCTTTACCCCGTTTTCTTCTACCGTCTTTCTTTCTCCGAAATACAGACCTCCAGTCAGTTCTCTCATGATCATCATGTCAAATCCGTCACCAATGATCTCATCACGAAGCGGGCAGGCATCTTTTAATTCTTTATAAAGATAAGCCGGTCTTAAATTAGCGAAAAGATTCAGAGATTTACGAAGCTTTAACAATCCTGCCTCAGGTCTCTTAGATGGTTCCAGTCTGTACCATGGTGATGTCTTTGCATCTCCTCCAATGGATCCCATCAGAACCGCATCGCTGGCTTTTGCCTTTTCAATGGTCTCATCGGTCAGTGGGATCCCATGTACGTCAATGGATGCTCCTCCCATCAACAGCTTTGTGTAGTTCAGTTCAAATCCAAACTTTTTTCCCGCCGTGTCCAGTACCTGAATGGCCTGTTCCACAATCTCCGGGCCGATTCCGTCTCCCGGAATCACTGCAATGTTGTAGTTCATAATATACACTCCTCCATATAGCAAAAGACACAGCAATGATGCTGTGTCTCTTGCGTTTTTACTGCTTTTTATTATTCAGCATCTGCTTTCTCTACTTCTGAGATAGCAGCTTTTTTCATTGGAATTCTGCAATTCTTGTTGCTGC
>CAKRVB010000032.1 GCA_934408725.1 uncultured Marvinbryantia sp.
AGTAGCAGCCGGAACCTTTATGGCAATCTTTGGAGTATAGGAGGAACATTTAAAATGGCAGATATCGCTAAGAAACCAATTAAAATTACTGAGACCATCTTACGTGACGCACATCAGTCTCTGATTGCCACAAGAATGACAACAGAAGAGATGCTTCCAATCGTAGAAAAGATGGACAAAGTTGGTTACCATTCCGTTGAGTGCTGGGGTGGAGCAACTTTCGATGCTTCCCTTCGTTTCCTGAAAGAGGATCCATGGGAAAGACTTCGTAAATTCCGTGACGGATTCAAAAACACAAAACTGCAGATGCTGTTCCGTGGACAGAACATTCTTGGTTACAGCCAGTATGCAGATGATGTAGTAGAATACTTCGTACAGAAATCTATTGCAAACGGTATTGATATTATCCGTATTTTTGACTGTCTGAATGATATCAGAAACCTTCAGACAGCAGTTACAGCAGCAAACAAAGAAAAAGGTCATGCACAGGTTGCACTTTCCTATACTCTGGGTGAAGCTTATACACTGGATTACTGGAAAGATATGGCTAAGAAAGTAGAAGATATGGGAGCTAATTCTCTGTGTATCAAAGATATGGCTGGTCTTCTTCTTCCATATACAGCAACAGAACTGGTACAGGCTCTGAAAGAAACCGTTGATATTCCAATTCAGCTGCATACACATTACACATCAGGTGTTGCTTCTATGACATACCTGAAGGCTGTAGAAGCTGGTGTAGATGTCATCGATACAGCAATGTCTCCATTTGCACTGGGAACATCCCAGCCAGCAACTGAAGTTATGGTTGAAACCTTCAAAGGTACTCCATATGATACAGGACTGGATCAGAAACTTCTGGCTGAGATCGCTGATTACTTCAGACCAATTCGTGACCATGCTCTGGAAACAGGTCTGCTGAATCCAAAGAACCTTGGTGTAAACATTAAGACTCTGTTATATCAGGTACCAGGTGGTATGCTTTCCAACCTGACCTCTCAGCTGAAAGACCTTCATGCAGAAGATAAGTACTATGAAGTACTGGAAGAAGTACCTCGTGTACGTAAAGACCTTGGTGAATGCCCTCTGGTTACACCATCTTCACAGATCGTTGGTACTCAGGCGGTTATGAACGTTATCAACGGCGAACGTTATAAGATGGTTCCACAGCAGACCAAAGATGTTCTCTCAGGACATTATGGAAAGACTGTTAAACCGTTCAATCCTGAAGTGGTTAAGAAATGCATCGGTGATGAAGAAGTTATCACATGCCGTCCTGCAGATCTGATTCCACCACAGCTGGACAAGCTGAAAGAAGAATGCGCAAAGTGGACACAGCAGGAAGAAGATGTTTTATCTTACGCACTGTTCCCACAGGTTGCTACTGAGTTCTTCAAATACAGAGAAGCTCAGCAGACAAAGGTTGATGAGACCGTTGCAGACACTAAGAATGGAGCATATCCAGTCTAAGAAAACAAGAAAAATATCAGACGCCCCGGAGAAATCCGGGGCGTTTATAGCAAAGGAAACCATATGAAAAAAACAGTAATCATTGGCGGCGGAGCAGCAGGGATGTTTGCTGCTATTGCAGCAGCAGAACGTGGATGTGAAGTTCATTTATATGAGAAGAACGAGAAACTTGGAAAAAAAATCTATATTACAGGAAAAGGCAGGTGTAACCTGACAAATGCCTGTGACATGGAAAAACTGATGGACAGTGTCTGTACCAACCGGAAGTTTTTATACAGCGCTTTTTACGGCTGCACCAATCAGGATGTCATAAATTTCTTTGAAACGCATGGAATGAAAACGAAAACAGAGAGGGGTGACCGTGTATTCCCTCTTTCAGATAAATCAGCGGATGTGATTGATACTCTTCGGGATGCTATGAAAAAAGCAGGTGTAAGAGTACATCTGCATACAGAAGTAGAAAGCATATTACTTCAAGATACAGCAGAAGAGGGCGGGGAAAAGAAAGTCCTTGGAATAAAACTGAAAAACGGAACGGAGATTCCGGCAGACAGGGTACTGGTGGCTACCGGAGGATTATCTTATAAAACGACAGGTTCTACCGGAGATGGATATCGGTTCGCAGAATCTGCAGGGCATAAGGTGACAGAACTTTCTCCGTCACTGGTACCGTTTAATACGCGAGAAGAGTATGGAAAACGTATGCAGGGACTTTCGTTAAAGAATGTAACACTATCTGTTTTTGATGGTAAAAAATGTCTGTATGAAGATTTTGGTGAAATGATGTTCACCCATTTTGGAGTTACCGGCCCACTTGTGCTGACAGCAAGCACCGCTGTATTAAAGAAGCTTAGACAGAAAGAACTGCGAATGGAGATTGATCTGAAGCCTGCCTTGTCAGAAGAACAGCTGGATGCAAGATTACTCCGTGAGTTCGGGGAAGGCAATAAGAAACAGTTTAAAAATGTCATCGGTACGCTGTTTCCGGCAAAGATGATACCGATTATGATAGAACTGTCAGAAATAGCTCCGGAGAAAAAAGTAAATGAGATCACGAAAGCGGAAAGAGAAGCGCTGATTCATCTCACCAAACACTTTCCATTGACTGCAACTGGTCTGCGAGACTATAATGAAGCTATTATTACCAGAGGTGGAGTGTCAGTGAAAGAGATCAATCCATCCACCATGGAATCTAAACTGGTATCAGGACTTTACTTTGCCGGAGAGGTACTGGATCTGGATGCAGTAACCGGAGGATTTAATCTGCAGATTGCATGGTCAACCGGATATGCAGCCGGGATCGGTATGGCAGAGTGAAGAGATCAAAGGGAGGAAACTATGTCATATAATATAGCAATTGACGGGCCGGCAGGAGCCGGAAAAAGCACAATCGCAAAGAGAGTTTCAGCAGAACTGTCGTTTATTTATGTAGATACGGGAGCAATGTATCGGGCCATTGCGTTGTATCTGCTGAAGAATGCAATTCAACCGGAAGATCTGGATAGTGTAAAGCATGCCCTGGGCGAGATCGAGATTGCCATTCGGTACGTAGATGGAGAACAGCATGTATTATTAAATGGAGAAGATGTCTCAGGTCAGATTCGTACAGAAGAAGTGGGAAATATGGCATCAAAGTCATCTGCACTGCCATGTGTACGGGGAAAGCTTCTGGAATTGCAGCAAAAACTGGCAAGAGAACATGATGTGGTTATGGATGGAAGGGATATCGGAACCAACATTCTGCCAGATGCACAACTGAAGATTTATCTGACGGCCAGTGTGGATACCAGGGCAAATCGCAGATACAAAGAGTTGTTGGAAAAAGGAACAGACTGTGATCTGGAAGAGATCAAAAAAGATATTGAGCAGAGAGATTATCAGGATATGAACAGAGAGACTGCGCCTCTTAAGCAGGCAGCAGATGCTGTTTATCTGGATTCTTCGGATCTGACCATTGACCAGGTTGTGGAAAAGATCAAATCTCTTGCAAAATAAGAGAGGTGACGGATATGGAAGTAATCACGGCAAAAACAGCCGGCTTCTGTTTTGGCGTAAAGCGCGCAGTGGAGAAGGTATATGATCAGGTAAACCATGGGAAAAAAGAAATCTATACCTATGGACCGATTATCCACAACGAAGAAGTAGTGGCAGATCTGGAATCCAAAGGAGTGAAGGTGCTGGAGAGCAAAGAAGAACTTCAGAACCTGGCACATGGAACAGTGATCATTCGTTCTCATGGAGTAGGAAAAGAGATTTACCGGGATATTGAAGAACAGGGGCTGGAGCTAGTAGATGCTACCTGTCCTTATGTTCGAAAAATCCACAGGATTGTCCGGGAAAAAAGCGAACAGGGCAAACAGATTATCATCATTGGAAATGATACTCATCCGGAAGTAGAAGGCATCAAAGGATGGTGCGTTCATCCGGCTATTGTAGTCGGAGATCAGAAGGACGCAGAGGAACTGTGGCTGCCTCAGGATCAGGAAATATGTATCGTATCACAAACGACATTTAACTACAATAAATTTAAAAATTTAGTTGAAATTATTGACAAAAAGGGTTATGATATTGATGTTATCAATACGATTTGCAGTGCGACCGAAGAGCGACAATTAGAAGCAGGAGAACTGGCTGATAAAGTTGATGCTATGATAGTAATCGGTGGAAAAAGCAGTTCGAATACACAGAAACTCTTTGAGATTTGCAAAACGAATTGCGTAAATACGTATTATATTCAGACACTTGATGATTTGGAGCTCTATTCACTACCTCCTGTCAAATGTGTAGGTATTACGGCAGGGGCATCGACCCCAAATTATTTAATTAAGGAGGTTCAAGAGTATGTCAGAAATGAGCTTTGAACAGATGTTAGAAGAATCTTTAAAAACAATTCATAACGGTCAGATTGTAGAAGGTACAGTCATTGATGTGAAGGAAGACGAGGCCGTATTAAATATCGGATATAAGGCAGATGGTATTCTTACCAGAAGCGAATACACTAATGAATCTAATGTAGATTTACGTGATGTCATCAAAGTTGGCGATACAATGGAAGTAAAAGTACTGAAAGTAAATGATGGTGACGGACAGGTTCAGCTGACCTATAAGAGACTGGCAGCAGAAAAAGGAAATAAGAGACTGGAAGAAGCATTTGAGAACCATGAAGTACTGACAGCAACTGTAGCTCAGGTATTAAATGGTGGATTAAGCGTAGTAGTAGATGAAGCAAGAGTATTCATTCCAGCAAGCCTGGTATCTGATACTTATGAAAAGAATCTTGAAAAGTTCGCTGGTCAGGAAATTGAATTTGTTATTACAGAGTTCAATCCTCGCAGAAGAAGAATTATCGGTGATCGCAAGCAGCTGTTAGTTGCCAAGAAAGCTGAGATGCAGAAGGAACTCTTCGAAAAGATTCACGTTGGTGATGTTGTAGAAGGTGTTGTAAAGAATGTAACAGACTTTGGTGCTTTCATTGATCTTGGCGGAGCAGATGGGCTGCTTCATATCTCTGAGATGTCCTGGGGACGTGTAGAGAATCCTAAGAAAGTTTTCAATGTAGGTGATAAAGTATCTGTTCTCATCAAAGAGATCAACGGAACTAAGATTGCACTTAGCCTGAAGTTCGAAGATCAGAACCCATGGCTGACAGCAGTTGATAAATATGCTGTAGGCAATGTAGTAACTGGTAAAGTTGCAAGAATGACAGATTTCGGTGCATTCGTAGAACTGGAACCAGGTGTAGATGCACTGCTTCACGTATCACAGATCTCTCATGATCATGTAGATAAGCCAGCAGATGTTCTTCAGATTGGACAGGAGATTGAAGCAAAAGTAGTAGATTTCAATGCAGATGAGAAGAAGATCAGCCTGAGCATGAAAGCTCTGGAACAGGCTCCTGCAAGGGAAGAAGCAGAAAACGCTGAATAAGACAGCTGATAGAGACAAGAAATAGACGGACAGGTTTTCCTGTCCGTTTTTTCGTGAGAAATTTGAAAAAAAGCGATAAACAAATGAAACAGGTTTATCGCTTAAAAATAGTATTATAATTGAAAAACTACAGGTCAGACAGCAGGTGATGTATGTAGTTTGTGATATTATCCGGATTTGCCAGAAAGGCTTCATTGCAGGAGAAGTATAGCTGTCGGTTATAATAATCTGTCTTGAATACCGGTGTAAATAACTTGTCGTTCTGCGGAAGGTAAAACCCTTTTTTTCTGCTGTAGCATGTGGATGCTCTGGCAGGCTCTCGATGATCCTTATCCACAAAAGCAGCTACGCTTTTGTGCAATGCCATATCTTCTTCTGGAAGGTAGTAATAGTTTTTATAATCAGCAAAAAAATACTTCAATGGTTCTCGTGTACCAGGAATCATAATCTTCATCTGATCCTTTTCCGCATGGATGGAATACAGTTCTCCGATATAGGAGAAAGGACGCGGGAGAAGTACCGGCAGACGCGCCTGCACATCAAGCGAATCTCCATTTACTTCATAACTGGTAATATGATAAATCTTATTCAGAATTGTCTGATAAGACAAAATAGGTAAGATTGCAATCATTCCCAGAAGATCTTCATAGTTGTGAAGTAATAAAAGCTCCAGATCCGTTTCATTCGGAGTGCGCTGATACCGTTGATATACTTGGATTAGTTCGCCGCCGGAATATTCATCATCCCGGTCGACATGCAGGAAGCTTTCCAGACTTTTCTGCTTCAGTGAAGTCAGCTGCAACATTTTACGAAGTGGACGAATCATGCGAAGCAAATCTCGACTGATAATGGAAGAAAGTGTAGTATCCAGATGATAAGTTTCACATTTTTCATTGATATAAGGAATATCAAAACGGTCTCCATTAAAATGAATCAGCAAAGTTTTATCCTGAGTATAAGCCAGAAATTCCTTTAAGATATCTGGTTCTTCCATAGTATTTTGAGCGAACCACTGAGTACACTTCCAGCAGTTATCTTCCCATGCAATAGCGCCAATCAGATAGATATAAGACATACGTGCAGTCAGACCGGTTGTCTCGATATCAAAAAACAGCAGACTGGACCGATTATAATCCTGAAACTGTGTACCGGTGAGATCAAGTTGTAAGTGGTATGTTTTTTTAATCATATTGATGTCCCTTCTGTCAGAAAATGTCATAAAATGGACTTTTTTGTAATATTACGAACGGATTTATTCTACAATAAAAAAAATTAAGTGTCAACGAAAGAAGCGTACCCAGATACTGAAAAAAAGCTAGACTATTTTGTCATTTTGTGCGAAAATAGTAAACGAGGTATGTTCAGAATATTTAACATTCTGATTACATAAAAGACTTTTACTATTGAAAGGAGTTTAAAAATGATTTATTCACGCGAAGTAGAAGAAATGTGCCCAGTAGCACAGGGTGTTCATCATGGCGCAGCTCCGATTCCGGAAGAAGCAAAATGGGTACAGGCAAAAGAAGTAAAAGACATTTCTGGTTTTACACATGGTGTAGGCTGGTGTGCTCCACAGCAGGGTGCCTGTAAGCTGAGCCTGAATGTAAAAGAAGGTATCATCCAGGAAGCTCTGGTTGAGACCATCGGATGTTCAGGTATGACTCATTCCGCAGCTATGGCAGCAGAGATCCTTCCGGGACTGACTGTTATGGAAGCATTAAATACAGACCTTGTCTGTGACGCAATCAACACAGCTATGAGAGAACTGTTCCTGCAGATCGTTTACGGACGTTCACAGTCTGCATTCTCTGAAGATGGTTTGGCAGTTGGTGCAGGTCTGGAAGACCTTGGAAAAGGCCTCAGATCTCAGGTTGGTACGATGTACGGAACACTGAAAAAAGGTCCTCGTTATCTGGAAATGGCTGAAGGTTATGTTACCGGTATCGCTCTGGATGCAGACGATGAGATCATCGGATACCAGTTCGTAAGCCTTGGCAAAATGACAGACTTCATCAAAAAGGGTGATGACCCTAACACAGCTTGGGAAAAAGCTAAAGGACAGTATGGCCGTGTTGCAGATGCTGTTAAGATCATCGACCCAAGAAAAGAATAATTAGAGGAGGACTAGTACAATGGCATTATTTGAATCATATGAAAGACGAATTGACCAGATCAATTCCGTTCTGAATAGTTATGGAATTGCTTCTATTGAAGAAGCAGAGAAAATCACAAAAGATGCTGGCCTGAATGTTTACGATCAGATCAAAGGCATTCAGCCAATCTGTTTTGAAAATGCATGCTGGGCTTATACTGTAGGTGCAGCAATTGCAATCAAGAAAAACTGCCGTAAAGCTTCTGAAGCAGCAGCAGCAATCGGTGAAGGTCTTCAGGCTTTCTGTATTCCAGGTTCTGTAGCAGACACACGTAAAGTAGGTCTGGGACATGGTAACCTTGGTAAAATGCTTCTGGAAGAAGAAACAGAATGTTTCGCATTCCTGGCTGGTCATGAATCTTTTGCAGCAGCAGAAGGTGCCATCGGTATCGCTGAAAAAGCAAATAAAGTTCGTCAGAAACCACTGCGTGTTATCCTGAACGGTCTTGGAAAAGATGCTGCACAGATCATTTCCCGTATCAACGGATTTACTTATGTTGAAACAGAATATGATCCATACAAAAACGAAGTAAAAGAAGTATTCAGAAAATCTTACTCTGAAGGACTTCGTGCAAAAGTTAACTGCTACGGCGCTAACAGCGTACCAGAAGGTGTAGCAATCATGTGGAAAGAAAACGTAGACGTATCCATCACAGGTAACTCTACCAACCCTACACGTTTCCAGCACCCGGTAGCAGGTACTTATAAGAAAGAAAGACTGGAAGCTGGTAAGAAGTACTTCTCCGTAGCATCAGGCGGTGGTACAGGACGTACACTTCACCCAGATAACATGGCAGCAGGTCCTGCTTCCTACGGTATGACAGATACACTTGGACGTATGCACAGTGACGCTCAGTTCGCTGGATCATCTTCTGTACCTGCTCACGTAGAGATGATGGGTCTGATCGGTGCAGGTAACAACCCAATGGTTGGTATGACTGTATCCGTAGCTGTATCCATCGAGGAAGCAGCAACAGCTGGTAAATTCTAAGAAATGGCTTAAATAGACACAAAAATTGACCGTCACTATACAGAAAAATGTATAATGGCGGTCTTTTTTGAATTTTAAAGTTGTATGGTACTGAAATCAATATACAGATCATCATAGATGCCTGCTTTGATGGTATCAGCAAAGGTATATTGTTCTGAATCACTTTTATCAAAATTGTAGACGATTACAAAATTTTTGATTGGATCTACAATCCAGTATTCGCGAACACCGGCAGTACGGTATTTAAATAGCTTGGTAAAATAATCCATTTTCCTGCTGCCTGGTGATACGATCTCAATAATCCAGTCCGGAGCACCTTTACAGCCCTGGTCCGTGAGCTTGTCAGAGTCACATATAACACTGATATCTGGTTCGACATATGTTTTAGCGTCTTCATTCAGAAAAACGGCAAATGGGGCAATATCAACTTCACAGGTACCATTTTTAGCATCAATATAATCAGCAATCTGTCTACTAAGTGACAAAATAATGCGCTGATGTCTACGGCTTGGCGGTGCCATATAATAAATCTGACCGTCAATCAATTCTGCACGCTGTCCGTCTGGCAGGTTGTAAATGTCTTTAATAGTGTACTCATCGTATGTTTTTGATAACGGCATATTATCGCACATCCTTTCTATTGCTCAATAAAAATAGTTCTTGAATTTATTACAGAAAGTTATCTTTTGTATGTATAGCTTTATCATATCATTTCTTCCGATCTGTTTTCAACAGCCATTTCTGATCGATTTTTTTCAATTCATCCTGAAAGCGGATATGAAGCCTTACGGAGCTTTCAAGTTGGACGATTTCTTCGATAATACCTTCTCCAAATTTCGGATGACGTACCACATCATTTACTTTGTATTGAATAGTGTGATTCTTTGTATTCTGATATTCCCGTTCTCGTCGGTAACGATCCCGTACAGGGATGGTTTTGTCATGAATGGGATTGTTAAGCGCTTTTTGATAATCGTGTTTCATCAGTCCCTCACCGACTTTGTAGTAAGGTGTCGGAGCAGCACCCACCAGCGAACAGCAGTACTTCCAGGCACTGCCATGGATGCCAGGCTGCCAGTGGTATTTGGCTGGAATCTCCATATGATACTGCATATAATGAGCGTATTCATGCTTATAGAGATCTATACGATCACTGCGCTGAAGAGGATTCTTCACAGCATATCCAATAAAAAGCAGAGAAAAACAAAAGTGCTCTTTTTCATGATGTCCAGCCTGGGTATAAGATCCCAGCATACCCTCGTCATAGCTGAAAAATACCGGGACAGAAGAGGCATGAAGACCAAACTTCCGGTCCAGGTCCTGATAAAGTGCGCAGATTTCTGCAAGATGGATATGAGTTTCTTTTTCCAGTAACTGTTTCAAATGAGTATCTATGTTCATCATAAAATCCTGTCTTTCTATATATTCCAGATACAAATTATAAAGCATTAGAAAAAGATGCACAAGCAAAAATCAGATACCAAGGTAAAGAAAAGATACCGGGAAATTCAGGTACCTTACATTGAGAAATAATACCTGCAATGTTATAATGTTAACAAGAATGTTGCGGCATATTCAGTGACAGACAGTACAAAAAGAAACGGAATGGATACAGCAAAAAGGGGCGGGCATGGACAAAAAGAATGAGATCAGAATCGGGATAGCTGGATTGAAATTTGCAGATAAGGATCATGTACATATGAAAGATGATGCAATTGCAAACTAGACAGGAGGCGTAAAAATGGGTGACAGAAAAAGACTGAGATATGGAATGGTTGGCGGAGGTATCGGCGCATTTATCGGTGCAGTACACAGAAGAGCCATTGCACTGGAAGAAACAGCAGATCTGGTGGCCGGATGCTTTAGCTCCAGAAGGGAAAAAAATCAGGAAACCGGTGACTTTTATGGAATTGCAGAGGACAGACTGTATGCTTCCTATGAAGAAATGGCAAGGGCAGAGAGTACCAGAGAAGATGGAATTGATTTTGTATCGATCGTAACGCCAAATGCAACGCATTATGAAGTGGCGAAAGCATTTCTGGAAGCAGGAATTCATGTAGCTTGCGAAAAACCACTTTGTTTTACTGTGGAACAGGGAGAAGAACTGGAACGAATTGCAAAAGAAAAGCATCTGATGTTTGCAGTGACTTATACTTACACTGGCTATGCAATGGTAAAACTGGCCAGGGAACTGGTAGCAGCAGGTGAGATCGGTAATATTGTAAATATAAATGCAGAATATCTGCAGGACTGGCTGATTGATGAGATCGGCGGCGGTAATCAGACAACAACAAAGATGTCTGTCTGGAGAACGGACCCGGCGAAATCTGGCATTTCTAACTGTGTAGGTGACATCGGAACTCATATTGAAGATACCGTGGCTTATATCACAAGACTGCATCCGAAAAAGGTGGCAGCTGTTCTGGATAACTATGGCATGGATCTGGATTTGAATGCCAATATTCTGGTAGAATATGAGAATGGAGTACATGGTGTATATAGTTGTTCACAAGTATGTGCCGGACATCTGAATGGTCTGGTGATACGGATCTTTGGCAGCGAAGGCTCACTGGAATGGGTGCAGGAAGAACCTGATTATCTGAAAGTAACCAAAAAGGGACAGCCAGATCAGATCTATCATAGAGGAACTGGATACATTACCGGAATGGCAGCAGAACGGAATCACATCCCATCCGGACATCCGGAAGGACTGACATTTGCATTTGCGAATATTTATCATGGATTTATGGCAGATGTACTGGAGTGTGTAAATGGTCATGTCCCAGAGAAAGCAGGAGATTATCCATCTGTTTCGGATGGAGTGTCCGGTGTCAGATTTATTCATGCAGTAGTAAACAGCGGAAAGAATGGATCTGGGTGGACAGAAGTGTAAATTGAGATTATTTATATAAAAGAGACCATCGCTGAGATTATTTGTCTCAGCGGTGGCATTTTCTGTTATAATAGAAAATGCTATGGAAATAAGACGCTACAGAAAGTGAACGGGATAAGAAATGAACGATCGGGAATTTTACAAAAGTTTTTTCAGACTCTATGTTGTGCTGGTACTGCAGAATATAGTGACGTTGAGTGTGAATCTGGCAGATAATATTATGCTGGGATCATACGGTGAGGTATCTTTGTCAGGAGTGACTTCTGTAAATCAGATACAGTTTCTTTATCAGCAGCTGCTGATCGCGTTTGGTGATGGAATGGTGATTTTTTGCAGCCAGTACTGGGGAAAGAAACAGTTTGCACCAATGAAAAAAATCATTGCCCTTGCCATGCGTTTTGGCATTGCAATCGCAGTGATTTTGTTTGCAGTGATTTCAGTTTTTCCAGAGCAGGCTATGTTGTGCTTTACCAGCGACCGGCAGATTATAGAAGAAGGAGTCCGGTATCTTCATACAATCCGTTTTACTTATCTGTTTTTTGCAGTGACACAGATGCTCCTGGCAGCGCTTCGCAGTACGGAAGTTGCAGGGATTGCTTTGCGATTGTCTGTGATGGCACTGGTTGTGAACTGTGGAATCAATTATGTCCTGATTTTCGGCAGATTTGGCGCACCAGAACTTGGGGTGACCGGAGCTGCCATTGGTACTTTGACAGCCAGAATTCTGGAATGTGGTGTACTGATTTTTTATGTGATACGTAAGGAACAATATCTGCGTTTGCAGCTGTCTGATTTTTTAAAAAGAGACTGGCAGTTCTTACGAGATTATCTTAAGATTACGCTGCCATTACTGGTGTTGTGTGGTTTGTGGGGAATCAACACTGCTATGCAGACCGTGGTTCTGGGACATATGAATTCGGCAGCCATTGCAGCCAACAGTGCGGCATCGAACCTGTATCTGATGGTGAAATCAGCAGCAGTAGGGGCAGCTTCGGCGGCCAGTGTAGTAATCGGAAAAACAATTGGAATGGGGGATGAGGAACTGGTAAAGAGATATGCCAGAAAATTACAGATTCTGTTTGTCATACTGGGGGTGACTGGCGGCATATTTCTGTATTTCATCCGGATTCCGATTCTGAATCTGTATGATCTCAGCCCGGAGGCAATGGCACTGGCTAATCAGTTCCTGTTAATTTTGAGCGTGGTATATGTATTTATGGCTTATCAGATGCCATCCAATGCAGGGATTATCAAAGGTGGAGGATGCGTAGAATTTGGAGCAAAGCTGGACAGTACCTGTATTTGTCTGATCGTGATTCCATTATCTTGCTATATGGCATTTGCAGCAGGTGCTTCACCGGCATTGGTGGTGGTTTGTCTGAACATTGATCAGTTCATAAAATGTATACCAGTATTCTGGAAAGTAAATTATGGAAAATGGATGAGAAAACTGACGAGAGAAACAAAAATTGCAGGTTAATCGTTATACATAAAATTACTCTTTCAGATAGACATGGAAAAACCGGGATGATATAATGATCATATGTTATGATACCATCAGATAGAAGAGTAGAAAATGCTCAGGTATTGGGGAGAGGGACAGCAAAATGGAAAGTAATGCATCTGGAGTCTATATGATCGATTCGAAGTATCGAATCGTAGACTATAATCGTGTGGCAAAAAGGTTGTATCCACAATTGGAAAAAGGAAAAAAGTGCTATCAGTGTCTTATGAATCTGGGTGCACCATGCGAAGTTTGTCCTGTCAACAATCAGATAGAAGGACCGCATACTTATCTGGATCCGATCCGTCATCTGTATGAGACTGTAGATGCAGTGGAAATTAGTATGGAAGATCATTCCTGCGGACATGCGCTGGTATTTAGCACAGTTGGCACAGGAGAGAAGCTGGTGGGTTTGCTGCCAAACAGTGAGGAAGGCTTACGCCAGCTGAGTGTAATCAATATTCTTGGGAATGGGTATAGTGATATTTTATCAGTGAACACCAGGACACAGCAGATGCAGAGCTATCGTCATTCTGGTCAGGTCCTGGCATGGAATCCTATGTTATATACAACTGTTGCGTATGAGAAGACTATGAGACAGTATATAGAAGAAGCTGTAGTACCGGAAGACCAGGGAAAACTCAAGATTTTTTTAAATATGTCTGAGCTGTGTGAGCAGCTGAAGGCTCTGAATCAGATTACAGTGCATTACCGTGTGAAGATTGGTGAGGAAACACACTATTATTATCTGAAATGTGCCAGATTAGAAGAGAGAGAAGATCTGGAGAATATTGTTTTTGCTTTCGCAAATGAAGATAATGATGTCAGAAGAAATGAATTAGAGAGTATGATTGTTCCGGGGAGACCGGTGACAAAGCGAAAAATACTGGTAGTAGAAGATAATGAACTGACCCGGGAGATCCTGACGGAGCTGCTGATCGAACAATTCGAGGTACTGACTGCAGAAAATGGGGAAGAGGGATTAAAGATGCTTTCGCAGCATTACAAAGAATTGTCGGCAGTATTATTGGATGTTTATATGCCAGTTTGTGATGGATTTGAATTCCTGGAAAGAATTAAGGATGATATCATGCTTTCCTCCGTGCCGGTGATTGTGACAACAGGAAGCAACCGGCCAGAGGACGAAGAACACTGTCTTGAGCTTGGCGCAGTGGATTTTGTCTCCAAGCCATATAATCCGAAAGTAGTAAAAGGCAGACTGAATAGTGTGATCAAGCTGAGAGAGTCGGCAGCAGCCCTGTCTGCCATAGAGTATGATGAACTGACCGGATTATATACCAGACAGGCATTTTTCCATCATGCGAAGACATTGATTAATTATAAATCGGATCAGAAATTTCACATTATTGTGGCAGATATTCGAAACTTTAAGCTGGTAAACAGCATTTATGGTGATAAAGCTGGAGACCGGGTACTGGTCTATATGGCAAAAGCCTTTGAAGAATACATGATGGGTAAGGGGATTCTGGCTCGTTATGGGAGTGATCAGTTTGTATGTATTACATACGGGGAGATGGATCTGTCGGTAGAGGCAGTGGAAGAACGGGTAAAGAAGATTGCTGAAGAAGCACCGATTCGGAACCTGGTCATTAAGTATGGAATTTATGAGAATGCAGATCTGACACAGCCTTTGACGATTATCTGTGACAAGGCTTTTATGGCAATGAAAAGCATTCAGTATAGTTATGAACACAGTGTAGCAACCTATGACAGCGCCATGAGTCAGCAGCATATCAGAGAACTGATGATGGAGAATGACTTTGACAGAGCGATTGCTGACGAAGAATTTGTTGTCTGGTATCAGCCGAAGTATGATGTAAAGACAGAGCGTATTGCAGGAGCCGAAGCACTTGTACGCTGGAAAAAGAGCGATGGAACGATGATCCCTCCAGGAGAATTTATCCCGTTGTTTGAGAAAAATGGATTGATCGTGCGTCTGGATGAGTATGTATTCCGGAAAGTCTGCCAGAAACAGAAAGAGCGCATGGAGCAGGGAAAGGTGATCCTGCCGGTTTCTGTGAATCTGTCTCGTGCCACCCTGCATCATGATGGAATTGTGGAACGTTATGCGCAGATTGTACATGACAATGAGAATCCTTTCGAGTCTGTTCCGATTGAACTGACAGAAACAGCAGCATTGTACAGTATACAGATTCGGGGTCTGACAGAGAAGATGGTGAATGTAGGATTTATGCTTCATATGGATGATTTTGGATCCGGCTATTCCTCTATGACCAGTCTGAATGTACTTCCATTCCATGTACTGAAACTGGACAAGGCATTGATTGATTATATTGGCAATTCCAGAGGAGACCAGGTGATTCGACATACGATAGCGTTGGCACACGGGCTGGATATGAAGGTTCTGGCAGAAGGCGTGGAGACCAGAGAACAGGTGGATTTCCTGCGAAAGATGCAGTGTGATGAGATACAGGGGTTTTATTATGCAAAGCCGCAGCCATACGAAGTATATGATGCTATGGTAGAGAGAGAGCAGATAGAAAAAAGATG
Organism: uncultured Marvinbryantia sp.; assembly: GCA_934408725.1. GTDB lineage: Bacteria > Bacillota > Clostridia > Lachnospirales > Lachnospiraceae > Marvinbryantia. Next base: position 15,467 of record CAKRVB010000032.1, read on the forward strand.
AGACTTGTAATTTAAAATCCATTGTATTATAATGAATAAGAAATTGAAAAAGAGCCAGGGGAGTTTCGATTGAGAAGCTGAGAGTAAGGTATTCCTTAGACCCTTTTAACCTGTTGGATCATGCCAGTGTAGGAAGTGTTGTGATTAGAAGAGCATCTGCTGATGGCATGTGCTCTTTTTTCGTATTTATAAGGAGGAAAAGAAAATGAATGCAAGTGTAGCGATTCAGGTACTGCCAAATGTGCAGGATGAAAATGAAGTAATTCGGATTGTGGATGAGGTGATTGCCTATATTCGTTCTACTGGACTGAATTATTATGTTGGACCGTTTGAGACTACGATTGAAGGTGATTACGATGAACTGATGGACATTGTAAAGGAATGCCAGCATGTAGCTGAACGGGCAGGCTGTAAGGCTATGAGTGTCTATGTAAAGATTTCTTACAAGCCAGAAGGGGATGTGCTGACCATTGAAAAAAAAGTTTCCAAACATCACCAGTAAAATACCGCCAATCGTTGCCATTGCTGCGATTCTGATTGCGTGGCAGCTGGTGAGTATGTCCGGAATGCTTCCATCCTATATGCTGCCGTCACCGGTGGCAGTCTGCAAGGCACTGGTGGGGGACCGTTCCACGATATTATTTCATGCCAGGTTTACCCTTCAGGAGTCTTTCTATGGCCTGTTGATCGGAATTGGTCTGGCGTTTCTATTCGCAACGCTGATGGATCGGTTCAGGGTAATGGATCAGGCCTTTTATCCGATTATGATTATTACGCAGACGATACCGACGATAGCGATTGCCCCGATTTTGGTACTCTGGATGGGATTTGGTATGGCACCGAAGATCACGCTGGTTGTCATTACCACGTTTTTCCCGATTACCATTGGACTACTGGATGGATACAAGAGTGTGGACACAGATGCTATACATCTGTTGCAGGCTATGGGAGCAAGTAGAGCACAGATTTTCTATCATGTGAAGTTTCCATCGGCATTGCCGCATTTCTTTTCAGGATTGAAGATCTCAGCATCCTATGCGGTAGTAGGAGCGGTGGTTTCCGAATGGCTGGGAGGATTTAACGGGCTTGGCGTATATATGACAAGAGTAAAAAAAGCGTATGCTTTTGATAAAATGTTTGCAGTTATCATCTTTATTGTGTTGATCAGTCTGCTGCTGCTTCTGGCGGTGAACGTGATACGACAGCTTGCGATGCCATGGCTGCGAAGAGAAAAAGGAGAAAAACAATAATGAGAAAAAGTACAAAGAAATATGCAGTACCGGCTATGGCCATGGCTATGGCAGTTGCATTTGCATGCGGAGTATCTGCAGAAGATAAGGATCTGGAAAAAATTACATTTTGCCTGGACTGGACACCGAATACGAACCACACCGGACTTTATGTAGCGCAGGCACAGGGATATTATGAAGAAGCCGGACTGGATGTAGAGATTGTACAGCCGCCAGAAGACGGCGCAGCATTGATGTGTGCAGCAGGTCAGGCACAGTTCGCCATTGAGGCACAGGATACCATGGCTGCATCTCTGGCACTGGATGATCCACTGGGAATTACTGCAGTAGCAGCAGTGATTCAGCATAATACATCCGGTATTATTTCCAGAGCAGGTGACGGCATCGACACCCCTGCAGGACTGACCGGAAAGACCTATTCCACATGGGAATCTCCAATTGAGCTGGCTATGCTGGAAAATGTAGTAAATGGTGACGGAGGAGATTTCAGCCAGGTAACGTTGATTCCAAATGACATTACAGATGAACCGGCAGCACTGGCTGCACATCAGACCGATGCGATCTGGGTATTTGAAGGATGGGGCTATATCAATTCAGAAGTAGAAGGAGTAGATTGTGACTACTTCAATTTCTCTGATGTGAATCCGGTATTTGACTATTATACTCCGGTAATCATTGCCAATAATGATTATCTGGAATCCAATCCAGATCAGGCAAAGGCATTCATGGAAGCTACTGCAAAGGGATATGAGTATGCAGCAGAACACCCGGAAGAAGCAGCAGATATGCTGATTGCAGGAGACAATACCGGCTCTTTGAAGGGTGCAGAAGAACTGGTGAAGAAGAGCCAGGAATTCTTATCTGCCAAGTATGTGGACGATGCGGACAGTTGGGGAGTGATTGATGCAGACAGATGGAATGCGTTCTATAGCTGGCTGTATGAGAATGAACTTTGTGCAAAAGACCTGACAGGTACCGGATTCTCCAATGATTACCTGCCACAGTAAGGAGTATTCATGTCAGTAGTCAGAGCAGAACATATTTCAAAAACATATGGGGATCACCAGGTGCTTCAGGATGTAAGCATTCATCTGGAAAAAGGAGAACTGGTCAGCCTTCTGGGTGTCAGTGGTTCCGGTAAGACAACATTGTTTCATATTCTTTCCGGTCTGGTGACACCGGAAGAGGGAAAGGTGTATCTGGGAGACAGAGATGTTACTTCTACGCCTGGCAGTATCAGCTATATGCTTCAGAAGGATCTGCTGCTGGAGCATAAAAAAGTCATTGATAATGTGTCATTGCCATTAGTGCTGAAGGGTGTAAAGAAAAAAGAAGCCAGAGAAAAAGCGGATCCATTGTTTGCGGAATTCGGATTGGAAGGAACACAGTATAAGTATCCGCATCAGCTTTCTGGTGGTATGCGTCAGAGAGCAGCATTGCTGCGCACCTATCTGTCTTCCAGTGGTGTAGCGCTTCTGGACGAACCGTTCAGTGCCCTGGATACCCTGACAAAGTCCAGTATCCATAAATGGTATCTGGAGATTATGCAGCATATTGATTTGTCCACATTATTTATCACGCATGATATTGATGAAGCAATTTTGCTATCTGATCGGATCTATATTCTGAATGGAAAACCAGGGCAGATCAGAGATGAGATCGTCATAAAAGAAAAGAAACCAAGGGGAGAGGAGTTCCCTCTTTCCGAAGAGTTTCTTGCATATAAAAGAGCGATTATCAGCAAGTTATAAGAATCGTTGTAACTGGAATACCGTAGATAGAAGAAAATAAAAGAGCCATCCGGAAAATCCGGATGGCTCGTCATTGTTTTGCAATGATTATTCAGCAGCAGTTTCAGTCTCAGTCTCTGTTGCGGCTTCGGTGTCTGCTTCAGAAGCGCTTTCGGTTTCTTCTTCTGTATCATCAGCTTCTGCATACTGTGCAGCGATTTCGGAGATAGTTCCGTCTTCCAGCATAGTATCGATTGCTTCGTTGATAGTGTCAAGCAGTTCTGTGTTGTCTTTGTTTACTGCGATAGCATATTCTTCAGAAGCGAATGCATCCGGATCTTCTACGATCTTCAGTCCCTCGTTATCATTTACGTAGTTCTGAGCAGTAGCGGAGTCGATTACAACAACATCACATTTGCCATTTACCAGTTCCATGATTGCTTCGGTACCTTTTTTGAATGCTTCATACTTGTAACCCATTTCGTTTACGCAGGTCTCGCCTGTGTAACCCTGGATAACACAGATCTTCTTGTCGGCCATATCTTCTGCTTTTTCGATATCAGAATCTTCAGGAACGATCATAACCTGTGTAGCAGTGTAGTATGGTGTAGAGAAGTTTACGGCTTCTTTTCTTTCGTCTGTGATGGTCATACCAGCGATAGTAGCATCGATCTGGCCATTCTGAAGAGCGATCAGAAGAGAGTCAAATTCCAGAGATTCCATTTCAACATCCATACCGGTTAATTCACCGATCTTTGCTGCAATAGCCATATCAATACCATCGTATTCACCAAGTACGCCATTAGCGGAAATGTATTCAAATGGTGGGAACTCTGGATTGGTTCCAAACTTGATCACTCCGTCTTCTGCACAGGCAGAAGCTCCTAAAAGCATGGTTGCGGCAGCTGTAGCAGCTACAATTTTAAACATTTTTCTCATAATTTTTCTCCTTTTCTTTTTTGAAAAATATATGTGAAATTTCTGAAACAGAAATTAGACATTCTTACAGTACTTTGCTAAGGAAATTCTTAGTACGTTCATTCTTTGGATGATTGAATACCTCATCCGGTGTACCGCTCTCCAGAATCTGTCCCTGATCCATAAACAGGACACGGGAAGCAACCTCACGGGCAAATCCCATCTCATGGGTAACGATCACCATGGTCATACCGCTTTTGGCCAGATCTTTCATAACATCCAGTACTTCACCAACCATTTCAGGATCAAGTGCGGAAGTTGGCTCATCAAAAAGCATAATTTCCGGATTCATGGCCAGCGCTCTGGCGATAGCCACACGCTGCTTTTGCCCACCGGACAACTGTGCCGGGTAAGCATCGGCTTTATCCAGGAGCCCCACGGTAGTCAGAAGCTCCTGACCTTTCTTCACGGCCTCTTCTTTGGTCATTTTCTTTAAAAGAACCGGAGCCAGTGTAATATTATCCATAATGCTTAAGTGCGGGAACAGATTAAAATGCTGGAATACCATTCCCATTTTCTGACGGATCAGATTGACATCAACAGATGGTGCATTAATCATCTCATCGTCTACGTAAATCTCACCTTCTGTCACATCTTCCAGAAGATTTAAACAACGCAGGAAAGTACTTTTACCGGAACCGGAAGGTCCGATCACAACTACCACTTCTCCTGCCTCGATATGTTCGTTGATTCCATTTAATACCTTCAGGTCTCCGAACTGCTTGTGTAAGTTCTTTACTTTGATCATGCGTTCGTTACTCCCTTCTAACGTACTTCTGAAGCTCTCAGACGGCTCTCAACACGGTTCAGAACCAGAGTCAGGATTTTGATCAGTACGTAATAAATAATTGCTGTGCCGATCAGAGGCATGAATGCTTCAAATGTGGCACTTTTGATAAAATCTCCGGCCTTCTGGATATCCATCAGTCCGACATAACCAACGATAGCAGTCTCCTTGATCAGAACAATGAACTCATTGCAGAGAGCAGGGAAAATATTTTTTACTGCCTGAGGGATGACGATTCGTGTCATCGTCTGGGAAGCACTAAGTCCCAGAGAACGTCCGGCCTCTGTCTGTCCCTTATCAACAGAAAGAATACCGGCACGGATAATCTCAGATACATAAGCACCGGAGTTAATACCAAAAGCAATTGCAGCAATGATCCACTTGCTTAAGTTTACAGATGCAAAAATAACGAAATAAATGATCATCAGCTGAGTAACTGATGGTGTGCCTCGGATGACATCGGTATAAATACCACCGATCAGCTTTAATAATTTATTGCTGGACAGGTTGCACAGGGCAATCAAAAGACCTATCGCAATACCGATCAGCACAGCTACCAATGATACACGGATTGTTACACCAATACCGTCCAGCAGAAGTATATAACGGTTGTCCTTGATGAAACATCTGGTGAAGGTATCACAGAAGTCAGCTGACCATGTTTGAAACCATTCCATTTTTTTCTTCCTTTCCTATATATAGTGATTTGGCTTATTTATTTTGCCATTATAGCATACAATTACGGCTAAATAAAGCCAATAATTTTGGAAATGTATATTTATAAAATAAATTTGTGAAAAGTGTATATTCATACATACAAATATATAAAGAAGCTAGTTGCGGTATATCAGGTAGTTTAGTATAATAAAAATGAACAGTAAAATTCTGGTAAGGAGGTGCATTATGACAGGAATACGGGAGAGACTGGAAACGAAAAATATTAGAAAATGGATGATGGCAGCATTGCTGATATTCGGTATATGGATTGCGGCAGGAGGCTCTGGAAGTGCAGCAACGGTGGATACCTATACAGTTCGAGTGGAAAAAGGATATCTGGCTCTGCGCACGGCACAGGCCTATGATTACCGCAATGAGATTGGAAAGTTATATACCGGAGATACTGTGGAGGTAGAAGAGTATGGTTCAGGAGATTACTGGTATGTATATTCTTCCAAACTGAATAAGTATGGATATGTGAATAATAACTATCTGTTTTACAGTGGGATCACAGATGACACGGATTATACGGTAAGTGTACAGAGTGGTTATCTGGCGTTGAGAACGGAAAAAGCCTATGATTACCGCAATGAGATTGGAAAGCTATATACAGGTGATACAGTAGAAGTGTTAGACGCAAGTGATAGTGGTTACTGGTATGTATATTCCGACAAACTGAATAAGTACGGGTATGTGAATAAGGATTATCTGATTGCACCAGATATCATCAGTGGTGCAAAGTATTATGTAACAGGAACCACTTATTATCTGGCATTGAGAAATGCAAAGGCTTATGATGCAGCCAATGAGATTGGCAGACTGCATAACGGAGATTATGTTTATGTACAGGATACCAGTGACAGCACATACTGGTATGTATATGCTCCACAGTTGAACAAATATGGATATGTGAACAGAAATTATTTAAAATAATATAAATAATATAATAAAAGAAAGAATCCGCCGGGAAAAGGAAACTGTGTCTGCGGATTCTTTTTTATAAAAGCCATGACAGTGAGAAGGATTTATTGTATGATAGAGAATAATGTCCGTTTAGGATGAAAAAAAATGGATAGTAAGAAGAAATGAGAATATAAATTATGAAGAAAAATTATAAAATGATTATCAGTTACGATGGTACTCGGTATTATGGATGGGAGCATCAGCCAGACCGGGAAACGATACAGGGGAAACTGGAAAAAGTACTGTTTCGTATGTGCGACGAGAAAGTGCCGATCGCAGAACTGAAGTTAAACGGAGCAGGACGGACGGACGCAGGTGTGCATGCGAGAGCCATGGTGGCCAATATTTTTCTGGATGTGGAGATGACAACGCTGGAGATCCGGGATTATTTGAACCGCTATCTGCCGGATGATATTGCAGTGAATGAAGTGCGTGAGGCATCTGAACGTTTTCATGCCAGATACAATGCAGTAGGAAAAACATACCAGTATACCTGCTATGCAGGTGAGGTAAAGACTATTTTTGACCGGAAGTATGTGACCTCACTGGAAAAGATGCCGGATGTGAAAACAATGCAGGAGGCAGCGGAATATCTGAAGGGAAAACATGATTTTGCCAGCTTCTGCACCAATCCAAGAATGAAAAAGTCTACGGTGCGGATCGTGGATCAGATTGATATCACAATGCGAAAAGGATATATTTATTTTACGTTCCACGGAACCGGATTCCTGCAGAATATGGTCAGAGTGTTGGTAGGCACATTACTTGATGTGGGATATGGAAAGATACAGCCGGCAGAGGTGGCTGAGATTATGGAGAAAAAAGACCGTAAGCTGGCCGGACCGACGGCACCGGCTCAGGGACTGACCCTGATCAAAGTAGATTATGACTAAAAGGTATGGCGGAACATGAGAATAGAAGAAGAAAAATATCTGAAGCTGGTATTGGAAAAAGCAGCAAAAAAGCATGCAGAAATCGTGCAGAAGCTGGGAGACAATGCAAAAGATATGGAGAGCATGAATGACTATTTCTGGGAAAACTATACAGAATTTGACGAGTATGGTTATGAAATGTTCGATAATAAAATGGCATTGAAGACCAGACTGACCCAGCAGGAAGAATATCAGAGAGATCGGAAACGGTATGAAAAAATGATGGATTCGCCATATTTTGGACGGGTGGATTTTTGCTATGAAGGAGAAGAGGAACCGGAAGTCTATTATGTGGGAGCAGGGAATCTGACTGATGACCATGGACAGAGCGCCTATGTATACGACTGGCGGGCACCGGTGTCCGGACTGTTTTATGATTATGATAAAGGCCAGGCACAGTTTACTGCACCTATGGGAATCATGTGTGGTGAAATTACCAGAAAACGCCAATATAAGATCCGGGAAGGAAGGCTGATGTTCGCTCTGGAGACAGAGATGAATATTGATGACGAGATTTTGCAGCAGGCATTGTCAGAAAATGGAGACAATCGGCTGAAAAGCATTGTCACGACTATACAAAAGGAGCAGAACAGTATCATCAGGGATCTGAAGCATCGGATTCTGGTGGTGCAGGGATGTGCAGGCAGCGGCAAAACATCGGTAGCGCTTCATCGAATTGCGTATTTGCTATATCACAACAGAGAATCGCTAAATGCAGCTCAGGTGCTGGTGCTGTCGCCGAATAGTATTTTTGGTGATTATATTTCCAGAATTTTGCCGGAACTGGGAGAAGAGAATATCTGTGAGATGACGCTGGATGATTATGCATACCGGGAACTGAGTTGTTACGGAGAGGCACAGGATAAGTATGATGAACTGGAAGCAGTATTGCATGGTAAGCGGCCTGAAGAGACAGATTATAAACAATCCAGGGAATTTGTACAGGAACTGGATCTTTTTTTAATGCAGCAGGAATGGGAAAATGTGGATATTCAGGACTTTCAATATAAGAAGATTGTCTGTCCGGAAGAGAAGATTTCAAAGTTCTTTTATGAGACCTACTGCGATGTGCCGATGCTTGCCCGTATGGAGAAAATCGCAGAATATCTGATTGATGAGCAGGAGACTTTGCAGAATCGGGATATGGAAGACGAAGAAAAAGAAAAGCTCTTGGAAAAGATGAAACGGATGTATGTGACCAGGGATCCACTGGAGCTGTATAACAGATTTCTGGTGGAAAGTGGACGGGAAGAACAACTGATTCAGGGTCAGGAGATTCCATATGAAGATGTGTACCCACTCCTTTATCTGAAGTATACAATCGATGAACTGCCAAAAAGACGGCGGGTAAAACATGTAGTAATCGATGAGATGCAGGATTATTCCTACATTCAGTATCGGATTCTTCAGAAATTGTTTGACTGTCCGATGACCATTCTGGGTGACCGGAAGCAGACGATGGGAGAAAAACAGATCAATGTGATGAAGTTCCTGCCGGAGATCTATGGAAAAGAGATGTTCTATATTGATATGAAGAAGTCTTACCGTTCCACCTGCGAGATTATGGATTTTGCAGAGCAGATTCTGGACAGGGACAGTGATACGGAGTGCGTGGATCGTCATGGCGAGAGACCGCATATAGTACAGGTGAAATCAGAAGAACAGATGGCAGAGTGCATGACAGAGGATTTGAGAGCCGGAAAGGAATATCGTACGCAGGGGGTGTTGTGTCTGACACAGGAGGAAGCTGACCGGTTTTATAGAATGCTTGAAAAAGCAGGGATAGAAGCAGATCTTCTTACGAAAGACAGCATGAAGTTTCATACGGGAATTTCGGCGATGCCATTTTATCTTGCCAAAGGATTGGAATTTGATGCAGTCTATGTACCAAATGTACAGCAATATCAGTCCCCGCTGGAAAAACAGGCGCTTTATATCAATGCCACCAGGGCACTGCATCAGTTAAAATTATATGAAGTATAGAGAAATGGAAAACGGGCTGCACATGTGTAGTCCGTTTTTCTCATAATTGCATCAAATTTTCATGCTATGATGTCACATGGATAAAAAAGGGAGAAAAGTAACGTGAAAAAAATAGAAATTCTTATCGTAGAGGATGAACCAAAGCTGGCTCAGACTCTGACAGATTTTCTCAGGATTCAGAATTATGAAGTATTCCATGCCATAAATGGTGGAAAGGCACTGGATATTTTCAGAGAAAATAAGAAGGAAATTGATCTGGTGCTGCTGGATCTGATGCTTCCGGATATTTCTGGTTATACAGTCCTGAAGGAGATCAGAAAGCTGTCAGAAGTGCCAGTGATTATTTTGTCAGCCAGATCGGCAGTTGTGGATCAGATGAGCGGATTCGAAAAGGGGGCAGATGATTATATTACGAAACCATTTACCCTGGGACTGGTAAAGCTTCATATTGAAGCCGTACTGAAAAGAGCAGGAAAGATGCGCAGTATGCTGGAATACAAAGAGCTCCGGGCAGATCTCTCCGGGCAGCTGGTATATTGCAGAGATCAGTTGATGGAGACAACCAGAAAAGAGTTTGATCTGCTGGTATATTTTATGGAACATGTGGGAATTGTGCTTCCGCGAAATATGATTCTGGATGCAGTCTGGGAGTATGACTATACCGGCGATGTGCGGACGATTGACACGCTGGTAAAACAGCTTCGGAAAAAGCTGGGTGAGGAGTGCAACTATATTCGTACTGTCTATGGTGTAGGATATATTTTCGGGGAGGATCCACATGAAACTGATGGAAAAATGTAAAACATGGAACAAAATCTGGTATCTGACCGCAGCATTTGTGTTGACGATCAGCCTGTATGCTGTGGGGTGCTACCCGCTTTATACCGGACAAAAGGCCAGAATTATGAAGCGACTGTATCGGGAAGTGCAGGAAATGGATTTAAATGATCTGGATGATGACGATCTGGAGACACTGAATGAGTTTCAGAAAGAAAAATTTGAAGTCATGATTGTCGATGAGAAGCTGGATCAGATCTATACCTCCAAAAATGCAGTGCCCAAAGACTATATTAATAAACATTTTGGAACCAAGCTGGATAAGTATACAGAAAATGCACCGGTTACGAGAAGGAATCTGGAATTGCGTCAGGTATTGCTTTTGAGGGGAAAAGTCACCCAGGGAGATCAGATATTTTATGTTTATGTGAAAAAGGATGTACAGTCAGGACTGGATATCATTCAGGAAACGGTGATCTATTTTTCGATCGCGTTAATGTTGATTGTGGCTGGTTGGTATCTATGCATGAAAAAAGAAGAGAAGAACAGAAAGAAACAGTCCAGGCAGTCAGATTATCAGTTACTGGAAAGCCAGAGAGAGTTTGTGGCGAATATATCTCATGAACTGAAGACGCCGCTGGCTGTGGTATCCAGCCAGGTGGAGATGCTTGAGATTGCGGAAGACAAAATAGACCGTCCATATTATTATGCATCCATTCGGGAGGAACTGGATAAGATGTCTAAGATGGTAGGAGAGCTGCTGGATTTCTCCATGTTGGATAATCAGCTCAGTGTTATGAAGAGAAGTCGGGTGAATGTATCAGAGCTGCTGGAATATCTGATGCTCAGATATGATGCCTTGTTTCAAAAGAATGAGATTAAGGTGGAGCAGAAGATTGTAAAAAATGGATATGTGTATGGTAACCGAATGTATCTGGAACGGGCTGTGAACAATTATCTGATGAATGCATTTCAGCATACACAGCAGGGAAAAGGAATCACGGTTACGCTGAAGAGAGAAAGGCAGTTCCTGAGGCTGGAAGTCTATAATGACGGAGAAACGATACCGGAAGAACGCATGGATCATATCTGGGACAGTTTCTATACGTCATCCAGAAAGAAAAAGCCATCGGCACAGGATGTCGGGAATATTGGACTGGGACTGTTTGTGGTTCGCAAGATTGTGGAGAACCATGAGGGCAGCTGTGGCGTGGAAAATAAAGAATGCGGAGTTACATTCTGGATGGAACTTCCGGAAATGAAAGAGGCACAGAAATAGAGAGGCAGGGAATGGAAAAGATAAGAAAAAATACAGGAATCAGGATATCAGGAATGATATTGGTGGCTGTGTTACTGAGCGGCTGTGGAGCACAGAAGGCAGAGCAGAACAAAGAAGGAACGCAAAGCACTCCGACAGAAATTCAGCCGAAAGAGCTGCAGAGTACAGAAAGCCAGGCAGCAGAAGAGACTGACACAGAAGAAGCGGCAACAGATACAGCAGGTGATAGTGCAACCGAGACAGTGTCTGTAGCTGGATGGAAGATAACGGTAGAAGATGTGCAGAAAAATACATCGCTGGAAAATGTCAGTGTAGAACTTGGATATACCGGGGTGGAAACCAGTGACTATCAGAAAGAGGCGGATGCAGGAAAAACATTTTGCCTGATCAAGCTGCTGATTGAGAAGGATGGCAGCAAAGAAACCATTGAGTGGAACAAGCTGAAGCTGACAGATGGCAATGGAACGGAATATACCAGGATGTCGGACGAATTCCTGACAGACCTTGGCATGACACGAATGACTGGGAATACACTGAATTTCGGATCCAATGAAGGCTGGATTGCATTTGAAATTGATGAAAATGCAGAGAATCTGGAACTGTGCTATCCGTTTGAGGCGGAAAGCTATCAGCAGGCGTTATAAGCAATCAGGAGTCTTTTGATATCAAAAAAGAAAAGCAGGAGGAGCAGGAGGACGGGATGAGAAAAGGCAGAGTTATGAAGGCGGCAGCCATACTTGGAATCATGCTTGCAGCAGGAAGTGCAGCAGAAACGAAAGCTATAGAATCAAGAATGGTTCTGGCTGAAGAAGCGGAGTCAGAAACAGAAAGTGAAGTGTCTGCAGATGATGCTCTGATCGAGAAACAAAATGGTGTAGATGAAGCTCTGCAACAGGAACTGGAAAATGGATATACACTGGAGGATGCACTGATTGTGGTCAATCCCTACGGGACGGCACCGTTAAGTGCCATGGCTGTTTTTTCCACAGAAGAGGCGCTGGGTGGAACAGTGACTGTAAAAGGAAAATCACAGGAAAATGATGTTACCGGAATCTTTGAAACGGAAACAGATCATATGGTACCGATCTATGGGCTATACAGTGGTCAGGCAACAGAAGTGGTGATTACTCTGGATGATGGAACAACAGCTACATTTTCTGTGGAGACGGAACCGGTCAATGTGGATATGGGAACCATTCAGGCAGACATGATGGATGAGAGTAACTATGACTATTCTGAGCTGACTTTCGTATGTTCTGCTATGGGGGCGCTGTATGCGCTGGATAGTGCCGGAGATATGCGCTTCTATACCAATATGGGAGGTACCTTGGGCGTACATCAGCTTCGTAACGGGCATTTGTGCATTCCGTCATCGGAAGTGCTGCATCCTACCTATTATAAAGACGGACTGCTGGAAATTGATCTTATGGGAAAAATTTATCAGAAGTATGATGTCCCAGGCGGGCAACACCATGATTTTGTAGAATTGCCAAATGGTAATCTGCTGATTGCTTCGGATCGGGAAGATTTTTCCACAGTGGAAGATTACGTGGTGGAGATTAACCGGAAGAGTGGCAAGGTAGTATGGGAGCTGGATATGAAAGATCTCATCAGTGAGGAAGATGGACAGTCAGCTTCTATGGATAGCGATGGCAGCGAGGAAACAGACTGGTTTCATAATAATGGTTTGTGGTATGATGCGGAACATGATCTGGTATTGCTTTCGGCCAGACATAAAGATGCGATCGTGGCAGTAAAAAAAGAAGAAAAGGAACTGGCCTGGATACTGGGCGATCCAACCGGATGGGAGAATGTGGATGCGTCCTGTTTCTTTACGCCACAGGGAGAGACGTTTGAATGGTTCTATGCACAGCATAATGTGTCCTTGTTGGATAATGGAGATATCTGTTTGTTTGACAATGGAACGGCGAAGGTGAAACGGGCAGACAAAGAAAAAAGAGCCAGTGGGGATGAGGTATATTCCAGAGCAGTCATTTATCGTATTGATACGGAAAACATGACAGTATCACAGGTATTTCAGTATGGGAAAGAGTGGGGGGCAGACTGGTATTCGGACTGGATCTCCGGAGTAGAATCATTGGACGGAACTGGGGAGCATCTCTGGATCACAGCTGGCTCGCATCTGCATAATGAAGCAGAAAACAGAAGTGATTATTATCCAAAGGATATGTTTGAGGAAGGACTGACAAAAACTACTCATATTGATCAGGTGGATGATGGCAAGCTGACTTATGAACTGACCATATCCGGAAATTCCTATGATGTGCTGACATATCGCTCATTTCGGATGCCGCTGTACACTGAGTACAGAGGAAAAAACACATACGGATATTATGGACAGAAGGTGACCGTATCTGGAGATTTGAAGAACCGGGCAGCTGTTCTGGAAAATGATGAAGCGTCTGCACAGATTGAGGCTGCAATACCAGTGGAACAGACAAGAGTAGCCACATCTTATGCTATCGATCAACAGCTTCAGGCGGAACAGGAGAATGGATATAGCTGGGAAGAGCCGATGACAATTGTGAACCCATATCAGATTGCGCCGCTGACAGCTGTGATCTTATTCGATACGCCGGAAGCGTGTGCTGTGCGTTTTACAGTAAAAGGAAAAACGGAAGCAGCAGATATTACTGGAGAAGTAGAAGCAGCTACATCTCATCGGGTGCCGGTGATTGGTTTGTATCCGGGAATGGAAAATACAGTAGTACTGGAGCTGCTGGATGCAGATGGAAATGCAACAGACAGTCAGGAGGTGAAGATCAGCACAGAAGTACTGCCGGATCAGCTGACAGATAGCATTTATCCGGTAAAGACAAGTGGAACATCGGCTTATGAACTGACCATGGTATACGGTCAGCGGACACATCTGCCATTTGCCTATGACTGCATGGGTGACATCCGATGGTATATGAATATTGAAACTGCGAACTATGGATTGTATTTATTGTCCAATAACAGGATGATCTGGCAGGATACAGCAGCCTATGTACCGAATATGGAGAAGCCGCAGTCAACCAATCTATATGAGATGGATTATCTGGGCCGGGCTTATACCATGTATTATCTGGCCGGTGGAAGCCATCATGAGGTGATCGAAAAGGAGCCGGGAGGAAATCTTCTGGTGCTCACCAGTTCTCTGCAATCACATTATGAGAATGTGATACAGGAGATTGACCGACAGACAGGAAAAGTGGTGAATGAACTGGTACTGGAGGATCTTCTGGACTGTGAATATGTGGACCGGGCAGACTGGGTGCATGTCAATACAGTATCCTATCAGCCGGAATGCGATACGATTCTGATCAGTGCCCGTAATCTTGAATCCGTGATCAAGCTGAACTGGACTACCAAAGAGATTCAGTGGATTCTCTGCGATCCAAGATTCTGGGAGGGCACAGAATATGAATCCTATGTGCTTCAGCCAGAGGGGGAATTCATCTATCATTTCCAGCAGCATACGGCATATGAGATGGAAGAAGATATGGATGGCAATCCAGATACCATAGAAATCAGTATGTATGATAACCACTATGTAAAAGAACGAAAAAGCAAGCTGGATTATTATGATAATGATGACGCATCTTATCTAGTGGTATATTCAGTGGATGAGGCGGCAGGTACTGTACGTCAGATTAAGAAAATTCCGACGATTTACTCAAAAATCACATCATCTATGATATATGATTCAGAAAGTGGGCATGTATTTGGCATGTGTGGATGGGTACCACGGGCAGAAGACAAGAGAAAAGGTATGACTTACGAATTTGACTATGATACAGAAGAGATCCTGAATCAGTTCAGTATCAAGACTACCTTTTACAGAGCCTGTAAGATGCGGATCGACTACAATGATCTGGCTGCGTCGATGGAACTGGAAGAAAATACCATTCGTGGTGAATTGATCCAGCCGGTAGAAGTGAAAGATCCGGAAAATATGACTGCACCACAGGCTGTGATCAGTCAGGAAAACGTGACATTGCATCTGACGGGAAGTGTACTCTATGTGGGAACATTGGATCATCAGATTTCACAGATCGTATTCAGGGGAGCAGAACATACCTATGTGTACGATACCACACAGATTGTGCTTCGTGATGCGGATTATCTGCAACATTATGAACATCTGCCGATTCCATTGCAGAATCTGGAACCAGATGAATACAACATTTATGTGATGTATCAAGATCGCTGGTGCGATACCGGGCAGAACTTTACAAAAATATAAAATGACACCCTCAGGCAGGAATATCGATTCCTCTTTGAGGGTGTTGTATATTCTGGTTTGGCATATCGAGTGAGCCCCTGCTCTTTTTTGTAAAAAAATGAAAAAAGTTGTTGACAAATGCTGGAACGGGTGATAATATAATGAAGCTGTCTGACAGAGACAGCAAGAAACACAAAG
>CAKRVB010000033.1 GCA_934408725.1 uncultured Marvinbryantia sp.
GCAACTGCCTGTTTTACAGCCTCAAGTGCCTTGTCATCACCCTTGGCCTGTCCGATACCGATATGGGCAATTCCTTTATCTGTCATAACTGTCTGTACATCTGCGAAATCCAGATTGATCAGTGCCGGCAGATTAATCAGGTCTGTGATACCCTGTACTGCCTGCTGAAGCACTTCATCTGCCTTCTTCAGGGCTTCCGGCATCGTCGTACGTCTGTCCACGATCTCCAGAAGCTTGTCATTCGGAATGACAATCAGTGTATCAACATTATCTTTTAACTTTTCGATACCTGCAATGGCGTTATTCATACGGGTCTTTGCCTCAAAGCGGAAAGGCTTTGTTACCACACCTACGGTAAGAATGCCCATCTCTTTTGCAATCCCTGCTACGACCGGTGCTGCACCTGTACCGGTTCCACCACCCATACCACAGGTAACAAACACCATGTCTGCACCCTGGATTGCTTCTTTGATCTCTTCTGCACTCTCCTCCGCTGCCTGCTGGCCAACCTGAGGCTTTGCTCCGGCACCCAGTCCTTTGGTTACCTTCTCACCAATCTGAATCGTGTGAGGTGCTCTGCAAAGATCCAATGCCTGCTTATCTGTATTTATTCCGATGAATTCTACACCGGCAATTGTCTCGTCTACCATTCTGTTCACAGCATTATTACCTGCACCGCCTACGCCGATGACGATAATCTTGGCAGCTGCTTCAGCTTCATTTGACATAATTTCTAACAAGGTACTTCCTCCTTCTGTCCTTCTGTCCGACGACAGTATTTTCCACTATTTCTTCTATCATATAGTTTTTTTTTTCATTAATCAAGTATTTTTTTTATTAATTCAGGATATAAGCTCCTGTATACGGGTCAATATATCCATATCCATCTGAAATAATCTCCCCATCATCTCCCAGATACATCTGATCCATATTATTGGTGACATTTCCACTGGCATCCGTATAGGTATCGTTTCCGCTGACATCCGTAGAAAATGTTCCACTGTCTTCGCTGTATCCGCTTTTTTCGCTTTCTTCCGTACTTTCTTCTCCATCTGCATCTGTGGAAGCTTCCTCCGCACTTTCCTCACTGGAGCCCTCTGGCTGATTGACATTCATCAGCAGTTCCTCTTCGCCCTTCTCCCCCTTCTTAAAGGTGATGGTTGTAGTTCCTGCCGTATAGTTCTCCATATGAAGCGTTCCGGATAATTCTTCCATCTGTGGCATCAGAGCCTGCAGATTAGAAAGTTTTTCTTCCATATAAGAATTATCTCCAAGCATGACTCTGTTATTCGCAAAATATAGAATCAGCTGCTGTTTGTCATCATAATGAATCTCTTTTGGCACAATTCCATTCTGACAGAGAATCTCCTGAATCATCTGTGCCTCTGAAATAATATCATCCAGGAAATCTTCATCTTCTACCGGGATCTTTTCTGATATCTTCGGTTCGCTGATGGCAATGCCCGAATAAGCCGGGATGCCTTCCCTTGTCTCCTGGGAAATCTCCACTACTACTCCGTCTTTATCAAAATATACCATGGAACCTGAATACATCAGATAACCCACAATACTTTTTTCATATACTTTAATCTGCACATGATAGGGATTGATCATGGTAACATCCACTGCACTTAAAAAAGTCAGATCCTCTGCCGCATCTGGCTGGCTGTACTTCCAGGTCAGATACAGCGAATTCTCACTTAACGAATCCGACATCACCATTTTCTGAATCTCATCCGCAGAATAATATTCATTTCCAATCACATCCACCTGCCGGATATGAAACAGGCCGAATACTACAAACAGTCCAATCACAATGATGCTTACCAGAATCATGGACATGATGTATATTGGTTTGTTTGCTTTTTTCTTCTGTAGCTGCATCGTCTTTTACTCCTTCTTTCAGCCAGGTACCTTATCCACTCAATCTGCAGATCTCTCCTCCCAGCTCTCTCAGATCCTTGTCAATATGTTCGTATCCTCTTCTGATATACTCATCCGGTTCAATCTCACTGACTCCCTCTGCTGCCAGCGCAGCCAGTACAAGTGCTGCACCGCCCCGCAGTTCACGTGGCTTCAGGGTTGCTGCATTCAGTCTGCGAACGCCCCGTATATATGCTTCATTCTGACAGATCTCAATCTCTGCCCCCAGTTTTTTCAATTCCTTTGCGATTACAAATCGATCTTCAAACAGATTTTCTCTAATATAACATTCCAGCCCCGGAACGGCTGCAGCTGCTGCCATCAGCTGTGATTGAAGATCTGTAGGGAACCCCGGGTAAGGTGCTGTTTCAACCTGAAGCACCTGAGGCATAATCTTCCTGCAATCTATTGAAAGCGCCCAGCCTGTTTCTTCCTCTTTTGCAGATAACAGGACACCTGCCTGCCGCATCAGATCCAGCAGTGCCTTCATGTGATCCAGAGGAACTCTGTGCAGACAGATCTGCCCTCGGGTGGCTGCTGCCGCCAGCAGATAGGTCCCGGCTACAATCCGGTCCGGCATCAAGGTATATTCACTGTCTCTTAAACACTGCACTCCGGTTATCTGAACGATTTCTTCTTCCTGATGAATCTGCGCACCTTTTTCCTGCAGAAAACGGCACAACTCTCCAATCTCCGGTTCTCTGGCACCTGACGTTAATTCTGTTACCCCATCCGCCAATGTTGCAGCCAGTATACCATTCTCGGTAGCTCCTACGCTTGGGAATCCCATGGAAATCTGTGTTCCCTTCAGCTTCTTTCTCCTCAGTATCATCCGGTTATCCTGGCATATCACTTTTGCTCCCAATGCTCTCATCACATCCAGATGATAGTTCACAGGTCTCTTTCCTATGACACAGCCACCCGGAAATGGAAGAATCACTTCTCCCATTCTTCCAAGAAGACTTCCCATCAACAGCACAGATCCACGCATTTGCGCTGTCAGCTCTGCATCCGGCTCTGTCTTGCGAATGACACTGGCATCAATATACATCGTATGATTTCTGAATTCAGTCTGACATCCCAGATCTTCCAGCAGCAGTCTCATACATGATACATCTGCAATATCCGGGCAGTTGTGAAGTACTGTCGTTCCTTTATGAAGTACTGCTGCTGCCATCAACGGCAATGCTGCATTTTTTGCTCCCTGTATGGCAGTCTCTCCGACAAGCGGCTTTCCTCCGGATACCTGAATTCTGCCCATTCTATGCCTCCTGTATACGGAGTGCTATGGATTATTATATGCAGTTTTAATCATTCTGCCACCGGCTTACGGAAAGGGCAAGCCCCATTTCTGCCAGCAGAAACAGCGATGATGTTCCACCATAACTGATAAAGGGCAGTGTAATTCCTGTATTCGGTATGGTGTTCGTCACTACCGCCACATTTAAAATGACCTGTATGGCAATGTGTGCCATGATTCCTGCTGCCAGAAAAGCCCCCAGTCTGTCTCTTGCGTGCGTGGCAATCACCATAAAACGCCACAGAAGAATACCAAATAAGACCAGTAATAACATCGCGCCTATCCATCCAGTCTCTTCACAGATAATGGAAAAAATCATATCATTCTGTGCTTCTGGTACAAACCCCAGCTTCTGAACCCCATTTCCCAATCCGACTCCAAACAGTCCTCCGGAGCCGATGGCATATAGTCCCTGTATCGTCTGAAACCCTTTTTCATGAGCCTCTGGATTCTTCCAGATAGCCAGGCGCTCCAGCCGATACTGTTCCATCATCAGAAATACGATGACCATTCCCGTACCAGCCAGGCCGATCCAAAGGAACTGTGCATACCCTGGTCTGGATACAAAAGCCAGTATCACTGCAATTCCCAGGATAATGATCGCAGTACTTAAATTATTCGTTCCTACCAGCGCCACGATTGGAAGCACCAGCATGATACACCAGATCAGAGAACCCAGCCCGTTTCCTGCTTTTTCTTTTTTACTGATCAGATGGGACAGAAACAATATTACTGCCGGTTTGGCAAATTCCGAAGGCTGAAAAGACAGTGGTCCTATGGACAGCCAGCGTCTCGAACCATTGTAGGCATCTCCCACCAGCAGTACTGCACCGGATAAAATCCAGGAACCTATATAGGCAGCCGGGGCAAATCGTGCGATCCGATGGTAGTCGATCCTGGAGATCATTGTCATCGCAGCCATTCCAAGTACCGCTGCAAACAACTGTTTTTTCAGATAATACCCCTCATCTGCAAACCGCACCCGTCCGTTATAAGCACTGGCACTGTACAATATCAGCAGTCCCGTGATTTCCAGCACCAGGACGGCTGTCAGAAGCATGCGATCCTGCTTTCCAGCTTTTACGGCTACCACTTCCCTGTTTTAATCTTTATTTTTCAACTGATACACCAGTTCCTTGAATCTCTTTCCCCTCACTTCATAGTTCGGGAACATCCCCCAGCTTGCACATGCCGGGGAAAGCAGTACCGCATCTCCCGGGTTGGCATGTTCTGCGCAAAATGCAACAGCTTCTTCCAGTGATTCTGTCATAATCACATGTTCGAACCCACATTTTCTTGCAGCCTCTGCGATCTTTTCTTTTGTCTGTCCCAGAAGAACCAGGTATCTTACCTTTCCATCAAAGGCATTAATCCATTCTTCATACGAAGAATTCTTATCATATCCGCCACCTATCAGCAACGTTGGCCGATCCATGGCCTGAATTCCCTTAATTGCTGCATCTGGGTTCGTTCCTTTGGAGTCATTATAATAAACGACACCATTTACTTCGGTCACATATTCAATACGGTGCTCTACCGCCTTGAACTGTACCAGTACGTAACGGATATCTTCCAGACTGATGCCGTAGGCCAGGGCCATGGCTGTTGCTGCGCAGACATTCTCATAATTATGTCTTCCCGGCAGATTGAGTTCTTTCACACTGCAGATGGTCGTGGTACTGGAACCATCGTTGTATTCGATCATCTCTCCGTTCAGGTAAATACCCTTTTCTAATGTACGCAGGCTGCTGAAAAATATAACCTGACACTTCAGTGTTTTTCCAAATTCCCGCAAAACTTCATCTTCATAGTTCAGTACACAGGTATCTTCTTCCGTCTGATTTTTTGTAATCAATTCTTTTACCCTGATATATTCTTCCATGGTATGATGACGGTTCAGATGATCCGGTGTAATATTCAGAATGGCACTCACCTTTGGCCGGAACTGTTCAATCGTCTCCAGCTGGAAACTGCTGATCTCAGCCACTGTAACGGAACTCTCTTTTGTCTCTTCTACGATCTGCGTATATGGGATTCCGATATTTCCCACAATAAATGCAGATTCTTTTGCATGCTGCATAATTGCCCCCAGAAGGCTGGTGGTCGTGGTCTTTCCGTTCGTTCCGGTGATCGCCAGCACATCGCCCCTGCTGCATTCATAGGCCAGTTCAATCTCACCCCAGATCTTTAATCCAGCCTCTCTCAGGCGATTTACCAGCGGAAGATCCGTCGGTACACCGGGGCTTAACACGACCAGATCCAGGCTCCGAATCTGCTCCTCTGTCAGATCCCCTAAAAGGATCTCTGCCCTGCTTCCTTCCGGCAGCTTTGCCCGGATTACCTGTTCTTCTAATTCGGCATTTCCGTCAAATAATACCGGATGTGCACCTTTGTTTTCCAGCAGGCCTGCTGCTGCGATTCCACTGATACCGGTGCCGAATACCAGTACATTTTTATTCTGCAAATTCATATTCATCCTCCAAATAGCTGCTGATGCAGCTTCTTTCCATCTTAACTAATTTTGCCTTTTATAATCCGTACAGACAGATCAGGCAAAGAAGTGCTGTTACAACAGTAAACAGTGCTACGATCTGCGTCTCCGACCATCCGCATAATTCAAAATGATGGTGAATCGGTGCCATCTTGAAGAAACGTTTTCCTCCGGTCTTCTTAAAATATGTCACCTGAATGATCACAGAAAGCACTTCAATCAGATAGATCAACCCAAATACCGGAATCAAAATCGGGATCTGCAGTACATAAGCAGTACCTGCCACGAAACCTCCCAGTGCAAGAGAACCGGTATCTCCCATAAATACTTTGGCCGGATGGGAATTGAACATCAAAAAGCCCAGAAGCGCTCCGGTGACTGCTGCCGTAATCGGTTCAATTTCTGCATGGGTACCGATGGCTACAACTGTAAAAAATACTGCGACCATTGTCGTAACACCGGTAGCCAGTCCATCCAGTCCATCGGTGAAATTCACACCATTTACTGTACCAAGTACCACAAAATATACCAGTGGTACTGTAATCCACTTACAGTCAAAGTACATGCCATGAGTAAATGGCAGCAGCATCACCAGACAGTCTGGATCTACAACCAGTATGTACACAACAAATATGGTGGTCACAACCACCTGCAGAAGAAACTTCTGCTTTGGCAGAAGTCCATCGGATCTGCGCAGAACTACCTTCAGGTAATCATCCAGAAATCCAATGATTCCAAATCCCAGTGTCAGGAACAGAATCGGGATGATTCTCGGATATCTGCCTACAAATAATAAAGAGGTGATCAGTACACTGATCAGTATGATCAGACCTCCCATAGTTGGTGTCCCTGCCTTTTTCAGGTGTGACTGTACCCCTTCTTCCCTCTCTGTATTTCCGATCTTCAGTTTTCTTAAAAATGGAATCACGAACGGACTCAATAATACGCTTATTGCAAAAGCAATAAGTAACGCCAGAATCACTTCTATGCTTATCATTTTTTCTTCCTCCAAAAGACTATATATACATGAATTATACGTCTTTTTATAGTATCTGGCAACCGAAAGTTGTCTCACTGCACTGCTGTTGTTTCTGCAGTATCCTCTACTATCTCTTTTTCTATTCCCAGGTAAGGCAGAATATTAGAAAAAATATCCCGTATCACCGGTGCAGCTATGGTGCCTCCATAGTAAACTCCCTGGGGATTATGAATCACGCAAAGCCCCAGCACCTGAGGATCATCCGCCGGTGCAAAGCCAATAAATGAGGAAATGTACTGATTTGCACTGCGGGGCAGCGTCTCAGAGGTTGCTGTTTTTCCACCAATTCGATAGCCTTCTATATAAGCATTTTTTCCGCTTCCTCCATCCACTACCTGTTCCAGCACATACCGCAGTTTCTGGGATGTTTCCCCCGACAGAATCTGTTTTCCTTCCGGATACTCCAGCTGCTGAAGCAACGCACCTTCTTTGTCCCGGACACTGACTCCCAGATGGGACGTAATACGTTTTCCCCCATTGATCAGGGAAGATACCGTGGCCGCCAATTGCACCGGTGTAATCTGAAAAGACTGCCCGAAAGCTACCGTGGCCAGCTCCACCTGCCCCATGTTTTTCGGATCATGCATAATCGTCCCGGCTTCTCCCGGCAGGTCGATCCCCGTCTTTTCCAGTAGTCCGAATTGCTTAAAATAGTGATAGTAACGTTCCACTCCCAGACGCAGTCCCACTTCGATAAAGACTGGATTGCAGGAATTCTGCGCCGCCTGAACAAAATTCTCCGATCCATGGCCCACCACTTTGTGACAGCGGATTCTCCGGTCATCTACTATTTTATAGCCTGGACAGAAAAAGGTATCCTGGAGGGATACTACCCCCTCCTCCAGCCCCGCTGATGCTGTGATGATCTTAAACGTGGATCCCGGTTCATAAGTGTCATTGATACAGTCATTTCGCCACATCTGATTTCTGGCATCCTGTATTTCTGATTCACTCATTCCTTCCGTAGCAGCTGGAAGGGTGAAAGGATCATTCAGATCATATTCCGGTACATTCACCATGGCCAGGATTTCTCCATTTTCTGGTTTCATAATCAGAATCGACACGCCATCCGCCTGTTTCTTTTCCATCACCTGCAAGGCAGCCTGTGTGGCATACATCTGAATATTTACATCCAGACTGGTCTGCAGCGTGTGACCACTCTCCGGTTCCTGCCTGCGCTCTCCTGCATCTGGAAGTTCTACCCCTCTTGCATCGGTCATGGTCAGGATCTTTCCCGCTTTTCCCTGCAACACCTCATCATATGCCACTTCCAGTCCCACAATTCCCTGATTATCCCCTCCGGTAAATCCAATGACTGTCGAAGCCAGATCGCCGTAAGGATAAAACCTTTTATAATCTTCATCCACTTTCACTCCCGCAAGCTCCATCTGACGGATCCGGTCACCGGTCTCTTTTGGCACATTGGTGCGAATCCGCTCTATGGAACTTCGTTTTTCTACTCTGGCTCTTATTTTTTCCTCATCCATCCCCAGTTCTTCTGCCAGCACACGAATCACGTTTTCCGGGTCTGTGATCTGACTGTGTATGACCGATATGGTACATACCGTCTGATTTGCTGCCAGCACTGTTCCATTCCGATCCCAGATTTCTCCCCTCTCAGCCTTGATGCTTCGTTCTCGTTCATGCAGATCCTGGGCCTTTTTTCCGTAATACCCGGACTTACCCAGCATCAGCCAGCCCAGTCGGATCGTCAATATCACCAAAAGCAGTGCCGAACCGGCAAATACCAGCAAGATTTTTCTTTTATGAAAGGTATGCATAAAAAATCCCCACAGTGTCCTTTCTTTTAATCTATGAAAGTCACTGTGGGGTATTCATTTTATTGTGTTCCGATCTGCAAATCCTGATCTGTTACGCCATCCGACCAGTTTTCATCGATCTGTTGTTCTCCCTGAGGCTCCGGAGGCGCCACATTACCATACAGGCTGCCATTATCACTGGTATCCTCACTCTCCGAAGATACCACATTGCCATTTTCATCTACTTCTACCATCTCGGTCATTGGCTCCCAGGTGGTCTCATCATATACCAGGTTGCCATATTCATCATAAACATACTGAGATACCCACTGGGTATCGCCGCCTTCTTTTTCCACCTGAATGCCCAGAGACTGACGTTCTTCTTCTGTGATCTCCTCAGTTGGATAAATACCAAGATATGGTAAAATCTCCGTCAGAATATTTCTGGCCAGATCCTTGGTGTAGCTTCCGTCTTCCTGATTCTCAATGTTTGGCTCATCAATTACTGTATACACTACGACTTGTGGATCATCAATTGGTACTGCACAGATAAACGATATGACATAGCGTCCGTCTCCACGTGGGAATTTTTCAGCAGTTCCTGTCTTACCACCGATACGATATCCAGGTATGGCTGCGCTGGTCGCTGTACCATCGGTCACAACTGCCTCCAGATATTCTCTGATCAAAGAAGATGTCTTAGAAGATACCGGCTGTGCCATCAGCAGAGGATCAATATTTCTCACCACACCACCGTCCGAATCCAGCACCTGCTTCACCACATGCGGTTTGTAAAGATATCCGCCATTGACATCTGCACAGAAAGCCTGCAGTTCCTGAATCATGGTTGCCGTAAATCCCTGTCCAAAAGAACAGGTGGCCAGCTCGATGGTTCCCATGGTGTTGGCAGTGTACAGATACCCGGCATTCTCATTTGGCAGGTCAATACCCGTTCGCTTTCCAAATCCAAAGATATCCTGATACTTACAGAAGGTTTCGATTCCCATCTGGAAACCGATGGTCATCATACCAGGGTTACAGGAATTCCGGATGATATCCTTCAGGCTTTCCTCGCCATGAACACCAGTACAGGCGATCGGATCTTCATTGGTCAGTGGCTGCAGATATCCGATACAGGTCATACCGAAGTCCTCCGTGACACTTCCGGAATCCAGAGCGGCTGCCACCACATTTGGCTTGTAGGTGGATCCCAGCTCAAAAGCTTCGGATACACAGTAATTATACCAGAGCGTATTTAGAGCCTCACTTTTTTCCTCTTCCGTCATGGTCTTCTGCGCTTTTTCATCGTACCAGCCATCCAGATTCTGTGGATCATTCAGATTAAATGTCTTATCCGTAGCCATTGCCAGAATCTCTCCGTTATTCGGATTGGCCACAATCACGCCGGTGTTCAGACTGGCATGTCCTGCCGTCTTTTCCCTTGGGCCATTCTTGTTTTCTTCTTCCAGCTGTGCGATGTACTTTTCCACAACCTGCTGAATATTCATGTCGATGGTGCTGACAATACTGTTGCCATCTTCCGGCTCGATGATGTTCTCTTCCAGCTCCATATCCTGATTCAGATATCCGTACTCCCGGCCATCGACTCCGTTTAATACATCGTCATAGTAAGATTCCAGTCCGGAGATTCCATCATTCAGCTTATTAGAAAAGCCGACCACCGTACAGGCCAGCGTATCCATCGGATAAGTCCGGACATAGTCTTCTTCAAACCATACGCCCTGTACATTTTCCAATTCTTCTCTCTTTGCCTGGGACATGGACTTATCTTCTGAGGTATCCACATAGTCCTCAAAAGCCTGCTTTTCTTCCACACTGATCTCTTTTTTGATTACCTGGTACCGGCTGTCCTTCGTTTCCTCGCTGCAGATCACATCACGTACCGTTGCAGAATCCAGATCAAACTGTTCCGATACTGCTGCAATCGTTGGTTCGATATAGTCTTCCACACTGTTAATGGCATAACAGTCCAGAATGACATTATACACTTTTTCGCTCTTTGCCAGTACATTTCCATTTCGGTCCTGAATTTCCCCACGTCGATATGGAATTGTTCTGCTGTCATAGGTCTGCTGAGACAATACCTGCTTGGCGTATTTATCCCCGTTTGTCACATTGATATGTGCAATCACCAGATTCAGCGCAACCAGCAGTAATAAAACAAATGCAAATACAGCCATAAGCTTTATTTGCATTTGCCTCGTAAATTTCTGTTCTCTTTTTCGTTTTGTTCCCAATTCGGTCACCCGCCTGTTTTTCTACTCGGTTGGGATCTCCGTATACTGACGGATATAATCCCCATCCTGATTACTATAGGTTATAATCTGTCCCTCATCGGCATAAGTCATTCCAAGATCGTTCACTGCAATATTTTTGACATCTTCCATGTTCACAGAAGATAATGCTTCTTCATAAGCATTGTCATTGGCCAGCTTCAGTTCTGTAAGCTGACTCTCCAGTGATGCGATTTGATTCCGGTAACTGATCCCCTCAGACTGAAGCTGAAGGAAGTTCACGCAGACAAACACAGTTGCTACAGATACAGCTGTCAGGAAAGATACATACGGCACATTCATCCGAAGTGCCCGTTCTCTGTTCTTTCTGGCCATAACTCTGGCTTCCCGGTGTCTTTCTTCCTGTTCCTTTCTCCGGCGGTCAGACCGCTTCTGTGGAACTGCTTCCACATGACGGATCACATTCCCGTCTATATAAGTGTTGGTATAGCTTCGTCTCTGCGGAGCATGATTCGTTCTTCTATTCGATTGTATGCTTCTTTCTGACGCAGCCATTGCAATCTCCTTCTAGATACTTCTTTCAAATACTCGTAATTTTGCACTTTTGGATCTGGAATTTTCTTCCAGTTCCTCTTCACCGGGCAATATCGGCTTTCTGGTTATGACTTTTCCTTTTGAGATCCGTCCACACACGCAAACCGGGAATTCTTTCGGGCAAATACATGGATTCTCACTTGTCCGGAAATGATTCTTCACGATCCGGTCCTCCAGTGAGTGGAATGTAATGATACAGAGTCTTCCTTTGTCATTCAACAGATCCACCATATCATCCAATGAGTCCTTCAATACTCCCAGTTCATTGTTCAGTTCAATTCGAATAGCCTGGAATGTCTTCTTAGCCGGGTGTCCTCCCACTGCTCTGACTTTCATCGGTATCGCCGCCTTTATTGCCTGGATCAACTCCCCTGTTGTTTCCAATGGCTTTTCCTGCCTTGCCTGCACAATATGCTTTGCAATATTCTTTGCGAACTTATCCTCCCCATAGTCTCGGATGATGCGATACAGTTCCATCTCACTATAATCGTTCACAATGTCTTTTGCAGTACGTGCCTGCCGCTGATCCATTCTCATGTCCAGCGGCACATCTTCCCGATAGGTAAAGCCGCGCTCTGCTGTGTCCAGCTGGTAAGAGGAAACACCAAGGTCTAAAATGATTCCGTCTACTGCCGTCACTCCAATGCTATTCAATTGACGTTTCATCTCGCAGTAATTGCTGCGGATGATCGTTACTCTATCTTTAAACTCCCCTAAGCGCTCTGTTGCAGCTTCAATAGCCGCTGCATCCTGATCGATCCCGATCAGCCTTCCTTTGTCGGACAGTCTTTTACAGATTTCATAAGAATGTCCTCCACCGCCAAGTGTACCATCTACATAAATGCCATCCGGTTTGATCCGCAATGCATCGATTGTCTCATTCAGTAACACAGATTTATGACTAAACTCCATATAGTCCTCCCCAGGTTATATGATCAGCCCCAAGTCCGTCATCTGCTCTGCAATGTCATCCATATCATCAAATGAATTGTTTTCCATCCATTTATCCTTGCTCCAGATCTCGATTCGATTCAACATTCCAGTCAGTACGACTTCTTTATCCAGACCAGCAAATTCTCTCAACGTTGCCGGTAAAAGAATTCTCCCCTGCTTGTCCAGTTCACACGGTGTGGCTCCTGCCACAAAGAAACGTGAGAATTGTCTTGCGCTCTTATTGGTAAGCGGTAATGCACGAAGCTTTTCTTCAAACTCCTGCCATGCCTGATTTGGAAATACAAAGAGACAGCCATCCAATCCCTTTGTCACCACAAATTCATCTCCGAGTTCATCTCTGAATTTGGAAGGGATGATCAGTCTGCCTTTGGTGTCGATCGTATGATTATATTCACCCATGAACATAAGGATAACACCTGCTTTCAGAAAATCTCTTTCACTTTGTCTTTGTATGACCTGTGGGATCGGAACCACTTTTGCTCCATTTCATTCCACTAATCACCACTTTTCTCCACTTACTCTTTAATAATATAGCATTCATTCAAAAAACACAAGTATTTTTTCAGTAGAATCTAAAATTTTTATTAACGATTTTCGACAAAAACTACTGTTTATCCGTAAAAAAAGAACACCCGTTTTTCCTTACGAGTGTTCCCTTTTTACTTTTCACTTTATGATATTGTTTTCAAAAGATACCCTGCACCACTAATTTGCAATGTCCAGATAATTCTCAATCATGCGATCCAGCTTCTGGCTCTGCTCAATCACCTCAGACATTCCCCTGGTTACCAATAGTTTATTCAAGATTGCCCGTTCCTTTTCAATTTCTCTTTTCAGTGTTTCCAGACTGTTCATTTGTATCCTTTTCCTTATCCTTTCTTTCCCTGTGTGGGAGTAGCAGTTTTGCTTTGTTGTCTGTGCTTCTTGATCATATAAATCACAGAACACAGAATCAGTATCCCCGAAACGACCTGAGATACCGGTATCCGAATTACCGGCAGCAGAAGCTGATCTGTCCGCAGGCTCTCGATCCAGATTCTTCCCAGACCATATCCCACCAGATAGCAGGCTGCTATCTGTCCGTCATACTTTCTGTGTTTCCACAACATCAGCAGGCAGAACAACAACAGCAGATTCCAGAGTGACTCATACAAAAAAGTTGGATGTACCTGTATGAATTCTACTCCATCTATTACTTTTAAGTGTTGCAGCATCTGGGCTGTGATCTCTCCCTGCCGCACCGCATCACGCGGAAGCGCCATAGCCAGCAGTCCATCGCTGTAGCCACCAAAAGCCTCTCTATTAAAGAAATTTCCCCATCTTCCAAGGATCTGGCCAACTACCAGACCCGGGCAGACCGTATCCATCAGAAGCCAGACACTCTGCTTTTTGCGCCTTGCAAAAAGAAAAATTGTCAGGATTCCGGCCAGGACTCCACCATAAATTGCCAGTCCTCCTCCACGAATATGGAAGATCTCCAGCAAGTGATCCTTGTAGTCTTCCCAGCTGAACAGCACATAATAACATCTGGCTCCAATAATAGAGCAGATAATCGTCACCAGTGTCAGATCCACATACAGATCCTCACTTTGCCCACTTTTTCTTGCCAGATAAAAAATCAGTGAAATCCCCAGTGCCATACCAAGCGCAATCACGATACCGTAATAAGCAACCTCAAATCCACAGACAGAAAGACTCTTTCCTACATGGGCCAGGGTCAGATTCAGGTGGGGAAATAATATGGATGTCTGATTCATGGCATTAAACGTTAAAACGGAATAAGATTACATCGCCATCTTTTACCACGTAATCTTTTCCTTCCAGCCCTACCAGACCTTTTTCCTTCGCTGCGGATAAGCTTCCACAGTCCAGAAGGTCTTTATAGTTTACTACTTCCGCACGGATGAAACCTCTCTCAAAATCAGAATGAATCTTTCCGGCAGCCTGTGGAGCCTTGGTTCCTACTTTGATGGTCCATGCTCTGGTCTCTGTCTCTCCGGCAGTCAGGTAACTGATCAGTCCCAGCAGACGGTAGCTTGCCTTAATCAGTTTTTCCAGACCGGATTCTGACAGTCCCAGATCTTCCAGGAACATCTTCTTTTCATCATCTTCCAGTTCTGCAATCTCCTGCTCGATCTGGGCACAGATGACAAATACTTCGCTGTGCTGCTCCTTTGCGTGCTCTCTTACTTCCTGTACATATGGGTTGGATGCTCCGTCATCTGCCAGATCATCTTCAGATACATTTGCTGCAAAAATAACCGGCTTGGAGGTCAGTAGATTATACTCAGCCAGCCACTTCTGTTCATCTTCATCATCAGTCTGATAAGTAATGGCCAGATTTCCTTCTTCCAGATGTGCTTTCAGACGGTTCAGCAGTTCCAGTTCTTTGGCCAGTGTTTTGTCATTCCGTGCTCCTCTGACCGTCTTGGCAATTCTTCTCTCCAGGATCTCAATATCGGAAAAGATCAATTCCAGGTTGATTGTCTCAATATCTCGCACCGGATCAACACTTCCGTCTACATGAATGACATTCGGATCTTCAAAGCAGCGTACTACATGTACCACTGCGTCTACTTCACGAATGTTGGCAAGGAACTGATTTCCCAGGCCTTCTCCCTTCGATGCTCCCTTTACCAGTCCGGCAATATCTACGAATTCAATCACTGCAGGTGTCACCTTTGCAGAATGATAAAGATCTGCCAGCAGCTTCAGCCGTTCATCCGGCACCATAACTACACCTACATTCGGATCAATCGTACAAAATGGATAGTTTGCTGATTCTGCTCCTGCCTTTGTTAATGAATTAAATAATGTACTCTTTCCAACATTTGGAAGTCCCACGATTCCAAGCTTCATGTCTGTTTTTTCCTCCTACAGCCAATTCCTGTTTTTCTTTTATTTCCACGGAATTTCTGCATTTTTCTTTCTTATCTTTGATTCCCACACAGTTTAGCACAGGAAACGACATAAATGCAAGATATTCCGACCGCAAATATCGACATTTGTCAACATCTTCTTTTTCTTTAATCTCTGGATTCTATCACCAGCAGCGTGCCTGTGCGAAATGAGATGCCTGCTTCTTCCTCTACGATCTCATTGCTGATGCCCAGTGCCGATCCTGCTTCCATGGTATAATCACGGAGCGGATAATAAAATCCCTCCAATGTAATTCCTTCTGCCGCCCCTCCAAAGGCCAGAATGGATACATATTTTCCATACTGTTCTTCTTTTTTAATCCTGAGTTCCTGCTGTATCATACGGATGCGGTTGTGAGCATCCACCAGGCTGCATGGGACTCCGGCTTTCAATGGCAGTGTCAGATTGGAAATACTGCCCAGCACATGATCCATTCTTGTGCCGGTAGCCCCCAGTACCGTGATCTCACTGCTGCCTCTTTTCAGCGCCAGACTCATGGCATTTTCCATATCTGTCTGATCCTTTTCCGGTTTGTAGACATGCACCGGAATATCCTGACTGTCAAAGTAATTCTTCACTTCCGGATCTACCGAATCAAAATCCCCCAGTATTTCGTCTGGCCAGATTCCATTATTACGGCAGAATTCCATGCCTTTATCTACCGCAATTTTATAATCAAATTTCTCTTTCTGCAAAAAAGGGAGGGCAAAATCCTCCTCGATATTGCCCCCGTTTATGATCAGTGTTCTTTTCATGTTCTCACCTTTTTCTTATTTCTGCTCCATTATGTTTTTTAAATTCCGTACATTCTCTGCAATATTCCCTTTAAATACGGCAGATCCTGCAACAATCACATTCGCTCCGGCCTCCAGAACACCTGGAAGCGTATCTGCATTGATACCGCCATCCACTTCAATATCTGTATGAAGTCCGGCCGCTTCCATGCGGCTCTTAAGATCCCGGATTTTTCCATATGAGCTTTCGATAAACTTCTGCCCGCCAAACCCAGGGTTGACTGTCATGATCAGAACCATATCCACCTTATCAAGTACATAATCCAGCACACTTAAGGATGTAGCAGGATTCAGCGCCACACCGGCTTTTTTTCCTTTCTGGTGAATCTGGCTGATTACCCGGTCCAGATGCCTGCAGCTCTCTGCATGTACCGTGATCAGATCTGCACCACAGTCGGCAAATTCATCCACATATCGCTCCGGGTTTTCAATCATCAGGTGTACATCCAGTATCCGTTCGGTTGCTTTACGTACAGATTTTAATACCGGCATACCAAAAGAAATACTAGGCACGAACAATCCATCCATCACATCAAAATGCAGATACTCTGCGCCCGCTCTGTCCACCTCACTGATCTGTTCCCCCAGTCTGGTGAAATCCGCTGCCAGAATGGATGGTGATAAAATATTCATGCTAATATCTCCTTTTCTCTTTCAGTTCTGTATACATCTCTGTATAATTCCGATACCGTTCAGGGCTGATGTCACCGGCTTCCAGCGCTTCTTTTACAGCGCATCCCGGTTCATGTGTGTGCGTACATCCCAGAAAACGGCACTGCCCTTCATATTTGGCAAATTCGTGAAAACATTCCTTCAATTCTTCTTTTTCCATATCCCACACTGCCAGGGAACTAAACCCAGGTGTATCGCAGATAAACGTATCTGTTCCGATCGGTAAAATCTCAGAATGCCTCGTGGTATGTTTTCCACGATCTATTTTCCTGCTGATCTCTCCGGTCTCCATCTGTGCATCTGGTGCCAGAAGATTCACCATGGAAGATTTTCCCACGCCAGAAGGTCCTGCTACCGCAGTCGTCTTTTTCTCCAGGATACTTCTTACATCTGCGATTCCCTCTCCTGTTCTGGCACAGGTAAATAACACCTGACATCCGCTGTTCTCATAAATACGTTTCAGCTGCGTTCTTTCTTCCTGATCTACACAGTCCTGCTTATTAAAGCAGATCACTGCCGGTACCCCCTGTCTGTCCATAGATACCAGGAAACGATCCAGCAGATTCAGGTTTGGCTTTGGACTGGCCGCAGCAAAAATTACCAGAACCTGATCGATATTCGCCACTGCCGGCCGAATCAGTGTATTCTTTCTTGGAAGAATTTCATCCACATTTCCTGTTTTCTTTTCCTCATCGGTAACGGAGAGCTCCACATTATCCCCTACCAGAGGCTTGATCTTTTCTTTACGGAAAATTCCTTTTGCCTTACATTCATATAACCCGGATTCCTCTGTCTGTACATAATAAAATCCGGCGATTCCTTTTATTATTTTTCCCTGCATGTGCTAATTTACCTGACTAAATGGAATATTGTCATAAGTTACCAGAAGTTCATAGTCTCCTGCTGCGTCATCATACACATACAGATAAACCCGTCCGGTGCTGGCATTGGCCGCTCCCTGTACATAGAGATCATATGGGAACGTAATTGCTGTGCCTTCTGACAATACCGTCTGATTTCCATTCTGTTCCAGTACCAGACGTACCGCTTCTCCATTATAGTTGGACGGTGCTTCCAGCTGGGCGTTACACATCCAGGTACCACCGGAAGACGAGCCATCATCTGGTCCGCTGCTCACAATCAGAATCACTGTGCTGCCTGGTGTTGCATTTCCTGTCATACTCTGGCTGATTACCGTTCCTGCTGCTACCGTATCACTGGCATCATCCTGCCTTGATACATAAAATCCAGCCTGCATCAGCTGATCATATGCGGTATCATAATCCTTACCTGTCACATCCGGTACCGTTGTACTTCCGCCTTCGATCTGAATCGGAGACTCCGTCTCTGCCTCTGTGGTAGATGCTGCCGTCTCGGTCTGTACTTCTGTCACCGTAGTCTCAGCATCTGTCTGGTACTGAGAAACTACTCCTGTTCCATTATTCTGCTGTACTTCGCCTGTCGAAGAATCCTCACTGCTTCCCGTTGTCTTTGTTCCAGCCTGTACTTCCGTTGTCTTTGTTGTCTTCTGCGTAAACAGCCCTGGCAGGCTAAATTTGAAAATGCCCAGTGCATTGGCAATCAGCCCAATGAAAATCGCAGCAATTAAGACAGCAATGATCACACTGCCCACTGTCATGATTTTTTCTAGCTTTGGATTCAAAATACCGTCCTCATCCTCCTCATCGTACTGATAAGATCTGTTCTTATCAAAGTTCTCTCCCTGATAATCATATCCACGATTGCCATACATCCTGGAATCCACACCATAAGTATACGGATCGTAACCAGACTGATACTCCTGCCCATATTCCTCCGGTCCGGGTGCTCCGTTTTCTGCCGGATTTACGCTATGATAAATATTTTCCTGTGATGCTCTTGCACTGTTATAGCCATCTTTGATTGCTCCCAGTTCTTCCTTAGAGATCACAACCGTTCTTCCACCTGCGTTACTGGCAATCTGTACAAAATCTCCATCCGGATTCACCAGCGATTCCTTCAGATCCCGAATCAGTTCTGACATATTAGCATAACGGCGGTCTGGACTTTTCTGGGTACATTTGTAGATAATCTGTACCGTACTTTTTGGCAGATCTGCCACATATACTTCCGGTGACTTCATCTCTTCCTGCAGATGCTTGATTGCAATAGCTACCGTAGACTCCCCGTCAAACGGTACATGACCGGTGAGCATCTCATACAATGTAATTCCCAGTGAATAAATATCACTTTTCGCATCACTATATCCGCCTCTTGCCTGCTCTGGTGACGTATAATGAACCGATCCCATTACCGCTGTACTGATCGTATTATTCGTTGCCGCTCTGGCAATTCCAAAATCTGTCACCTTCACTTTTCCATCTGTGGAAATAATAATATTCTGCGGTTTCACATCTCTGTGGATGATCCCACTGTTATGTGCTGCTTCCAGCCCCTGGGATACCTGTATGGCGATACTGGTAGCCTCCCTGACAGCCAGCCTTCCCTTTTTGGCAATATACTCTTTTAATGTAATACCTTCCACCAGTTCCATTACTATGAAATAGACGCCTTTTTCTTCTCCTACATCATAAATATTTACAATATTAGGATGTGCCAGTCCAGCTGCAGCCTGGGCTTCCGCCCGGAACTTTGTAATAAACGCTTTATCATCACGGAATTCTGCTTTCAGTACCTTTACAGCCACAAAACGGTTCAGCTTATGGTCTTTTGCCTTATACACATCTGCCATACCGCCGGTTCCGATTTTTCCGACTATCTCGTATCGTCCCTGTATAAACATGCCTTCCTTCAACATTATTTCACCTCATTACTTTTCCTGCTAATCAGTAGAACTGTAATGTTGTCTCTTCCACCATTACGGTTTGCTGTCTCAACGAGCAATTCAGCAGCCTTCTGCAGGTTTTTTTCTGTCTTTATAATCTGTTGAATCTGCTCGTCGCTGACCATATTGGTTAGTCCGTCAGAGCATAATAAAATAACATCCCTGATGCCAATTTTTTCTTCAAAGCAATCAACTGCAACTGTCTCCTTCGCACCGATTGCCCTGGTAATAATATTCTTATCCGGATGGTTCCGTCCTTCCTCTTTCGTAAGTTTTCCCATCCGTACCATTTCCTCTACCAGTGAATGATCATGGGTAATCTGTCTGATCCCGTTTCCGATCACATAAAGACGACTGTCTCCCACATTCGTAATGTAGAGTGTATCTTTTAAAATGGTCGCCGCCACCATGGTTGTCCCCATTCCACGGCAGCCTTCTTTTGTCATAGCTTCCTGATATACGCTGTCATTTGCATGCTCCATTGCGTATCTCAGTACCTTTACCGGGTTGCGTTCCTTACTTTTACGGATATTGGTCAGAAGCACCTCCACTGCATAACTGGATGCTCTCTCACCGGCGTTGTGTCCGCCCATTCCGTCTGCAACCACAAAAAGATTCGGGAGTTTGCCAATCGGTCTCTCTGATACGAACACATAATCTTCATTCATGCTCCGTACCCGGCCGGTATCCGTCAAACTGTAACTCTTCATGTTCCTTCCTCTCCTTTAGGTTTCCAATTCGCCATCTATGTAGCTTTTTCTCAATTGTCCACATGCACCGCCAATATCGCGGCCCATTTCCCTTCTAATTGTAGCATTTATTCCGCATTTTTCAAGTTTCGTTTTGAAGTTCGCCACGACTCTGGCATTCGACTGAACATAACTTCTTTCTTTGATCGGATTCACCGGAATCAGATTGATGTGACAGTTCAGACCACTCACCAGCCCGACCAGCTGCTGTACATCCCTGTCCGTATCATTTACTCCACCCACCAGACTATACTCAAAAGTCAGTCTGCGGCCAGTCTGTTCATAGTAATACCGGCAGGCTTCCAGTACTTCGCCCAGTTCATATTTATAAGCAATCGGCATAAGCTCTTTTCGCTTTTCCTGTGTTGCTGCATGAAGGGACAGAGCCAGAGTAATCTGAAGCTTTTCTTTCGCCAGATCATAGATTCCCGGCACAATGCCGCAGGTTGATACCGTAATATTTCTCTGGCTGATATTCAGCCCATGTTCGTCACTGAGCATACGGATAAACTTTACAACATTATCATAATTGTCCATCGGTTCCCCTGTACCCATCAGCACCAGATTGGATACCCGCTCTCCACTGTATTTCTGAATCTGATAGACCTGATCCAGGATCTCCCCTGTCTGAAGATTTCTGGTCAGTCCACCCAGGGTAGATGCACAGAAACGGCATCCCATCCGGCATCCTACCTGGGAAGACACACATACAGAATTTCCATGCTTATATTTCATCAACACACTTTCAATCACATTGCCATCCTGAAGCCGAAACAGGTACTTCTGCGTTCCATCAATTCCAGAAGTAAACACATCAATCATCTGCAAATTGCTGCAGGTATAGGCTTCTTTCAGCCGCTCTTTCAGCTTTGCCGGAATATTTCCCATCTCATCCGGTGTACTGACCAGCTTTTCATGAAGCCACTGATAGATCTGTTTTCCACGAAACGCCTTTTCTCCCATCGCCGTCATCTCATCCAGCATTTCCTGATAACTCAGTGATTTCAGATCTTTCTTTTCCATTCTCTTATTCCTATCTTATTCTTTTCAATCTGGCAATAAAGAACCCATCGGAGCTGTGTACACCAGGAAGAAGCTGCAGATAGCCCGCTTTTGTGGTCTTACTTCGCAGTTCCTCGCAGATATACGGGTCTATAGAATCCAGCTGAAACGGATAATTTTCCAGAAACCATTTTACATTGTATTGGTTCTCATCTGCGCCGATCGTACAGGTACTGTATACCAGTGTTCCTCCTACTTTCACATAAGACCATACCGTATCCAGGATCTTGCGCTGGATTTTCACCAGTTCCTGCTGCTTGGCCTCTGTCATTTTATAACGGATATCCGGCTTTCTTCCCATTACCCCAAGGCCGGAACAAGGAAGATCTGCCAGCAAAATATCTGCTTTTTCCACAGAATTTTCATCAAACACCGTAGCATCCTGTTTTACGGCTTCCATATTGATCCTCTTTGTTCGCTCCAGGTTCTCCTTCATCAGCTCTACTTTATAATCCGTCAGGTCTCTGGCTTCCACATAGCCGCTTCCGGCCAGTTTATCCGACAGATGCAGACTTTTACCGCCAGGTGCCGCACAGACATCAATACAGTAATTTCCCCATTTTGGATCTGCAATCTCTGCCACCAGCATAGAACTGACGTCCTGTACCTGAAACAAACCTTCTTTGAAAGCATCAATAGCCTGGAGATAATTATAATCTGATATTTCCAGTGCATAATCCAGATATGGCACTTCTTTCACCGTAATATGCTGTGCTTCCAGGCTCTGTATAATCTCTTCTTTTGTAGCCTTACTCAAATTGCACCGGATACAGGTCGGACTCTCTTTGCGCATGCTCTGGCACATAGTCTCCACGATCTGAACATCAAACTGTGCCAGCCATTTTTTCAAGATCCATTCCGGCATGGAATACGTTACGGAAAGATACTTTCTCGGTGTCTTTTCTTTATCCGGATATACAACCTGATCCAGCTTTCTTGCTACGTTACGCAGTACCCCGTTTACGAAGTTCTTTAACGTATAAAAGCCCTTTTTCTGCGCAAGCTTAACTGCTTCATTGCAAACAGCCGAATCCGGCACACTGTCCATATACTTTAACTGATAAACGGACATCCGGAGAAGATTTCGGATAAACGGTTTCATATCCTTTACTTTAACAGTCGAAAACTGTTCCAGAATATAATCCAGCTCAATCAGATTTTCCATGGTTCCTTCCGCTGCTCTGGATATAAACGCCCTGTCTCTCTTTTCCAGATACTGATATTTTTCCAGTGTCTCTCTTATCACAACGTGACTGTATCGTTCTTCTTCTGTAATCTCCCACAGAATTCCAAGAATGATTTCTCTGGTATTAACTGGTTTAGTCACGATCGTTCCTCCTTGCAATTAAAATCAGTCTCAGCAGCTGCAGCAGAGAACTGGCCAATGCTGCCACATAAGTCATAGCTGCTGCCCGAAGCACTTTTCTTGCTCCGTCCATTTCCTGGCTTCCCAGGATTCCCCCCTGATCCAGTATCTCCAATGCTCTGGAAGAGGCATTAAACTCTACCGGAAGCGTCACCAGCTGAAACAGTACTGCCAGGCAGAATAATACGATTCCCACCGTCACCAGCGGACGAAGGGAAAAGATCAGTCCTGCAAAAAATACCGGCCATGCCAGCTGCGAGCCAAGGTTGGCTGCAGGTACCAGAGTACTGCGAAGTACCAGTGGACCATACTGCTTCTGATCCTGCACCGCATGTCCACATTCATGGGCAGCTACACATACTGCAGCCACTGAAGTACTTCCATAGGTACTATCTGACAACCGTAATACTTTATCTCTTGGATCATAGTGATCCGTTAGTTTGCCGGAAACATGTTCCACACGAACATCATAGATGCCCGCCATATGCAATACCTTTTCAGCTGCCTGTGCCCCGGTCAGTCCCGCCATACATCTGACTTTGTTATATTTTGCAAACGTTGCATTTACCCTGGATGAAGCAATCATGGTTAACACCAGACCAATCAGTGCCAGTATCATCGTTGGATCATAATACATTCTTCCATATCCATAATAAGAACCTGCATAGCTTAATAACATCCTGCTCACTCCTTTTATGCTTATTCAGCGGTTATCCCAGCTTTGTTCCATTCTCCAGCTGATAGCCACGCAAAAATGCATCTGCGGTCATTCTCTTTTTTCCTTCCAGCTGCAGCTCCAAAATCTCCAGCACACCGTCACCTGTCTGAATTCCAAAATGCTTTTTATCTTCCAGGATCACACTTCCAGATTCCTTTTCCTGTTCCCTGGATGGACGAACCGCCGCTTTCCAGATCTTTAATGTTTTTCCTGCCAGATGAGTATAGGCACTTGGCCATGGATTTAAGCCCCGAACCAGACGCTCAATCTGAACTGCACTTTGAGACCAGTCGATCTCTCCCATTTTCTTATTCAGCATAGCAGCATAAGCTGTCGTACTTTCTGCCGGCTGCTTCTGTGGGGTAACGGTACCATTTTCCAACGCATCCAGCGTCTTCAGTAAAAGCTGTGCTCCTACCTGGCTCAACTTATCAAAAAGGCTGCCGCCTGTTTCTTCGGGATCCAGTGTAACTTCTTCTGTCAGAAGCATATCACCAGTATCCAGGCCTTCATCCATCTGCATGGTGGTCACACCTGATTTTTCTTCTCCGTCAATCACTGCCCACTGGATCGGTGCTGCCCCTCTGTATTTTGGAAGCAGCGATGCATGCACGTTCACACATCCATACTTTGGCATTTCAAGGATCGATTTCGGAATCAGCTGTCCAAAAGCTACCACAACGATGACATCCGGGCGGTAACTTCTCAGTTCTTCCACTACTGCCTCTTCTCTTACCTTCTTTGGCTGCAATACCGGAATTCCAGCCTCTGCTGCCACCTCTTTGACGGGGGTGAACTGCATGGCTTTTCCTCGTCCCTTCGGCTTATCCGGCTGTGTTACGACTGCCACAACTTCATGTTCGGACTGTAAAAGTGCCTGTAAGGTTCCCACCGCAAAATCTGGTGTTCCCATAAAAATTACTCTCATTCGGATCCTCTCCTTTTATCTGCGCTCTTCTTTCCTACTCTTCTTCATTCTGGTAGAGTTCTTCATTATCATAAAGTTCTCCTTCTACCAGTGAAGTGTACATGATTCCATCCAGATGGTCGCATTCATGGCAGATAGCTCTTGCCAGAAGTTCCTCACCTTCCAGAACAAATTCATCCATATGCTCATCGTACGCACGTACACGTACATGCATTGGTCTTGTGACAATTCCACTCTTTCCCGGCAGACTTAAGCATCCTTCGTACCCTGTCTGTGCCCCTTCTTTCAGTTCGATCACCGGATTGATCAGAATGTATGGACCATCTCCAATATCGATCACTACAATACGCTTCAGGATTCCTACCTGAGGCGCAGCCAGTCCCACCCCATTTTCCTCGTACATGGTTTCCAGCATATCATCGATCAATTCACGAATCCGTGGTGTTACCTCTTTGACTTCTTTACATTTTTTTTCCAGAACGCTGTCGCCCTGAATTCTTATCTCTCTAATTGCCATCTTTCCTCCTACACTGATGATTGCTCCTTTTTTTCTGCATACGTCTTCCAAACTACTGCTTAGAGCAATCCCTTTTTCTTTTGTATTTTATCTGTCAGTTTTCCAGATCAAACTGTATCTGTACCGTTCGGTATCCTTCATTCATTTCGATGTACTTTTCCAGTTTGTTCTTTATTCCGGTCAGTATCTGCAAGTCTTCTCCCTTCATATAGATCACCTTGCGGTACTCATCCTGTATTTTCCCGATGCTTTCCGTAGTTGGTCCCAGGACACGTATCCTGGCACTTTCCGGCATACGCTGTATCATTTTAACCAGATAATCCATAGCTGTCTGCAGATGAGCTTCGTCCTTTCCGGTTCCATGCAGGGACATCATATACACAGCAGGTGGATAACCTGCCAGCAGACGATAGCTCATTTCTTCTTCATAGAATC
Organism: uncultured Marvinbryantia sp.; assembly: GCA_934408725.1. GTDB lineage: Bacteria > Bacillota > Clostridia > Lachnospirales > Lachnospiraceae > Marvinbryantia. Next base: position 25,301 of record CAKRVB010000033.1, read on the forward strand.
CGCAATAATCCTGCCTGGATGCAGCTGTAATACAATAATGTTCCGGATCATAACTTTGTATGATGACATTTCCACTTTTTTCTCCACGTCCGGCTCTGCCGGCAGCCTGTGTCAGCAACTGAAATGTCCGTTCCCCTGCTTTATAATCCTGTGCATACAGAGAAAGATCTGCCGCCAGAATTCCTACTAATGTGACATTCGGGAAATCATGTCCCTTTACAATCATCTGTGTTCCAATTAAAATATCTGCCTCCTGATTCTGGAATGCAGACAGAATTTTCTCATGTCCATCTTTTTCTCTGGTGGTATCCATGTCCATACGCAGTACTCCTGCTTCCGGGAACATTTTTTTCACCACCTGTTCCACTTGCTGTGTCCCTGTCCCAAAAGTGCTGATAAAAGTAGAGCTGCATTTTGGGCACACAACAGGTTTTTTCGTCTCGTATCCACAATAATGGCAGATCATCCTCCCATGATTGTGGACAGACAGAGAGACATCGCAATGTGGGCACATCACTACATGACCGCAGGATCTGCAGGATAAAAATCCGGCGTATCCTCTGCGGTTCAGGAACAGCATCATCTGCTCTTTTGCCTGTAGTTTCTCTGTCATGGCCTCTTTCAGGCTCTGACTGATCACACTTCGGTTCCCGTTTCGCAGTTCTTCCCGCATATCCACGATTTTCACATCAGGAAGTGCATTTCCTCTGGCGCGCTTCATCATCGTATATAATGCATATTCTCCCTTTTCAGCCCGATAATATGCTTCCAGCGATGGGGTTGCGGAGCCAAGTACTACTTTCGCCCCTTCTAGCTTTGCACGCTCAATAGCCGTTTCTCTTGCATGATAACGGGGTGTTGTCTCGCTTTTATAAGATGGCTCATGCTCCTCATCTATGATGATCAGCCCCAGTCTGGAAAATGGAGTAAACAGAGCAGATCTTGGACCAATCATAATATCAATATCCCCATTTTTTGCCCGCTGAAACTGGTCGTATTTTTCTCCTGCTGACAATCTGGAATGAATGATCGAGATTCGTTCACCAAATCTGCGATAAAACCGCATAACCGTCTGATATGTCAGGGAAATCTCTGGAATCAGCACTATGGCCTGCCTCTGCTGCGCCACTGTACGGGCAATCAGCTCCATATACACTTCGGTTTTTCCACTTCCTGTTACCCCGTGAAGCAGAGAAGTTCTGTGCACTTTGTCATTCCAGATGCCATCTACGACCTTTCTCTGTTCTTCGTTCAGGGCAATATTATATGCTCCCTGATGCTTCTGGTGCAATGGATTGCGATAGACCAGCACAGATTCTGTTTTTAAAATTCCCTGTTCCGCCATGGTACGAATGACTGCAGCAGACAGATTCAATTTTCCCACAGCCAGTTCATAGGGAATCTCCTTTTCTTCCATCAGTGCTTCCAGCAGACGATATCTGGCTTTTTGATTCTTTCTTTTATAGAATCGAAGTTTTTCTTCCGCTTCCGCATCAGCCAGCAGCAAGATCAACGTTTTTTTCTCTTTTTGTCTGATCTTCTTTTTTATGGGAATAACAGTCTTCAATGCCTGAATCATGGTAGATCCATACGTATTTCTCATCCACGCTGCCAGAGCAATCAGCCGATCCTCGCCGGTCGTCTGATCGGTTCCCACCAGAATCTCCTGAACAGGCTTCACTTTACTTATCTGGTACTGTGTAGTACCCGTCAATTCTACCACATATCCTTTGGTCAAACGATTCCCTTTTCCAAAGGGTACCTGTACCACATCCCCTACATGAATCAGATTCTGCATGGTCTCCGGAACCAGATAACTAAATGTTCGATCCAGTTTTTCCTGAGAAATATCCACAATAATATTGGCATACAACTGTCCCATGCATCCTCCTTTTTGCTACTGACTGCTCATTTTCTTATTTTGTCTCTTTCTTCGCCGCATCTTCTGCCAGAATCTCCTGTATCAGAACCCGCTCATCCATCGGATGTTTTACACCGCAGATCTCCTGGTAGTCTTCGTGACCTTTTCCGGCCAGTACAATCACATCCCCCGGCTGACCATGGTGGATCGCATAGGCAATAGCCTCTTTTCGGTCTGTAATCTTGATATAAGCTCCATCGGTCCTGGAAATCGCAGATTCAATATCTGCCAGAATTGCTTCCGGCTCTTCGTATCTTGGATTATCGGATGTGATAATGGTAAAATCAGCCAGTTTTCCGGATACTTCTCCCATCTCATATCGTCTGGACCTGGAGCGGTTACCTCCACATCCAAACAGACATACCAGCCTCTTTGGATGATATTCCTTTAACGTGGTCAGAAGACTTTCCAGAGCCATAGCGTTGTGTGCATAATCAATCATCAGGGTAAAATCATCAGATACCTTGATCATCTCGATACGTCCCTTTACTTTTGCCTGCCCCAATGCTGAAATAATATTTTCGTCTGTAACACCATAATGGTCACATACTGCAATTGCTGCCAGGGAATTGTATACACTGAATTTTCCTGGAATATCAATCTCTACTTTAAAATTACGCTTTCCGCTTACCTGATAATCAATTCCAAGGTATCCCGGTGCTGACACCAGCCTGGTATCGGTTGCACGGAAATCCGCTTTTTCTGAAAACCCATATGTCTCCACCTGGCAGGTATGTCCTTTCAGGATCTCCTCCAAATGTTTGTCATCTGCATTCAAAATACCAAGTTTACACTGCTTAAACAAACGTGACTTGCATTCCAGATACTCTTCGAAGCTTGCATGTTCAGCCGGTCCAATATGATCTGGTTCCAGATTTGTAAAAATACCAATCTCGAATAGGATACCTGCGGTTCTGTGAAGCATCAGTCCCTGGGATGATACTTCCATAACAACGCTGTCACATCCCACTTTTACCATCTCTGCAAAATATTCCTGAATTGTTGTGGATTCCGGTGTAGTATTGCAGGCCGGTATCACCTTATCTCCAATAATCGCTTCAATTGTACCGATCAGACCTACCTTGTGACCGGCAGCTTCCAAAATAGAACGAATCATATAGGTAGTCGTTGTTTTTCCCTTTGTCCCGGTAATCCCGATCACATGCAGCTTTTCTGCCGGGTAGTCATACCATGCAGCAGCAACCAGTGCCATAGCATATCTGCTGTCAGTCACCTGTATCACGGTTACCGATTCTGGCACTTCCACCGGTTCCTGAACAATAATGGCCGCCGCACCCTTTTCCGCTACATTCAACGCATAGGTATGCCCATCGGATACTGCACCTTTGATACAGAAAAACAGGCTTCCTTCTGTCACTTTTCTGGAATCATTTACAATTCCGGAAATCTCTTTATCTATCTCACCCTGCAGGCAGGTATATTCCAAACGTTCCAGTAATTTTATTAACTTCATGCTTTTCTTCCCCCTTCGATCGCGGTAATTGCATAGATAAATAGATTATAGGGCAATTGAATTAGACTGTCAACAAACGAAAAAAAAGCGGCGTGAATCCACACCGCTTTTCTCACTACTCTTATACCAGTTCAAGAAGAACTTCCATTGCTGCATCACCTTTACGAAGACCGATCTTTACGATTCTTGTGTAACCACCATTACGGTCAGCATATTTTGGTGCATATTCGTTGAAGAGCTTTTCTGTAAGATCGATTTCTTTTGTATTTTTCTTCTTACCAGCTGCTTCTGTTGGAACTTCTTTTACAGTATACAGAACTTTTTTCATCTGTCTTCTAGCATGAAGTCTGCTAGGAGAATCTTTCTTGATTTCTTTCTGTACTTCATCGTATACAGTAACTTTCTTTCCGTCTACAACTTCTTTCACTCTCTTGCCTTCAGCATCTTTGCGAGGTACTTTAGCTGTAACTGTTACTGTTTCGTAGTTATCTTTTTCTCTTACTGCCAGAGCAATCAGCTTTTCAGCTTCCTTACGGATTTCTTTTGCCTTTGCTTCTGTAGTAACGATTTTACCATGCTGAAGAAGAGCTGTAACCTGACCTCTGATCAGAGCTTTTCTCTGTGCTGATGTTCTGCTAAGTTTTCTATAACCTGCCATTTTATTTTCCTCCATCTTGGAGCACGCGGGAACGCTCTTCGGGCTTACTCCCCGTGCAACATCATTCTATTGTATTATTCTTCACTTGGATTTAACTGTAATCCCAGTTCTTTCAGTTTTGCCAGTACTTCTTCCAGAGACTTACGACCAAGGTTACGAACCTTCATCATATCTTCCGGAGTTCTGTTGCAAAGTTCTTCTACCGTATTGATGCCGGCTCTCTTCAGACAGTTATATGAACGAACAGATAATTCCAGCTCATCAATATTCATTTCAAGAACTTTTTCTTTTTCATTGTCTTCTTTTTCAATCATAATCTCCGCATTCTTTGCGCTTTCAGACAGATTGACAAAGAGGCTCAAATGCTCACTGAGCACTTTTGCAGCAAGGCTGACTGCTTCATCCGGAGCAAGTGTACCATTGGTATATACATCCAGAGTCAGTTTATCAAAGTCTGTAGCCTGTGCTACACGGGTATTTTCTACAGTCATATTTACACGTTCAACCGGTGTGTAAATAGAGTCAACTGCGATTACACCAATCGGCATATCCGGAGTCTTTCCTTCATCTGCACTGATGTAACCTCTGCCCTTTGTAATTGTGATTTCCATGTACAGCTTGCTGTCAGGACCACCACTGAGCGTTGCAATTACCTGATCTTTATTCAGGATTTCCAGATCCTGGTCAACCTGAATATCGGCTGCTGTAACCACACCTTCGCCTTCATATTCGATATAAGCGATCTTTGGTTCATTTGTCTCACTGGTATTCTTGATCGCCAGTGATTTCAGGTTCATGATAATTTCGCTGACATCCTCTTTTACACCTGGAATGGAGCTAAACTCATGCAGAACACCTTCGATCTTCACACGGCTGACAGCAGCACCTGGTAAAGATGAAAGCATAATTCTACGAAGTGAATTACCCAATGTAGTACCATAACCTCTTTCGAGTGGTTCTACAACAAATCTTCCATACTTATGGTCTTCAGAAATCTCAGCAATTTCAATTCTTGGTTTATTAAAATCGAACACTTCTTGCGCCCCTCCTTTTGGGTTGTTGTAATTGAGGGTTATAGCCAGG
>CAKRVB010000034.1 GCA_934408725.1 uncultured Marvinbryantia sp.
GTTTGCAGGTTTGGGAGAGATTGTTTCTTTTCCCGCCTTTTCTCTGATTTACATCCCCAAATAAGGGGTGACAACAGAGCGGAACCAAAATGTTAGCTGGACTTCTTAAAAACCCATGTTTGCAAAACGGTAATTTTGATTAGCTGTCAGCTAACAAAAATCGGATTGCGTTAGCTGGAAATTGATCATTTTGAATGGAAAATCATGTCACGAACGTGATTAGAAAATAAATAAAGCGTTCGCTGTCAGCTAATCCAGCTAACATTTTCGAACGCTTTGAAGCCCGTCGCCAAGAGGATTTGAACCTCCGACCCCTCGCTTAGGAGGCGAGTGCTCTATCCAGCTGAGCTATGACGACACATGCCGCAAACCCTTGATTTTACTGGGTTTCTGGGATTTTTCCCTTCGGCCATATATAAGATTATCAACTCTTTTTCGAGTTGTCAATCTACAGTTTTTTTCGATTTGGTAACATTAGAACGTTCCCCCATTTGGGTAATGCTTTGTTGTCACCATTGGCATTTTTCAGAATAGATTCGAACTGAAAGTTGTTTTTCATTTTTCCCCTTTGGGGAATGCCCCGGCTTTCTCTTAGGAGGCACTTGTTCTATCCATTAAACTAACAGGACATATCACTCTATTCTTCCGGGAAGTTAATGTATCCCTGAAGCCAGACATTTCCCTTGAATCTGCGACCCACTTCTGGATCACCCAACAGATCTGCTTCATTAATGCAGACATCCATCTCAATATCATTGCAAAGAACCTTCATCTGATACAGATATTCCTTGCTGCGTATATTTCTCACTTTATGATATTTCAGGATCTCTCCCATGATCTGGTAATGGTCGCATTCCATACCAAACGGCATAAAGAATGTATCTACAATAGAAAATACATCCTCTGTCTGAATTCTTCTGGAAACCATACTGTAAGTATCCATCTCTTCCAGTGTCAGGCTCTCAATCGCATCCTGATCTCCGTTCTTCGCAGCATTGATCATCTGTGAACGGGTATTCAAAGCTTCTTTATCCGAAAGCACCTGCTCCGCATCTTTATACATCGGGAGCAATATTTTGCCATCAGAAGCCAATGCCGTCAACGATGTACTCAGTCGATTTCCTACACTCCATTTTACAAGACATGCACGCATATAGTCAACTGCATTTTGAACATAAAAGATCAGAGAAGTTCCCAGTCGGTTATCTTCACAGACACCGGCAAAGGAATCTTCTCCTCCATGCTTTTCAATGGACAAATCTTCTTCACTGCTAACGGTATCTGTATGAAAATACGGGAAATAATAGTCCTGATGAAATCCACTTTCATCCAGTTCTCCACACACAGCCAGACCGAATCCAGGTCCAAATTCTTTTCTGTACTCTACAAATGCCTGTCCATGATCCAGTCTTACTGCATTTCGCGCATCACAATTAAGACATACATCCCTGATCAGTTCATCTATGCCTTTTCTGTCTTTTATGTTACTGAATCCTACGCTGCGCAAAAAACTGTGCATAAATCTATCTCCCGTTATTCACAAATGCCATGCCATTAATGCTTTGGAACAATCTTTTCAATACCGCCCATATATGGCTGCAATGCCTTTGGAATATTAACACTTCCATCTGCATTCAGGTTGTTCTCCAGGAATGCAATCAGCATACGTGGTGGTGCTACTACGGTATTATTTAAGGTATGTGCCAGATACTTCTTGCCATCTTTTCCTTTTACACGGATTCTCAGACGACGAGCCTGTGCATCCCCTAAGTTAGAACAGCTTCCTACTTCAAAATACTTCTTCTGACGAGGAGACCATGCTTCAACGTCACAAGATTTTACCTTCAGGTCTGCCAGGTCACCGGAACAGCATTCCAGTGTACGGACCGGAATATCCAGAGAACGGAACAGATCTACTGTGTTCTGCCATAATTTGTCGTACCAGATCTTACTTTCCTCTGGCTTGCAGACAACGATCATCTCCTGCTTTTCAAACTGATGAATACGATATACTCCACGTTCTTCTATACCGTGCGCACCCTTTTCCTTACGGAAACATGGAGAATAGCTGGTCAGAGTCTTTGGCAGTTCTTCTTCTGGTGTCATGGTATCAATAAATTTACCAATCATAGAATGTTCGCTGGTTCCGATCAGATACAAATCTTCTCCCTCGATCTTATACATCATAGATTCCATCTCAGAGAAGCTCATAACGCCATCTACAACAGCACTTCTGATCATGAAAGGCGGGATACAGTATGTAAATCCACGGTCAATCATAAAATCTCTCGCATAAGCCAGAACAGAAGAATGAATTCTTGCAATATCACCCATCAGGTAATAGAATCCATTACCAGCTACTCTTCCGGCAGCATCCATATCAATTCCATCAAAACGTTCCATAATATCAGTATGATAAGGGATCTCAAAATCAGGAACCACCGGTTCACCAAATCTTTCGATCTCTACGTTTTCACTGTCATCTTTACCGATCGGTACAGATGGATCAATGATATTTGGAATCACCATCATGATCTTCTTAATCTTTTCTTCAACTTCTTTTTCATCAGCAGACAGCTCAGCCATACGGTCAGACTGTGCGGTAACCTGCTTTTTCACTTCCTCGGCTTCTTCTTTCTTACCCTGGCCCATCAGCGCACCGATTTGCTTGGATAATTTATTTCTGTTAGCCTGAAGAGACTGCAGTTCATTCTTGATATCTCTGTTCTTCTGATCCAGCTCGATCACTTCGTCTACCAGTTCCAGCTTGGAATCCTGAAATTTATTCTTAATATTCTGTTTTACAACATCCGGATTTTCTCGTACAAATTTAATATCTAACATATTCTATCCCTCTCCGTATCATAAACATTCAATGATTATCATACCTCATTTTTAAATATTCGTAAAGGAAAATTTATGATTTACATTGTATAGTTATGTAAACCATTTTTGTTTTGTTTACATAATACTATAATTCATACTATTCTATGTTATTCACAATTTTGTTTATTTATGTGTGAATTATGTGATTTTCTGGAAAAAATTTCTTTTTGTTTTGGCAAAAAATCCTTATACTTTACATAACTCACAAATTACACACATTTTACCCACTTTTTGTGGATAATTTTCTTTTTTATTCTATCTATCTTCTTTTCTTTTTTCTACAAAAAACGACTTTTCATTTTTTAATTCTACTTTTGCTACGTTATTTTTCATAAATTATCAAAATAAATGTTGAAAAAAATCCCACATTCAAGGTAATATTCTTGTTTATAACTTACTTATTCACATATAAGAAGCATCTGAGAATGCGAGTTCCTGTAAAATAAAAAAGGAGTTGTGCACATTTTTTTCTGTGCACAACTCCTTTTTTATTCTACATACATATTTACCGCTTGTCTCAATGCTTCCTTCTCTTCTTCTCCAAGAACAATATAAGACTCGCCTTTTACAATTTCCTTAATATAAGTATAGCAGCCTTCCCTGCTGTGGATCGCATTTAACACAAATCCACTATTTTCCTGATCCAGCATAGCCAGTGCAAAACTCAGTTTTCCGCCCATTTCTTTAAATGCATCGTATTTCACAATTGCGGTTTTATTCAGCGTATGAAGCTGTATCTCCTTTAACTGCTTGATCTGCTCCATATGATTCTTGCTGGATTCCATCAGCATATCGATTTCATTGATATTTCTCAGAATCGTTTTTTCCAGAGAAATTCCATCTTTTCCACGCATAAAGCTCTTATATTTTTTCATAAAACGATCAATTTTAAAAGAATTCTTGATCTGCAACACAAAAAGTATGACAATCATGACCATCATTAGGATAAGGATATATCCAGGATCGATGATCAGATCATTTAAAATAGAATTTTCCATGTTTTCTCCTCTTACTTAATGGACTCCAGTAAAAACAGTATTCTCTCCAGTTCATCATTGGAATAATACTCAATGGAAATCCGTCCTTTGTTATTGGATTTGTGATCCACAGTTACTTTCGTACCTAAAATAGCTTTGATCTTTTCTTCGATGTCCTTATAAATAAAGGAATTTACTTTCTCAGCCTTTTCTTTCTTTACTTCTGGCTTCTGAAGCAGCTTTACCATTTTTTCTGTTTCCCGGACACTGAGTTTTTCATCAAAAATCTTCGTTGCGATATTATATTGCACGTCAGGATCCTCAATGGTAATCAAAGTTCTCGCATGCCCGGCAGATATCATATCATCAATCATCATCTGTTGAACTCTCTTATCCAATTTCAGTAAACGCATAGAATTCGTCACTGCCGTTCTGCTCTTGGACACCTTTTCTGCAATCTCATCCTGCTTGAGGTGAAACTCTTCCATTAGATTCTTATAGGCCATTGCTTCTTCTATTGGATTCAGATCCTCACGTTGAATATTTTCAATTAAAGAAATCTCCATCACCTGTTGATCACTATAATCTTTGATGATAACCGGAATCTCTTTGATACCGGCCATTTTTGCTGCTCGCCATCTTCTCTCCCCTGCAATGATCTCGTAATGATCTCCTTTTTTCTGTACGATCAGTGGCTGAATCACTCCATACTGTTTAATCGAATCTGACAATTCCAGCAGTGCATCTTCATTGAAGTTTTTTCGTGGCTGTTCTCTGTTCGGCTCCACTTCGGTGATCTTCAGTGTCTCAACACCTTTTTTCTCTACAATCTTCTCAATAATCACCGGTTCTGTCTCTTTTTTTACCGGTGCCTTTTTATTTCCCGCCGGAATCAACGCATCCAGCCCTTTCCCCAATCCAGATTTTTTTGCTACCATTCTTCTTCTCCTCTATGTATCACTTCTTCTGCCAGCAATCTGTAACTTTCTGCACCTGCTGACTTTGTATCATACAGATTAATCGGCATTCCATAACTTGGTGCCTCAGCCAGTCTGACGTTTCGTGGAATAATCGTTTTATAAATAGTCTGGTTCAAATTATTCTTCACGTTCTCCACAACCTGAAGTGACAGGTTTGTTCTGGCATCATACATGGTAAAGACCACACCTTCCATCTCTAAAGATGGGTTCAATCTTTCCTGTACCAGATTGATTGTATGAATCAGCTGAGTCAATCCCTCCAGTGCATAGTATTCACACTGAATCGGGACTAAAACCGTATCTGCCAGACACATGGAGTTGATGGTCAGCATACTAAGTGATGGTGGACAATCAATGATGATAAAATCATAATTATCTCTAATTGGCGCTATTGCCTTTTGCAAAATATATTCCTTTTCTTCTTCTCCTATCAGTTCGATCTCTGCTGCAGACAGATTAATATTAGATCCTATCACCGACAAATTTTCTATTACTTCTTTTTGCAGGCAATCTTCTACACTACTTTCCCCTAAAAGCAGTTCATACACCGTGTTCTCAATAGCATCCTTGTCCACTCCAAGTCCGCTGGTCATATTTCCCTGAGGGTCCATATCAATTGCCAGCACTTTTTGTCCAGCTTCAGCCAGGCATGCAGCAAGGTTGATTGCTGTTGTAGTTTTACCTACGCCACCCTTTTGGTTTGCAACTACAATTGCTCTTCCCATATTGTTTATCCCCTTTTATTTCCACTATTTCTGATTTTCTACCTGTTCGATTTTCTATCTGTGAAGGTACTGAAGAACAGTTACTCAATTTCTATAAGAAAGTATATCATAGATAGAAAATGAAATCTATACAAAGAATAAATGTTTCACGTGAAACATTTATGAAAAATGATAACTTCTCATAACTCTCTGTCCCGTGATGTATTTTGGTATAAAAATACCGAAAATTCGAGACATACACGCCAAAATTTCATCGCCAGAGGCAATTTTATTAAATTTAGACTTCGTATAAAATGTTGTTTCGTACAGCAATAGAATGTTTCACGTGAAACATTTGGATGTTTTCGTATAATTTTCCCTTTTTTGAAAATTTCATTGTATACCTGGAAGAATTCGTTTATACTATAGTTATGTGGTAACTGTGAAGGTAGTGAAACAGTTACGTTATATGATATAACTTTTTTATCTGAAAATGGAGGATCTTATAATGAAGAAACGTTTAGAGACATTACTAAAACTTGGTATCTTTGCTGGCATTGTTATGTACTTTGCTAACAAGTTTGTTGAATCTTCCGCTTTACTTCGAAAATTATTAAGAATTGATTCTGGTTATTACTATAACTGGAAGCATGGTTCGATTTATTATACAAAACAAGGACATGGCGATCCACTTCTGCTGATTCATGATCTTTATCCAAGTTCATCAAGCGCAGAGTGGAATGAGGTAATCGAGGAACTGTCTCAGTCTCATACTGTCTATGCTATCGATTTACCAGGATGTGGACGTTCCACCAAGCCTCACATCACTTATGTGAATTACTTTTTTACACAACTGTTGTCTGACTTTGTAACTGATGTCATACAGGAGCCGACCGCTGTCACAGCCACAGGTATCTCCGCATCCTTTGCTACTATGGCAGCACATTTATATCCGGACAACTTTACAAAATTAACCTTTATAAATCCTCAGAGTCCATCACAGTTGGCAACGATTCCAGCAAATACAGCCAAATTTACCAAATCCATTATGGATTGCCCTATTCTCGGTACTTTCCTGTATTATATTTTCTGTTCTGAGAATGAAATCGAATATAACTTTACTGAAGAATACTTTTATAATCCATTTCTGGTATCTTCTAAAATTATACACACCTACTATGAATCTGCGCATTGGAATCAGGGAAGCGGACGTTTTCTGCTCTCCAGCCTGCATGGAAATTATATAAATACAAATGTAAATCTTGCATTCTCCAATCTGGCGCAAGATACTCAACTGATCTTTGGTAAAGAACTGGCAAATGCAGAAAATATTGCTGCATCCTACCAGAAGTTAAATCCAGTAATCAAAGTTTCTTATATTTCCAAGGCGAAAATGCTGCCACATTTGGAAGCACCTGAGAAATTCTTATCATTACTTTGAAATCTATTACAGTGTACAAAATTAACCAGGCAAGTTATGTAGTATCGTTTTATTTGCAGGACAATGTACTAGAACCAAACACAGATTTTGTAGCCACATATCTTATTACAAAAAAGAGGAGAATCATAAAATTTATGATTCTCCTCTTTTTCAGGACTTTTGTTTAAGACAATGGCTCTCTTGATGGCATTCCAGCCTTTCTTGGATATTTTTTTGCCGTTTTTTCGTGTTTTTTTATGATTACCAGTGATCTTTCAATATCACTGCCTTCCAACTGGAATTTTACTGTATGATCCAGCTTACCTCCTAACAGGAAAATCGCTTTTTTTGCCTGTTCCAGTTCTTCTTCTATTTTTCCTGACTTATAGGAAACAAATATTCCATTCACTTTTGTATACGGTATACAATATTCGCTGAGAGAGGACAAATTAGCTACTGCTCTGGAAACGACCAGATCGAATTGCTCCCTGTATTCGGCTTCTTTTGCAAAATCTTCTGCTCTTCCATGTATTGCTGTAATATTATCCAACTGTAGTTCTTCTATGACATGATTCAAAAATTTTACACGTTTTCCCAGAGAATCCAACAATACAACCTTCAAATGTGGAAAAGCAATCTTCAATGGTAATCCAGGGAATCCTGCCCCTGTTCCCACATCCATAACAGATGTTATAGCAGACAGATCTACCCCCCTTACCAACGCGAGACTATCCTCAAAATGTTTTTGCAGAACTTCCTGAAAATCTGTAATACCAGTGAGATTCATAAAAGAATTCCATTCCACAAGCAATTCATAATAGCGTACAAACTGTTGTTGCTGCTCTGTGGATAAGATCAGATTCATTTTTTCACAGTTTTCCAGAAATTTTGTCATATCATATGATTCAAATTCCGACATAGTTACCTCATTTCTACTATTTTTTGAGCTTTTATATGTTATTTAACAGTGCTTTTATCGCAAATATTGTATATTTATAAATACAATTTCAGTACTTTTTGTCATATATTGTATTTTTACAGGTACATTTTTCATTTTTGTATACAAAGTGTTTTATAAATACATTTTTTATTCTTCATGTCTCGGATGTCGATTCATCTGTTCCATATAGATCAAAAGGACAGAAATATCTGCCGGTGAAACGCCTGAGATTCTGGAAGCCTGTCCAACAGAAATTGGACGAAACAGATTCAGCTTCTGCTGTGCTTCGATACGAAGTCCATGAATCTCTTCATAACGGATCGTTTCCGGAATCTTTTTATTCTCCAGCTTCTTAAACTGCTCTACCTGCTTTAACTGGCGCTTGATATAACCTTCGTATTTGATATTAATATTCACCTGTTCGTCCACACCACGATTCAGTAGCGGACGTTCCGGATCCAGTTCTGCCAGCATCTCATAATCCAGTTCCGGCCTGCGAATCAGTTCGCCAAGTGTCGTTCCAGTCTTCAGAGGGGTACTGTTATGTGCCTCAAGAAATGCCTGCACCTTTGGATTAGCTCCAATATTGAGATGTTCTACACGTCTGGTCTCTTCTGCGATCTGTTTTTCCTTTTCCAAAAGCTGCTGATAAGTCTCATCATCAATCAGTCCTATCTTATGTCCCAGAGGCGTCAGGCGCTGATCAGCATTATCCTGACGCAAAAGCAGACGATACTCAGACCGGGAAGTCATCATACGATATGGCTCTTTATTATCCTTTGTAACCAGATCATCAATCAATACTCCGATATAGGACTCTGAACGGTCAAATACCACCTGTTCCCGCCCAAGCGTCTTCAGTGCTGCATTAATTCCTGCAGCCAGCCCCTGCGCTGCTGCTTCCTCATATCCAGAACTTCCATTAAACTGTCCTCCACTGAATAAGCCCTGAATATTCTTAAATTCCAGCGTTGGCTTCAGCTGTCTTGCATTGATACAGTCATACTCAATGGCATAGGCATTACGCACAATCTCTGCATGCTCCAGCCCTGGCACAGAACGATACATCTCAATCTGCACATCCTCCGGCAGAGAACTGGACATTCCCCCTACATACATCTCATTCGTATAACGTCCCTCTGGCTCTATAAATACCTGATGTCGGTTCTTATCTGCAAACCTTACCACTTTATCTTCAATAGATGGGCAGTAGCGTGGCCCGGTTCCTTCAATCATGCCGGAATACAATGGGGAACGATCCAGATTGGCCCGAATGATCTCATGCGTCTTCTCATTAGTATAAGTCAGCCAACAGGATACCTGATCAATCTGTACATCTTCCGGATCGGTAGAAAAAGAAAACGGTACTACTCTCTTATCGCCAAACTGTTCTTCCATCTTGGAGAAATCAATACTTCTTTTGTCAATACGCGCCGGTGTTCCTGTTTTAAATCGATACATCTCAATTCCATGAGCCTTCAGTGAATCTGTCAGATGATTAGCCGCCTGAAGCCCATTTGGACCGGTGTAATTACTGATATCTCCGTAAATACATCTGGCTTTCAGATAAGTACCTGTACACAATACACATGCCCTGCAGTGATATACTGCACCGGAAAATGTTTTCACCCCGGTCAGAACACCGTCTTCCACAATAATCTCTGTTACTTCAGCCTGCTTAATGGTCAGATTTGGCGTATTTTCCAGAGTTTTTCTCATTCTGCTGCTATAGTCACGTTTATCTGCCTGTGCTCTCAATGAATGCACTGCCGGCCCCTTAGAGCCATTCAGCATCTTAGACTGAATAAAAGTATGGTCAATATTTTTTCCCATTTCTCCGCCCAGTGCATCAATCTCTCTGACCAGATGGCCTTTGGAGCTTCCACCTACATTGGGATTACATGGCATCAGTGCAATACTGTCTACGCTGACAGTAAACATCACCGTCTTCAGCCCCAGTCTGGCACAGGCAAGCGCAGCTTCACAGCCTGCATGTCCTGCTCCTACTACCACCACATCTGTAGTTACTTCTAAATGATTCATTTTCTTGTCCTCTTACTTACTTTCCCATACAGAATTTGCTGAAAATCTCATTAACCAGATCTTCTCCTACTGATTCTCCGGTGATGCTGCCAAGTTCCTCATATGCATTCATCAGATCAATGGAGAAAAAATCTTCCGGCATCTGATTCTGAATGCTTGTCATTACCTGTTTCAGGCTCTCCAGTGCCTCTGACAACGCTGCTTTCTGTCTCATATTTGTAATATAGATCTGATCATTAAAAGAGAGATTTCCATCATAAAACATATCTTTGACCGTCTGCTCCAGCCGGTCAATTCCCTGTTCCTCTTTTGCCGATATCGGTATCACCGGCTTATCCAGCCTCTCACGGATCATCTCTTCTGTCGTCACCGGATCCAGATCCATTTTATTCAAAAGCACAATTGCCTTTCTGTCACGAATCAATTCCATAATCTCTTCATCGTTTTCATCCAGTTGTGTGGAGGAGTCTACCACATAAATAACCAGATCTGCATCTTTTGCATAGGTCTTTGCTTTTTTTACACCTATCTTCTCTACTACATCTTCTGTTTCCCGGATACCTGCAGTATCGATAATATTCAGACTGATTCCTGACAGGCTCATCTGCTCTTCCAGCACATCTCTGGTAGTTCCAGCAATATCCGTTACAATAGCTCTCTCTTCCCCAAGAAGAACATTCAACAGAGAGGATTTCCCGGCATTTGGCTTTCCTACAATGACGGTTCGTATCCCCTCTTTCATACGTTTTCCATTCTCAGCAGAAGCAATCAGTGCGGCGATCTTTTCCATCCATTGCTCTGTCTGCTCTTCCAGCTGATCCGGATACCCATCCAGACTGATATGTTCCGGATCGTCCAGTGCTGATTCAATATAGGCAATATGGTAAATAATCTTTTCCCGTATCTCCCTGACTGCATTCAACACAGATCCTTTTAACTGACTGACAGAACTTTTCAGTGCATATTCATTCTTAGCATTGATCACATCGATCACGGCTTCTGCCTGAGACAGGTCAATTCTGCCATTCAAAAATGCCCTCTTCGTAAACTCTCCTGGTTCGGCCAGTCTTGCACCCTTGCGGGTCACCAGCTCCAGAATCCGATTCATGGCATATACGCCTCCGTGACAGTTGATTTCTACGGTATCCTCAGCGGTAAAGCTCCTCGGACCTCTCATAAGCATCACCAGGACCTCATCCAGAAACTCTTCTCCGTCTCTGATGTATCCATAATGTATCGTATGGGTCGGCATATCTGCCAGCTTCTTTCCATTTCTGGAATCATATACTTTCTCTGCAATCTCTACCGCATCCGGTCCGCTGATACGTACAATACCGATACCGGAACTGGTCATTCCTGTCGAGATTGCTGCAATTGTGTCTGTGTGAAACATGAAGCACTCCTCCTAAAATATCTTAAACAGTATAGCAGATTTTATTTTATAATACAAACCACAAATCCTTATTTTTATTGCTTTTCCCTTATCTTCTGTGTTACACTGTTAACAACTCATTGAATTATTGTAACTATTCAGAACCTACTGTGAAAGTACTGAACAGTTACGAATTATTATGATAAGGAGATTATACAAATGGGCACAACTGAAAATAATGAAAACATGGAAGAATTTGATACCGTCACTCTGGAGATGGATGATGGAAGCGAAGTAGAATTCGCAATCCTGGATGAATTCGAGATGGATTCTGAAAAGTTCGTATTACTTGGTGAAATCGAAGGGGACAGCGTAACAGATGATCCGGAACATATGTTATTCATGAGATCCGAAGCAGATGATACCTGTACCGATGAAGAGATCGTTCTCACCGTCATCGATGACGATGAAAAATACAACGCTGTTGTTGACTTCTATACCGAGCTTGACTAAGACAAAATGAGGGCGGGAACCATTGGTTCCCGCCCCATTGATTTAACGGTTATTATTTCTCTTTAATGTAACAACAACTTTACGGTAAGGTTCTTCTCCTTCACTGTGAGTAGTTACATAAGGATCGTTCTGCAGTGCAGAATGAATGATTCTTCTCTCGTAAGGATTCATCGGTTCAAGGAATACCGGTCGTCTTGTTCTCTTTACCTTGTATGCAATATTCTTTGCCAGGTTTTCCAGTGTTTCCTTTCTACGGCTTCTGTAGTTCTCAGTATCTACTTTCACACGTACATAACCAGATTTTCCTTTGTTGACTACCAGACTGGTCAGATACTGAAGAGAATCCAGTGTCTGTCCTCTCTTACCAATCAGGACACCCATATCTTCTCCTGACATCTCCACAGTCAATACTTCATCTTCAAATTCTGCATGTACTTCTACTTCCATCTCAATGGATGCAAATACATCTTTCAGGAATTTTACTGCTTTTTCCTTTGCTTCTTCCTTTTCTTCCGGAGTCAGCGGAACAACTTTACGTTCTTTTTTTACTTCAACTGGAGCTTCCTGCACCGGTTCTGCTGCTGGCTCTGCTGCAACGGTTGTTTCTTCCTTTACTGCAACAGGCTCTTCCTGACGAAACTCTTTTCGTTCAGGTCTTTCTTTCTTTTCCTTTTTGAATTCCTTCTTGTTTTCTTTGAACTCTTTTTTCTCTTTTTTAAATTCCCGTTTTTCTTTCTTTGCAGGTTTTTCTTCTTTTACTTCCTCTTTCAGAATATCTTCCACTGCAACTTTCTTTCTTGCCTTGATGATCGCTTTCTTGCTTCCGAATCCAAGGAATCCTGTACTTCCTTCTTCGATTACTTCGTATTCGATATTATCACGGAATGTTTCCAGCTTCAAAGATGCTTCCAGGATTGCATCTTTCACCGTTTTGGCGGTGACGGTAATATATTCTTCCATTGTTCGAATCTCCCTCTACTTTTTATAGCTTTTTGCGTTCTTGTTCGTCTTTTCATTGTACTGCTCTACCATTCTTGCCTTGGATGCAATACTTCCAGGTTTTGCAGTCTTGTTATAATATTCTGTAGAATCCTTCATACTCTGAAGTCTCTTTTCGCTTTTGCTGCGAATAGCTTCTTCATCTTCCACTACCGGATTCTGAAGGTTCTTCAGGTTCTTCTTAGCCTGTCCGCTGATATTTTCCGGACGCAGCCCCTGTTTTACGCGCTTCTCATTGTATTTTTCCATGTTCTGTTTTACCATCTCTTCGATGTCTACTTTTTCCATGCGCTTATTTACAATGAGCTGAATCACGCATCTTACTGCAGAACTTGCTACCCAGTAGATACCGATACCTGTGGAAAATGTAAAACAGAAAAATACAGACATCAGAGGCATCATGGTATTCATGGTCTTCATAGAAGAATTCATTGCGCTGTTGGCATCATCCCCAGTTGCTTCCGGCTGAGGAATCAGCTTGGTATTCAGATACTGAGTCAGACCTGCAAGTACCGGAATCAGAATGGCAATGACAAGTGCCAGCCACTGATGATTTGCAAAACTGTTTTTAATAATAGCAAACGGTGAATCTGTAATATTAATTGTTAAAAAGCTGTTTACATGTGCAGCCTGTGCTGCGGTCTGTTCAATTACAGTCTTATAATCCGGGAATTGATCTGCAAACGCAGCCCAGTTCGCCGGTGTCAGACTATGCAGAATATCTACCACAGAATCACTGGTAAATCCTACTTTATCCAGATTCACTCTGGCATTGGTAGCAAAATCAGACAGAAATGTCTGCATCTGAGTAGATGCCAGTACATCATTTACCAGTGCGGTATACATCTCGTATACACTCTTTACATACGCAGGCACTTTCCAGATAACCTGGTACATAGCAAATAAAATCGGCATCTGAATCAGCATTGGCAGGCAGCTTCCCATTGGTGAAATACCGTATTTTGCATACAGAGCCTGCTGTTCTTCCTGCATCTTCATCATAGAAGCCTGGTCTTTTTTGTTCTTATACTTCTTGGCAATTGCCTGAAGCTCTGGATTCATAACCTGTGTCAGCTTTGATGACTTCTGCTGTTTGATCGTCAGTGGAAGCATTAATACATTGATCACAATGGTAAATAAGATAATACACAGACCGATGTTCTGAATATTAAATGCCCCACTCAGGAATAAGTAAAGTGCATTAATGATAAAACCAAGAAGCGTGGCCACTGGTCCTATAATAAACACATTACTTTTGGTAAGTACTGTTGTTTTCAAATTTTTTTCCTCCTAAAAGATAAGAATTCATCCGGAACCGGATCGATTCCACCATGTGAAAAGGGATTACATCTTAATATTCTCCAGGCTGCCAGAATACTTCCTTTGATTGCACCGTGCTTCTGTATCGCTTCTAATCCATACTGCGAACAGGTTGGCACATACGGACATCTGGTTGTCTTCATCGGCGATAAATACTTCTGGTAAAATCTGATCAAAAGAATCAATAACTGTTTCATCTGATACCTAGTTTCCCTCCCAGGTGCAGCAATGCACTCTCTATTTCATGATAGCTTTTCTCCTTCGCGGAAGGTCTTACGATTACGACTAAATCATACCCTGACTGAAATTGTTCTTCATTCAGACGGTAACTTTCTCTTACCAGTCTGGTAAGGTGATGTCTCACTACGCTGTTTCCTACTTTTTTGCTTACAGATATTCCCAGGCGATTCCTGGTTCCAGCATTCTGTAACGCATACATAATTAAATACTTATTTGCCTGAGATTTTCCCTGATGATATACCATCTGAAAATCACGATTCTTTTTTAAAGACTCTGAAAATTTCATATTTTCGTGTTTTTTCCCCTTAATATGAAGAAAAGGCCACAAAAATGCGGCCTATGCTGATAAAACTTTTCTTCCTTTTGCTCTTCTTGCAGCTAATACTTTTCTTCCGCCTGGAGTACTCATTCTGGATCTGAATCCGTGTACTTTAGATCTCTGTCTCTTCTTAGGCTGAAATGTCATCTTTGCCATAGTTCCGGGCACCTCCTTCTTCTAACCAAACATTTATCATTATTGGTAATTATTCTTCAATTTACGTAGAAAAACATCATTTCAATTATATTCATAAAAACAGGGTTCGTCAAGTAATTTATCTTGATTTATAAAAAAATTATCACAGCCTTGCAATCCGCCTATAGTCTGGCACATCCCTGCTGGTTCTCCAGATTTTTGTGGATCGTGTGAATATTTCCCACAAAGTTATCCACATCGTGGGGATAACTTGTGAATAACTCGGTGATAATGTGTGTATAAATAAATCTTGTCCACGAAATGCCTTGTATTTACGCATGTGGATGATGTGTACAGCTCCATTCACAAATTCACATTTTCCACTTTGCAATCCACATGAACCACATTTTTTTGTAAATACCGTGTGTATAACCACCCTTTTTCCATAAAAAACGGGTTTTACACATAATTATACACATTCCTTTAAACTTTTGATTGCGCATTAATGGAATTTGGTTTAATATTATAAACAGAGATTTTATGTGCAAAAGGAGAATTTTCATGAATGTAATAGAAGAAAACTGGGATGCTATTCTGAATCATGTTATGGTCGAACATGAAGTGTCAAAGGTATCCTTTGATACCTGGTTACAGCCGTTAAAAGTCCACAGTTTTGAGAATAATATTGTAACTATTCTGGTCGATGACCAGATGAAGATCAATTATATTCAGAAAAAATATACGCTTCCTATAAAAGTAGCCATCGCCGAACTGACCGGTCTTGACTGCTCTTTGGACTTTATTCTTCCTGAAAATATAAAGACACAGGAAACAAAAGCGAAAGATGTGGAAAAAACAAATCTGCTTTTAGAAAAGGCGAATTTGAACCCACGTTATACTTTTGATACATTTGTGGTAGGAAAAAATAACAATTTTGCACATGCAGCTTCCCTTGCAGTGGCAGAATCACCGGGTGAAGTATATAATCCGCTGTTTATTTACGGAGGTGTTGGACTGGGAAAAACCCATCTGATGCATTCCATCGCCCACTTTATTTTAGACCAGGATCCGGAAAAAAAGGTACTCTACGTGACCAGTGAGACCTTTACCAATGAGGTAATTGACAATATCCGAAGCGGTAACAGTGCTGCTATGTCCAAATTTCGCGACAAATACCGCAATATTGATGTTCTCCTTATAGATGATATTCAGTTTATTATTGGAAAAGAATCTACACAGGAAGAATTTTTCCATACTTTTAACGATCTTCACAGTGCAGGGAAACAGGTCATTATCTCCTCAGATAAGCCACCAAAAGAGATGATTACACTGGAAGACCGCCTGAAGTCCCGCTTTGAATGGGGCCTGATCGCCGATATTTCCTCTCCGGATTACGAAACACGTATGGCCATTTTGAAAAAACGGGAAGAACTGGATGGCTATACCATAGATAACTCCGTCATCGAATATATTGCGACCAATGTGAAGTCAAACATCCGTGAACTGGAGGGTGCTCTGAACATTGTCGTTGCTTTCGGTAATTTAAATAAGAGGGAAATCAATCTGGAACTGGCCAAAGAAGCCTTAAAAAACATCATTTCACCAGATGAAAAGAAGGTCATTACGCCAGAATATATTCTCGATACCGTCAGTGAGCACTTCCATGTCTCCAAAGATGACATCAAGGGCTCCAAGAGAAATGCAGAAATCGTTCTTCCAAGACAGATCGCCATGTATCTCTGCAGAAAAATGACGCAGATTAAGTATAAAGAACTGGGAACACTCCTTGGCGGCAAGGATCATTCCACGATTATCCATGGCTGCAAGACCATCGAAGATGAGATTGCAACAAATGATAATGTCCGTAATACGGTAGATATTTTAATAAAGAAGATTAACCCAAATTAGAGTTATCCACACTTATCCACCTTCAAAAAAGGGGGTTTTGTGAGTTTCTCACATAGTTATACCGTCGTTTTTTCCCTTAATTACGGGGCAAAAGGCACTTATCTACAAATCCACAGACCCTATGACGACGGCTACTAATCTTTTTTAATTACATACGCACTAAGCTGAAAGGAGCATCGGCTATGAAAATCGTTTGTTCTAAGTCCGAATTAATGAAAAGCATTAACATTGTGATGAAGGCTGTGCCTTCCAAGACCACAATGCCGATTCTGGAATGCATCTTGATTGATGCTTCCAAAGGAGAGATAAAATTTACCACCAATGATATGGAACTTGGTATTGAAACTATTGTAAAAGGTGAGATTGTGGAAAAAGGTGTGATTGCCCTGGAAGCAAAGCTTTTTTCTGAAATTATCCGTAAACTGGCTGACAGCGATATTACCATCTCGACAGATGACCGTTATCAGGCGTTGATAACCTGTGAAAATTCACAGTTCAACATTTCCGGTAAAGCAGGAGATGATTATCCGTATCTTCCTTTTGTGGAAAAAGATCATTCTATCAGTGTGTCTCAGTTTACTCTGAAAGAAGTCATTCGTCAGACCATTTTCTCTATTGCACAGAATGAAAATAACAAGATGATGACTGGTGAGCTGTTTGAAATCACAGATAATATCCTGAAAGTCGTGTCTCTGGACGGTCATCGAATCTCAATTCGTAAAATCGAATTGAAGGAGAACTATGAAAACCGCAAGGTTGTCGTTCCAGGAAAGACACTCATCGAAATCAGTAAAATTTTATCTGGCGAAGTAGATGATGTTGTCAACATTTACTTTACCAAGAATCATATTCTGTTTGAATTCGATGATACAATTGCAGTTTCCCGTCTGATCGAGGGAGACTATTTCCGCATTGATCAGATGTTGTCCAGTGATTATGAGACCAAGATCACAATCAACAAAAGAGAAATGCTGAATTGTATCGACCGTGCTACGCTGCTGATTAAAGAAAGTGACAAGAAACCAATTATCATTGGCATTGATGATACCAACATGGAATTGAAGATTAATTCTCAGATCGGTTCCATGAATGAACACATTGCCATTGAGAAAGAGGGTAAAGATATTCTGATTGGATTTAATCCAAGGTTCCTGATTGATGCTCTTCGTGTTATTGACGATGAGAATATTCAGATTTATCTGGTTAATTCCAAGGCACCATGCTTCATCAAGGATGAAAAAGAAAGTTATATTTACCTGATTTTACCGGTTAACTTTAACATCTAGAAAAAGAGGAACAAAAATGGAAACCATAAAATTACGTGAGGAATATATCAAGCTTGGACAGGCTCTGAAGGCTGCCGGTCTGGCAGAATCTGGTGTGGATGCCAAGTTTGCCATACAGGATGGACTGGTGAAAGTCAATGGCCAGGTAGAACTGCAGCGTGGTAAGAAGCTGTACGATGGTGATGAAGTGGAATTTGAAGGTAACATCATCAAGATCGAAAAATAAGCTGGTGCATATATGATAATTGATTCTATAAAGCTTGAAAATTTCCGTAATTACCCATCGCTGAAGTTAAAATTTGATTCGGGGACCAATATTTTTTACGGAGATAATGCCCAGGGAAAGACCAATATTCTGGAGTCCGTCTATGTATGCGGGACGACCAAGTCACACCGCAGCAGTAAGGACAGGGAGATGATTCGGTTTGATCAGGAAGAATCTCATATTCGGATGAAGATCATCAGGGGAGGAACTCCGGTAAAGATTGATATGCACCTGCGAAAAAATAAAACCAAAGGGATTGCCATCAATGGCGTTCCGATCCGAAAAGCCAGTGAGCTGTTTGGCGTGGCAAACTTTGTGTTTTTCTCTCCGGAGGATCTGAATATTATCAAAAACGGGCCTGGGGAGAGAAGAAGATTTGTGGATATGGAGCTTTGCCAGTTAAGCAGAGTCTATATGCATAATCTGGCAAATTATAATAAAATAGTGAATCAGAGAAACAAATTATTAAAAGAGATTGGTTTCAGACCTGATTTTATGGATACACTGGATATATGGGATATGCAGATGGTGGAATATGGCAGAAAAGTGATCGAAGAGAGAGCTGTATTTATCAGCCGGCTCAACGAGATCATGAGAGAGATCCATGGAAAGCTGTCTGGTAACCGGGAGGAGATTCTGGTTACCTATGATGCAAACGTACAGGCGGAAGCATTCGAAGAGACTTTGCGAAGAAACAGAGACCGGGATTTAAAGTTTAAGGTATCCCTGATCGGACCGCACCGGGACGATATCGGTTTTCAGATCAAACACGTGGATATCCGCAAGTTTGGTTCGCAGGGACAGCAGAGAACCGCTGCATTGGCTCTAAAATTATCAGAGATTGAACTGGTCAGGCAGGAATTGGGAGATACCCCGATTCTATTGCTGGATGATGTGCTGTCTGAACTGGACAGTCACCGCCAGGGATATTTGCTGGACAGTATCCATGATATCCAGACGCTGATCACCTGTACCGGTCTGGATGATTTTGTGGAAAACCGATTTCAGATCAATAAAGTGTTTCATGTAGTAGACGGAAAAGTGTTGGAATAGATAGGAGGATGTATGGGAACAGAAGTAAATCATGAATATGGAGCAGACCAGATTCAGATTCTGGAAGGGCTGGAAGCAGTCAGAAAGAGACCTGGTATGTACATCGGAAGTACTTCACTTCGCGGACTTCATCATCTGGTCTATGAAATTGTGGATAACGCAATTGATGAGGCCCTGGCTGGGTTTTGTAATACCATTGATGTAACGATCAATGAAGATAACTCCATTACGGTCATCGATAACGGACGTGGAATTCCGGTAGGAATTAATCATAAATCAGGAAAGCCGGCGGTAGAGGTTGTATTTACCATTTTGCATGCCGGAGGAAAATTTGGCGGTGGCGGATATAAGGTATCCGGAGGTCTTCACGGAGTAGGTGCCTCAGTAGTAAATGCCCTTTCCGAATGGCTGGAGGTTACCATCTACAAAGAGGGAAAAGTCTATAACCAGCGTTATGAAAGAGGTCATGTCTGCTATCCGTTAAAAGTGATTGGAGAATGTGAAAAAGAAAAATCCGGCACTATGGTAACTTTTTTGCCGGATAAGCAGATTTTTGAAGATACGGTGTTTGATTATGACACCTTAAAACAGCGTCTTCGTGAAATGGCTTTTCTGACCAAGAATGTAAAGATTATTCTCAGGGATAAACGAGAAGGCCAGGAGATGGAAAAGACGTTCCATTACGAGGGAGGAATCAAGGAGTTTGTTACATACCTGAACAAAGGCAAGACTCCTCTGTATCCGGATATTATTTACTGTGAAGGAACCAGAGATGACGTATACGTGGAAGTATCCATGCAGCATAATGATTCTTACACAGAAGGATCCTACAGTTTTGTAAATAATATTACCACACCGGAGGGTGGTACTCATCTGACCGGTTTTAAGAATGCCTTAACAAAGACATTTAATGCTTATGCGAGATTAAATAAACTGATCAAGGAAAATGAGACGCTTTCCGGAGAAGATATCCGGGAAGGTCTGACTGCGATTGTCAGCATTAAGATTGGAGAGCCACAGTTTGAAGGCCAGACCAAGCAGAAGCTGGGCAACAGCGAGGCAAGAGGTGCGGTAGACAGTATCGTATCTGAGCAGTTAATGATTTATCTGGAACAGCACCCACAGGTGGCCAAGATCATTCTGGAGAAGTCCATTCTGGCTCAGAGGGCAAGAGAAGCAGCCAGAAAGGCCAGAGAACTGACCAGAAGAAAATCAGCACTGGATGGACTTTCCCTTCCGGGAAAACTGGCAGACTGCTCAGATAAGGATCCGAAAAACTGTGAGATTTACATCGTAGAGGGAGATTCTGCGGGCGGTTCTGCAAAGACGGCCCGAACACGTGCTACCCAGGCAATTCTACCGCTTCGAGGTAAGATCTTAAACGTAGAAAAGGCCAGACTGGACCGTATTTATTCTAATGCGGAGATCAAAGCCATGATTACCGCTTTCGGTACCGGTATTCATGATGATTTTGATATTTCCAAGCTGCGTTATCATAAAATTATTATTATGACCGATGCCGATGTAGACGGTGCTCATATCAGTACTTTGCTGCTGACCTTTATCTATCGGTTCATGCCGGAACTGATCAAGCAGGGACATGTCTATTTGGCACAGCCGCCGCTGTATAAGCTGGAGAAAAATAAAAAAGTATGGTATGCCTACTCTGATGAGGAGCTGGATCAGATCCTTCAGGAAGTAGGACGTGACCAGAATAATAAAATTCAGCGATACAAAGGTCTGGGAGAAATGGATGCAGAACAGCTCTGGGAGACTACCATGGATCCGGAAAAGAGAATTCTGTTGAGAGTCAATATGGACGAAGATTCTACTTCTGAGCTGGACCTGACTTTTACCACACTGATGGGAGACCAGGTAGAACCGAGAAGAGAATTCATTGAAGAAAATGCAAAATATGCAAAGAATCTTGACATTTAGGAGGAACGATCGTGGAAGATAATATTTTTGACAAAGTACATGAAGTCGATCTGAAAAAGACCATGGAACAGTCTTACATCGAATATGCCATGAGCGTTATCGCATCCCGTGCGCTTCCTGATGTAAGAGATGGATTAAAGCCGGTTCAGCGAAGAGTGCTTTATTCCATGATAGAGTTAAATAATGGTCCTGACAAGCCGCATAGAAAATGTGCCCGTATTGTCGGTGATACCATGGGTAAATACCATCCTCATGGGGACAGCTCCATTTATGGAGCCCTGGTTAATATGGCACAGGACTGGTCTACCCGTTATCCGCTGGTAGACGGCCACGGTAACTTTGGTTCCGTGGATGGTGACGGTGCCGCAGCGATGCGATATACCGAAGCACGATTAAGCAAGATCTCCATGGAGATGCTGGCGGACATCAATAAAGATACGGTAGATTTTACGCCGAACTTTGATGAGACAGAAAAAGAACCAACTGTACTGCCATCCCGCTATCCGAATCTGTTGTGTAACGGAACTACCGGTATTGCAGTAGGTATGGCAACGAATATCCCTCCTCACAATCTTGGAGAGGTAGTCAATGCGGTCATTAAGATCATTGATAACCGTATTGAAGAAGGCAGAGATACTGAGATCGAAGAGATCCTGAAGATTGTGAAAGGTCCGGACTTCCCAACCGGGGCTCAGATTCTGGGAACCAGAGGAATTGAAGAAGCATATCGTACCGGACGTGGCAAGATCCGTGTTCGTGCAGTGACCAATATGGAGACATTGCCAAATGGCAAGACCAGGATCATCGTTACGGAGCTGCCTTATCTGGTAAATAAAGCCAGACTGATTGAAAAGATCGCAGATCTGGTAAAAGAAAAGAAAATCGACGGTATCACAGCGCTGACAGATGAATCCAGCCGAGAAGGTATGCGGATCAATATTGAACTGCGCCGTGATGTAAATGCCAACGTAATTTTGAATCAGCTCTATAAGCATACCCAGCTGCAGGATACTTTTGGCGTGATTATGCTGGCCCTGTATCATAACCAGCCAGTGGTCATGAATCTTCTGCAGATGCTTACCTATTATCTGAAGCATCAGGAGGAAGTGGTAACCAGAAGAACCAGATATGATCTGAATAAAGCAGAAGAGCGGGCTCATATTTTACAGGGATTACTGATCGCACTGGATAATATTGACGAAGTCATCCGCATTATCCGCGGATCCAGAAGTGCGGCCATTGCCAAGGAATCTCTGATGGAACGCTTTACCCTGACAGATGTGCAGGCACAGGCTATCGTAGATATGCGTCTGCGTGCACTGACCGGACTGGAAAGAGAAAAGATTGAGAATGAGTATGCAGAACTGCAGAAAAAGATCTCAGAATTAAAGGCCATTCTGGCAGATGAGAATCTGCTTCTTGGCGTGATTAAGAAAGAACTGGAAGAGATTCGTGATAAATATGCAGATCCAAGAAGAACATCCATTGGATACGATGAATCTGATTTTTCTATGGAGGATCTGATTCCACAGGAAGAAGTGGTAGTCACTATGACGAAGCTTGGTTATATCAAACGTATGACCAGAGATAATTTTAAGAGTCAGAATCGTGGTGGCAAAGGAATCAAGGGTATGCAGACGCTGGATGATGATTATATCGAAGAACTGGTACTGACAAATACCCATGCGTCCATTATGTTCTTCACTAATAAAGGACGGGTCTATCGTCTGAAGACCTATGAGATTCCGGAAGCATCCAGAACTGCAAGAGGAACAGCAATCATTAATCTTCTGCAGCTTCAGCCGGAGGAGACGATTACTTCGATTGTAACCATGAAAGAGTATCGTGAGAATGCATATCTGTTCATGGCTACTAAGAATGGTATGGTGAAGAAGACTTCTCTGGATGAATACCAGAATATGAGAAAAACAGGTCTGACAGCCATTAATCTGCGGGAAGATGATGAACTGATTGAAGTAAAATATACCGATGGTGATCAGGATATATTCCTGGTAACCAAGTATGGACAGTGTATTCGTTTCCATGAATCAGATGTAAGGTCAACCGGCAGAGCCTCTATGGGTGTAATTGGAATTAATCTGATGGATACCGATGAGGTAGTAGGTATGCAGCTGTCCAGTCAGGGAGAATATATGCTGACGGTATCTGAGAATGGTATGGGTAAGCTGACAGATATTAATGAATTCACAGTTCAGAATCGTGGTGGAAAAGGTATTAAATGCTACAAGATCGTAGAAAAGACCGGTAATGTAGTTGGTATGAAGATCCTTAGCAGAGAAAATGAAGTCATGATGATCAATACGGATGGTATCATCATTCAGATGCCATGCAGTGATATTTCCATACTGGGAAGAGTGACGTCTGGAGTAAAACTGATGGATCTGAAGAATGGAATTACGATTGCAAGTATTGCAAAAGTGAGAGAATCCTCCAAAAATGAAGAGGAGACATCAGAAGAAATTCAGAATGAAACAGAAAATGCAGGAGAAGAGTCTGCAGAAGAATAAAAGATTCAGATAAGAAAAGGACAATAAGTACTCTGTTTCAGGGTACTTATTTCCTTAATCAAGCAAAGAAATGAAGAGCGATAAAACCACAAAATGGAGATAGAATTATGAAGTTACGCAGAATGACTGCGGTCTTTGCTTCAAAATTTGTTGCAAAGATCTGCAGAATGCTTGGAAAACAGGGGGTTACCTGGGCAGGGAAAATAGCCCTGATGATTGATCCTGCTATTTTATCGGAGCTGGCAGGAGATGTACGAGAAAAGATTTTTGTAGTCTGCGGAACAAATGGAAAGACAACAACAAATAATCTTTTATGTTCCACGCTGGAAGCACAGAATAAAAAAGTAGTGTGTAACCA
The DNA here is from genome assembly GCA_934408725.1 of uncultured Marvinbryantia sp. Classification (GTDB taxonomy): domain Bacteria; phylum Bacillota; class Clostridia; order Lachnospirales; family Lachnospiraceae; genus Marvinbryantia. The sequence goes on from CAKRVB010000034.1 coordinate 24,185, forward strand.
CACCGGATCCAATATGCTGAATGGCTGTGTGGCAGCCTTTGTTCTGGCAGCAGGATGGAATGGAAAACTGGATGCGGATTATGCATGCATTGAAGTAGATGAAGCTTCTGCACTTCGCATTTTTCCGCATTTTAAACCAGATTATTGTGTGCTGACTAATCTGTTTCGTGATCAGCTGGATCGTTACGGAGAGATCGACATTACCATGAATCTGGTAAAAGAGGCCATGATGATGGCACCTGATATGAAAGTGATTGTCAATGCTGATGATGCATTGTCTACTTATGTTACCATGGAAAGTGGCAATGCTTATGCAACTTATGGAATTGGTGAGAAAGTATTTGAAGAATCGATCAATGAGATCAAAGAGGGCCGGTTCTGTAAAAAATGTGGGGCAAAGATGAACTATCATTTTTACCATTTCAGCCAGCTGGGAGATTATTACTGCAGTAACTGTGATTTTAAACGTCCGGAGATTAAATACAATGCTTCTCATATTGAGACCGGAAAGCATCTTGCTTTTGATGTAGAGGGTCGTCATATTGAAGCAAATTATCGGGGATTTTATAATATTTATAATATTCTGGCAGTCTATGCAGCAGCAAGAGAGGCTGGACTGGAAATACCGAATTTTGTAGAGGTACTGAAAAAATACAATCCGGAAAATGGCCGAAATGAGCATTTTTCCATCGATGGAACAGAAATTATCCTGAATCTTGCCAAGAATCCGGCAGGTTTTAATCAGAATATTTCAGCAGTTATGGAAGATACTTCAGAGAAAGATCTGATTATTCTCATCAATGATAATGACCAGGATGGAACAGATATATCCTGGCTGTGGGATGTGGACTTTGACCGTTTCCAGGCAGACAATATAAACAGTATTATCGTAAGCGGTATTCGGTGTCAGGATATGAGACTGAGATTAAAATACGTGGACATTTCATCCAGTCTGGAACCGGATGTAGAAAAGGCTATCAGAGACCGGATTGAACATGGATGTAAGAATCTCTATGTGCTGGTTAACTATACCGGTCTTTACAGTACGCATAATATTCTGAAGAAAATAGAAGCAGAATATAGCGGAAAACAGGGGTGAAGAATATGAAGATAACAATTGGACATTTATATCCGGATCTGTTAAATCTGTATGGAGACAGAGGGAATATCCAGTGTCTCATGAAACGCTGCCAGTGGCGTGGAATAGAGGCAGAGACTATCTGTTATGAAATCAATGATGAGATAGACTTTTCTAAGCTGGATATTATACTTCTGGGAGGTGGATCAGACCGTGAGCAGATGCTTGTATGTGATAAACTGAAAAATATCAAAAAGTCTTTTCAGACCTATGTAGAAGACAATGGGGTAGTGATTGCTATCTGTGGTGGTTTTCAGCTTCTTGGAAATTACTATGCGACAGCAGAAGGAAATATCGAAGGGCTGGGTATCATTGATCTGGATACGGACAGAGGTACAGACTACCGGCTGATTGATAATATTGTACTGGAAAGTGATCTGGTTTCTATGCCAGTAGTAGGATTTGAGAATCATGGCGGCAGAACCAATATCAAGAATAATAAGCCTTTTGGAAAAGTGATTTATGGAAGTGGTAATGATGGAAAAAGTGGTTATGAAGGTGTAGTATATAAAAATGTCATTGGTACGTATCTTCATGGACCACTTTTGCCAAAGAATCCGGAAGTAGCAGATTATCTGATCCGGAAAGCGCTGGAAAGAAAATATGGTGAACCGGTGGTTTTAAAAGCATTGGATGATACTGAAGAGAAAGAAGCAAATGCTTATATCTATAACCGATTCAAAGGGAAAGTAAGCAAGCCACAGAATCAGGAACAGCTTGTATAGACAATGTAAAAAAATTGTAAAAAACTTTCAAAAATGATATTGACAAATATAAATAGATTTAGTATAATGACTTATGCGTCAGTAATTGATGCATATTTTGAATATCAATAATGAGAATTCAGAATCCGGAGAAATACTCAAGAGGCTGAAGAGGCGCCCCTGCTAAGGGTGTAGGTCGTTTGCGCGGCGCGAGGGTTCAAATCCCTCTTTCTCCGTTGGTTAGCTACAAAAATTTGAAAAAATAAAAAAAGTAGTTGACAAGTAAGAATAGATGTGATAATCTATAGAAGTTCGCTTGAAGAACTAAGACGAAAAAACAACTTGAAAAAAAGTTAAAAAAGTAGTTGACAAAGTTCTGAAAAAGTGATAAGATATCAAAGTTGCTGTTGATAAGCAACGAGATAAAGAACCTTGATAATTGAACAGTGAAACAACCTTGAAAGATTCTAAAAAAGTTTTAACATTCAAGGAACTGACCTTATAAACAGTAAAAGGGATGAATTAGCTAGACGTTAATTCTGAACTGGATTCAAACATTTTTATTGAGAGTTTGATCCTGGCTCAGGATGAACGCTGGCGGCGTGCTTAACACATGCAAGTCGAGCGAAGCGCTTAAGAA
>CAKRVB010000035.1 GCA_934408725.1 uncultured Marvinbryantia sp.
CCTGCCCTGTGAAGCCCGGACTTTCCTCGTCTGGCACCTTTCGGCCTGCCAGCCGCGATCATTTACCTTACTCACAAAATGATACTATAACTGATCCTCGCATTTTTGTCAAATAATATTTGATGAAAAGCTATACCTGATAACAGCTTCCGCCCACAAATTCTCTTAAAAGTGAATTTAACGGGATATTCTCACTTGGGATGCTCACAAAATAATCCAGGAACTTCAGAAGTCGCTTTGCTTCCTGATATTCCGGTTCTTCTCTCCTGATTCCCAGCAAAAGTGGCTGAGCATACACTTTCAGGACCGCCAGTTCATAGATCAGAGCGGAGTTAAACATTACATCTGCTTCTTCCTGATATGGGAAAATATGCGCTTCTTCTCCTCTTCTGACAGACGGCCACATAGCTATCGTATCCCTGGCCAGCGTTCCTCTTGTTCTTGCATCCCTGACGATTCTTCGCAACAGCCTGCCATCTGTAGTCGGAATCCGGTTATGTTCATCGATGTTTAACTGGGTCAGCGCACTGATATAGATCTTAAACTTGCTTTCCTTCGGAAGCGAATAAGACAGCCTGTCATCCAATCCATGGATCCCTTCTATTACCAGTACATCATCCGGTCCCAGCTGAAGAACATTACCTTTATATTCTTTTTTTCCGGTTTTGAAGTTAAATATCGGCATATCCACTGCCTTTCCGGCAAGCAGATCCGTCATATTCCGGTTAAACAATTCGATATCGATTGCTTCCAGACATTCATAATCTGGATTTCCCTCTTCATCTCTCGGTGTATCTTCCCGTTCCACAAAATAATTATCCATCGGAATCGGATGCGGCTTCATACCATTCGCTGCCAGCTGTGTCGACAGCCGGTGGGAAAATGTAGTCTTTCCAGAGGAAGAAGGGCCTGCAATCATAATCAGCTTCTTTTCCGGCTGCGCCGTGATCATCGAAGCAATTTCACTGATCTTCTTCTCCTGCAGTGCTTCCTGTACCAGCATCAGGTCATGAACACCTTCTGACACAATCCGGTCATTTAGGTCTCCTACCGTACGAATCTGCATCATTTCTCCCCATTTCAGAGATTCCTTCTGTACCTGGAACAGCTTGGCATCTGCCCGAAACTCCGGCACTTTGTCCGGTTCTGATCTCTTTGGCATCTGAAGCACGAATCCTTCATCAAAAGGTATCAGAGTAAACTGATCCAGATAACTGGTATCCGGTACCATATAGCCATAAAAGTAATCCTTAAATCCTGCCAGGTCATAAATATTCACCTTAGAGGCAATCCGGTAATGGAACAGTTTTTCCTTATCTTCCATGCCAAGTCTGCGAAACAGCTCTATGGCTTCATCTGTGGAAATGGATGTCTTGGTAATCGGCAGCTTCTTTTCCACCATCTCCCGCATCGCCTGCTCCACCTGTTTCAAAAATGTGGGGTCTGTTTTTTTCTCACCGGAAATGGTCACATAGAATCCACTTCCTACGGAATAATGAATGCCCACACGATCCACCAGTTCAAACCCTCCTACCGTATAGACAGCCTTCAGCATCAGTAAAATCATGCTTCTGCGATAGGTCATAAATCCATTTTTATCCTTCAACGTCAGCAGACAAATCTCTTCCCCGTCTTTCATTTTCTTGGTAAGCTCTTTTAATCTGCCATTTACCGACGCCAGCACAATCCTGCTGTCTGCATATTTCTGAAGCTCCTGTGCAGCATCCAGATAGCGGGTACCTTCCCGGTATGTCTTTTCTTTTCCGTCAATTTTTACCTGTAGCATTTTTTCCTGCATCGTAAGTCTCTCCTTTTTTCAGTTCTATATCACTTGAAACGGATTGCTACTCTCTGTCTTTTTTATCTCCAGATTTGGAAATTGCGATTTCAGGTACTGTTCCATGCGGCTGATAAAGATATGCTCCAGTCCATAGTGTCCTGCATCAATCACAGCGATCCCCTGATCCACCGCATCAATTCCATCATGATGTCCGATATCGCCGGTGATCATCACCTGCGCTTTCTTTTGGATGGCAGTTCCAATCATACTTTTTCCGGATCCAGGACAGATCGCCACCCGTTCGATCACCTGATCCAGATCACCAAATATTTTTACCGTATCCAGCCCAAAAATACGTTTCACAATCTGTGCACACTCCTCCACAGTCACCGGCCGTACCAGTGCTCCCACCCGGCCGATTCCCTCCGGCATACCATTTTTTTCATTTATTCCTGTTATCTCCAGTACTTCCGGATGCTGAAGTTTCATCAGCTCACCTGCTGCTTCTCCCATTTCCACCACATCATAGTTGGTATGCATGGCATAGTGACAGATATCGTTCTGAATCAATGTAAAAATTTTATGTCCGGTCAAAGATTCTGCCTGTACCTGGCGGATTCCATCCAATGTCAGTGGATGATGCGTCAGCAGCATATCAGCTTTCCACTCCGCTGCTTCTTTTATTACTGCATCTGTCGCATCCAGTGCCAGAAATACTCTTCGTACTGCTTTATTTTTCCGTCCCACCTGCAATCCACTGTTATCCCAGCTTTCTGCTTTTTCCAGTGGATACCGTTCTTCCAGTTTCTGTGTCAGTTCTTTCATGGTCATCTCATCTGCTCCTTTGCCAGACGGATTTTCTCTTTCTTTTCTTGTACTTCTGCCCGTCTTCTTTCAATATGTTCTCCACTTTTTCCTTCCAGAGAACTCAGGATCTCCCCACAAAGCTTTTCCTCTTTCTCCAGAAACTCCTGCAATACAGGATTCCCTGCTGCAATCAGATATTTTCCAAATGCATATTCCTGTTCTTCCCATTTTTCCTGCGTTCCATGTTCCACCCGCATCATCGGATAATACTTTCCTTCATCCAGTACCATATTCTCTGCCGTGATCCGATAGCCATGTCCTGCCAGGAACTTCCTTACCTGCTCCAGTTCCGATTGAGGCTGAAGTACCAGTGTCTGCACTGTTTTCAGGATTTCTTCACCTGACTCCAGAATACGTATGGTCAAAAGACCGCCCATTCCGGCAATGATCACGCCATCTGCCTCTCCACTCTTTAACGCTGCCGCTCCATCCGACAGTCTGGTCACAATCTTATCTTCCATCCTATAGGCCTGAATATTCTTTTGTGCACGCTCCAGTGGTCCTTTATTTACGTCCATGGCAATCGCTCTTTCCGCCAGATGCTGCTCCACCATATAGATTGGAATATATCCGTGATCGGTTCCGATGTCTGCAATACACTGACAGGTTCCGGCCAGCCTTACCACTGCTTCTAATCTTTTTGATAACTGCATAGTTTCTCCATCTTCCGTGGAATTACTGTTCTCCAAAATCCACTCTTATTTTCTGTATCTGTGTCAGCTTTTTCCGGTCAGCAATAATCTGCTGAAGTCCTTTCATATCAGTCGGATCCAGATTCGCTGTGCGCTGCTCCAGACTGTATGTCAGAATCTTGCCCAGTGTCTCTTTAAATGCCTTCTCCCGGTCTGCATTTGTCTCCACCTGAATCGTCGTATTAAACAGGGATGCTGCTTCTCTCTGCTCCTCCGGTTCTGTAAAATGATTGATGATCTTTGCCGGATTACGTTCTCCTGATTCATACTGTTCAAACAAAAGACCTGCCACCGTCTCATAAAGCTCTGTGGAAAAATCTTCTTTTTTCAGATACTGTCGGACCAAAGGATACAAAGATGGGTACTCAATCAGCCAGGTCAACATCAGTTTCTGGGACTTCACCACGCCTTCATCCTTCTCTGGTCTGGCGCTTTTAATCTTCACCGGAGTCTTTGGAATCGATACGTTCTTCATAGCCATACGATTCACCAGCTTACGTAATGCATCAAATCCCACACCATATCTGGATGCTACCGCCTCAATATAATTTTCCCGCTCCAGCTCCTGATCAAAGGTCATCAGCTTTTTGGCAGTTTCTTCGTAAAAGGCTGTTTTACTCTGAGGATCCTGCATATCATAATTTCTCTGTAATACATCGATTTCAAATAAAAAGCTGTTCTGAGCCTGATCAATCCGCTTCTGAAACTCTTCGGTTCCCAGTACTTTGATAAATTCATCTGGATCCTTATATGGCAGCATAGACAGTACCTTGGTTGCTACCCCTGCTTCTTTTAGCAGCGGAATCGCACGAAGAGCAGCTTTGACGCCTGCCTCATCACTGTCATAGGTCAGTATTACTTCATCTGTATACCGCTTCAGCAGACTGGCATGCTGAGAAGTCAGCGCTGTTCCCAGCGAAGCTACTGCATTGGTAAATCCAGCCTGATGCATGGAAATCACATCCATATACCCTTCACATACCAGCATATACTTTTTTCTGGATGTCCGGGCAATATGCAGTCCATACAGATTCCGGCTCTTATCGAATACTCTTGTCTCCGGCGAATTCAGATACTTCGGCTTTCCATCTCCCATCACACGGCCGCCAAATCCAATCACTCTTCCATTGACATCCATAATCGGGAATATCACACGATTCCAGAACTTATCATACATTCCCCGTTTCTCATCCACATTCATCAGTCCCGACTGCGCCAGCAAGTCATCGCTGATTCCCTTACTCTTAAGGTATTTGTAAAGGTCGTTTCCATACTTATTGGAATAACCAAGTCCAAACTTGTGAATGGTCTCATCACTGAGCTTTCTGCCCTTCAGATATTCCATGGCATGAGTGCCATTCTCTGTTCTCAGCTGATAATAATAATACTTTGCAGCCATTTTATTCAGTTCCAGGATCCTGCTTCTCAGATCCTGCTGCCTCTTCATCTCTTCGTTCATTTCCTGCTGAGGAAGCTCTACTCCCACCCGGTCTGCCAGATACTTCAATGCTTCCGGAAAAGAATAATTCTCATATTCCATAATAAAGGTCAGCACATTTCCTCCCGCTCCGCATCCGAAACAATAATACATCTGTTTGGATGGTGAAACTGAAAAGGATGGTGATTTTTCATTATGAAACGGGCAGAGTCCAAAATACGAACTTCCCTTTTTCTGTAATTTTACATAACTGGAAATCACATCCACAATATCATTTTTCATTCTGACTTCTTCGATCAGATTTTCTGAATAAAACATAAACACTCCTTAAAACGTTCCTGTTCATTTGCGCACTGCAACACGCTTTGCGATGTAAACAGTAATCTTAAAACTGCCATAGTTTCGGTATAAATAGTTCTGTATATTTTGCCATGGCATATTGATCCGTCATACCGGAAATATAATCGCATACTACCCGTTCTACGCCTTCCCCACGATGATAAATCATAACCAGATATTCCTCCGGCAGGCTTTCCAGATGCTCTGTATAGTACTCATACAATGCGCGTATCATATGTTCCGCTTTTCCTTCTTCCGCCTTTGCCACACTTCCGGTATAGACGTTACGAAACATAAAGGCCCGCAGATTCTGCATTGCCCATTCGATGTCTGCCGTAGGTAATATCTCCGGCTTTCCCTGACTGTTTTCCACAATATCGTGAATCATGGTATTCAACCGTTCCTTTGTGGTACTCCCCAGAATTCTTCGATAAGGTGCCGGAATATCAGATTCTTTTAAAATACCGGCACGCTCCGCATCATCAATATCGTGATTAATGTAGGCGATCTTATCTGCCAGCTGGACGCATCTGCCCTCTAGCGTAGCCGGATGCCCACTGGTGCGGTGGTTCCGGATACCATCCCGCACCTCCCAGGTAAGATTCAGCCCCTGTCCCTTTTTTTCCAGGACTTCCACCACACGGACACTCTGCTCACAATGAATAAATCCATCTGGACACAGTCGATTCAATACATGTTCTCCAGAATGACCAAATGGTGTATGCCCCAGATCATGTCCAAGGGCAATTGCTTCCGTCAGATTCTCATTCAATGACAAAGCACAGCTGATAGTTCTGGCAATCTGTGAAACCTCCAGAGTATGAGTCAGCCGATCCCGGTAATGGTCTCCCTGTGGACACAGAAATACCTGCGTCTTATGCTTCAACCGGCGAAAGGCTTTGCAGTGCAATATCCGATCCCGGTCTCTCTGATACGCTGTCCTGATATCACAAGGTTCTTCCTCCCGGTCTCTGCCTCTTGATTCCACACTTAAGGCTGCATAAGGGCTGAGCAGCTCCTTCTCTCTTGCTTCTGCCCTTTCCCGAATCGTTTCCGTTGATGCAGTTCTGTCAGCTTCCATCCTGCTCCCTGCCTTTCTCCTGACTATCTGTTATTACTTTTTTACTTTAAAACGAATCATCCCATCCTGATCTGTCCGCAGGATCTTATATCCTGCTCTCTTTAATCTGTCCAGAAGCTCCGAATGCGGATGCCCATAGGAATTTCCCGCTCCGCAGGATATCACAGCACTGGTTCCTCCTGCTTTTTCTAAAAATTCCTCACTGCTGCTGTTTCTGGATCCGTGGTGTGCCACCTTCAATACATCCACGTTTCCTTCCAGTGCTTCTGCAGCCTGCTGTTCTCCGCTTCCTTCCAGATCTCCGGTCAGCAGTGCTGAAAAATCCTGGAAAGAAACTAAAAGAGTCATGGATCCTGCATTCGGACTTTCATAATGCTTCTGTACAGCAGGATTTAATACCCGAATGTGCATTCCATCCTGCTCCAGCTCTGTTCCTTTTGCACACTGATATACTGGTATCTGAAAGTGCTTTGCCAGTTCCAGCATATGTCTTTTCTCTTTTTCATCCTCCAGCTTAAGGTCTGGTATCAGAATCTGTTTGACTGTGATACCATTTACATTCTGACCAGCAGGTCCCCGCTCATAGTTTTCCAGGATCTCCATCAATCCACTGATATGATCCTGATCAAAATGAGATATCATCCAGCATTCCACCTGACTGACTCCCTGATACTTCAGATATGGTTCCAGACAATACTGCGCCAGACGCTCTCTGGTACTGCTTCCGCCATCCATCATCCAGATATTGCCTTTTTCTGTCTGAATGCAGATTCCATCTCCCTGCCCCACATTCAGAAACGTCATCGTCCAGTCTCGTGACCCCCGGTAACCTAAAATGCCTACTCCTAGTATAATTCCAAATGCAGTCTTTATCAAATCTATTTTTCCGATTTTCATCAAAAACTCGAACAACAGTACGAGAATCAGATAATAGATACCGATCTTCCAGAGCGCAGGGTGACCGATTACCCACTGTGCCCCGGGTATTCTGCCGCACTGTCTGCACAGCGCAAATGTAATTTGCAAAAGATAATGTACCGGTGCCAGCAGAAAGGTTCCCACTGCAGCACTGCAGATTCCTGTCAATAATCCCAATATTCCCATCAATACAATGACAGACATGGATGGAATCACCAGAAGATTCAGTAAAATTCCATATATGGGAATCTGATAATAAAACCAGGCCACAATCGGTGCTGTCATCAGCCAGGACACTACACTGACCTTCAGTGCGTCCAATGACGGACGTGTTTCCGGCAGTGCACTCGCCGCAGCCACTCCTGCCACTGCACTGTAAGATAACAGGAAGCCGCTCTGGGTTAACAGTTCTGGCTGAAAAAACAACATACTCACTCCGGATACCGCCATGGCTATTGGAATATCATAGGTTCTTCCCAGTACCTGAGCTCCAAGGAACAGGAAAAACATCATCACAGCTCTGACTGCTGATACCGGGAATCCGGTCAGCATCCCGTAAAACCAAATCAGAATACCTGAAATGAAAGCTGCACTTCCAAATCCCAATCTTCTTTTTCTCAGGAAATGAAACAAAGACATGCCAATCATGGAAATATGTAATCCTGAAATCGCCAGCACATGAATAATACCATTCTTCTGATATAAACTGCGTATTTCCGGATCCAGATTGCTTTTTTCTCCCAGCAGCAGTGCTTCCATGACCCCCGCTTCTTCTTTTTCCATCAGTTTCTCCAGAACCATTTTGGCATGTTCTCTCAGCATACGACAGGTTTCTTTCATAATGTCCACAGTTCCATTATTATTTAAGATGACACCTTTTTTGAGACAAAATGAGATCTTTTGCAAAGTATAATACTGTTCTGCATCAAATTCTCCTTCATTTTGCGCCCCTGTAAAATACTGGCAATAGCCAGACACACAGATCTGATTTCCGATCTGCACCGTTTCCTGATGCTGCATCTGTATTTTTATTCCGGATATCGTATCAGCTGAAATCGCTGACCTAGAATCTGTGAAATGATCCTCATCTGTATCACTCACATCATTTGTAGAAATAGAAATGTTCTTTAGAATGATTGTCTGATTTTTCTCTTTGGTATGTATCTGATCCACTGTGCCCGTCACTTCCAGCCGTGTTCCTTCCTGCCATGGCCAGGGAGCCCTTTCGGGCTCTCGCTGCTCCCAGATGGCAGTCATTAGAAACCACAGCAAAATCGGAAGGCAGAGCATACACAATTTGCGTTTTTTCAAAATACACCCTTTCTTTTGACTGTTACAAACCGATCTGTGGCTCTCCCAGCTCCTGACTTTCGCTTTCTGCCGCCTCAGTCACCTGTTCCTGTATCTCCTGAATCTCTATGATATCACTGTTCCGATGAAATGGTCCGACCAGACTCAGGCTGTCTCCGTAGACAACATCTGACGTTCCTTCTACCTGGAACTGTACTTTATCTACTCCAAGGTTATCGCACAGACTGTCTACCATAGCATAAATCACTACCTCTGGCGCTGCTGTTCCAGCCGCTGTATCCAGAAATGCCTGATTCAGATTCAGTGTACAGGTCTTCTCACTGACTTTTACATCCAGAACCCGCACCTCTTCTGTAAGGACACCACTAAGTTTACTGTTCACTGGTCCTGCTGCCAGCTGTTCCAGAACAACTTTTTCTAAAGTCGTATTCGTAGAATAGTGTACATTCCTCATTTCTTTCACAATCTTGTCTCCTGAAAGACTGGAAAAATACAGAACCAGTGAAGCATACTGGTAAGAATTGATGCCAACCGGATTGTTGATAAAGTTGCTGCGTGTCATTGCTCCGATCGGTTCCCCGTTATGGTCTCTCAGCACATCTTCTCCCACATGGAATACCACGGTCTTCACATCCGCAAATTGAGTAACACCTTCTACCAGGCCTGCCCTCAGCAATACCTCCTGTACCTTATTCATCTTGTTATACTCATTGTTAAACGTGATCGTCAGCTGGCCGCCGGTCAGATCCAGTTCCTGAATGTCCAGCCCTTCCGGTACCAGACTGTTCTGACCGCTTCCTGCCACACTCTCTTTCATCTTTTTCCACATCTCCTGAATGCAGTCCAGTGTATTTTCTCCTTTTAATGGATAGCCTGCAGAAATCAGTGTATTTCCTTCCTCATTCACATAAAATACCTGATATCCGGATGTATCTGCTTTTTTCTGCCCACATCCCGTCAGCAAAATCAACACTGCAACTGCAACCCATAATGTCGTTTTCCTCATATTCTCTTTCCTGCCTACTCCGAATAAGTTAACGGTACACGTACCGTAAAGGTGGTTCCTTCTCCTTCTTCACTGTATACTTTAATAATGCCATGATGCATTAGTATACCACTTCTGGCAATAGCAAGACCCAGCCCGGTGCCTCCGATCTCTCTTGAATGTGACTTGTCCACTCGATAAAATCGTTCAAAAATGTGTTCCTGGTCTTCCTTTGGAATTCCGATTCCGTTATCCTCTACTTTCACATAAAAATACTTGTGATCGGTATTAATCGAGATTCGTACCCAGCCACCTTCTTTATTATATTTTACCGCATTCTCCATCAGATTGGAAAGCGCCAGTGTCAGCTTGGTCTCATCCACTTCGGCAATGACTGGCTTATAGCTGTCCAGCGTCAGTTCAATATTCCGTTTCTGGGCAATCGGACGAAGCCGTTTCATGATCAGTTCAATCAACTCATTGATATTGGTGGACTGAATATTCACATCGGCCGCCTTCTTGTCCATCTTTACCAGAGACAGCAGATCATTGATAATCTTATTCTCCCGCTCAATCTCTTCCGCAATATCCCCCATAAATTCACGATATAATTCCGCCGGTACATCCTCCTGCATCAGCAGAGAATCTGCCAGTACTTTCATCGAAGTAATCGGGGTCTTCAATTCATGAGAGACATTCGACACAAATTCCTGTCTGGAATCATCTAATGTCTTCATTCTTGCCAGCATCTGGTTATAGGCTTCTGACATCTCTCTGGTCTCTGTATAATCCAGGATCATCAGATCACCATCCAGAAAACCACCGCTTACTTTTTCCAGAGACTTTGTCACTCTGGCAAATGGCCGAACCAGATATCCTGACATATAAAATGCAGTAATCAATACGATAATGATCAGCCCCATCTGCAGCATAAATACTTTTCTGCTGAGTTCTTCTCTGTTTTCTACAATATCGGCAGTCTCGGAACTGATGATCAATGCTCCCACCACCTGCTTATTCACCGACTCTCGAATCGGAATCGCCAGCTCAATAAACTTATAATCTTCATCGTGAGTCAGGCTGCTTTCATTCTGGAAACACAGCACTACCTCTTTGGATACCAGTGTTTTTCCAAGATCCAGATTAAAGGTATCTTTTATTACCCGGAATTCATCATCCACAACTACCATACGGCCATTATACAACGTTGCAAGCTGTTCCATTTCTGTCTCATACCCGTCCAATTGGAGATTGTCACCCTGCAGAGCATCTCCAATCCGGTCAGCAAAGTTCTCGCACTGATTCTGCAGCATATTTCCCCTCTGAATCAGTGACTGTTCCTGATAGTTTTTCAGGATACTCATCTTCATAAGCAAAATCGGCACGATTCCTACCACACAAAGAATGATAAAAATCCGGAACTGCAGGCTTTTCAGATAACGCTTCAGTCCGATTCGTTCGATTAATTTCTGTAACTTTTTCATCCGTCTCCCCCGTTATATTCTGGCATAACATGTAGAATCGAAAAGGGCTGATCACTCAGCCCCTTTTTTGCCTCAGTGCTGGAAATAGTATCCCACACCCCATTTTGTATGTACATATTTTGGTTCACTTGGATTGGCTTCAATCTTCTCCCGAAGCCTGCGAATATGCACATCTACGGTTCTCACATCTCCCGGGTACTCATATCCCCAGACGATATCCAGCAGATTCTCTCTGCTGTATACTTTATTCGGATTAAATACCAGAAGCTCCAGTACATCAAATTCCTTCGCTGTCAGATTGATCTCTTTTCCTGCAATGCTCACTCTTCGTCCTTCACAATCCAGCATCAGATCTCCAACCTCGATGGTCTTGCTCTTCGTCTCTGCTGCAGCGGCCTTTCCGGTTCTTCTCATGATGGCTTTGATTCGTGCCTTCACTTCCAGAATATTAAATGGTTTGGTAATGTAATCATCTGCTCCATACTCCAGTCCCATGATCTTATCCATGTCATCTCCCTTAGCAGTCAACATCACAACCGGAACATTGGAAAACTCACGAATCTGCTGGCAGACAGACAGTCCATCTACCTTCGGAAGCATCAGATCCAGTAACACCACATCATATTCTCTGGCATGCACCATATTCAATGCTTCTTCCCCGTCATATGCACAGTCCACTTCCATTCCGTCCTGTTCCAGGCTGAAACGGATCCCTTTTACAATGTTCTTCTCATCATCAACCACTAATACCTTTTTTGCCATCTGACTTCTCCTCACTCCACTACAATTTGATCTTTTATTTTCTGGAATGTCGATTCTTTGATCCCACTGACATTCATAATCTCTTCAATCGTCAGAAATCTTCCATGCTCTGTCCGGTATGCGATGATATCCGCCGCTCTGGCCTCTCCAATGCCTGTCAACTGTGTCAGCTGCGCTATATCTGCACTGTTGATATTAATCTTTGCCGATGTCAGAGCTGTCTGCTCCGATTCAGCTGTACTTTCCCATATCTGCTGCGGCAGCGAAGCAGCTTCCTCTTTCGTATAGATACGTACCTTCATCCCATCTGTCACTTTTTCTGCCTGATTCACACTGGTCAGATCTGCGTCTTCCCGCAGCCCGCCCGCCTGCTCGATCAGCTGAAAAATACGTGCGCCTTCCTTCAACTCGTAAACTCCCGGTTCCTGCACGGCCCCACAAATATCTGCATAGAGCACAGTGCTCTGTTCGGTCTGTACCTCTTCTGGTCTGTCAAAAGAAATGGAAGCTGCATCGGAATCTGCTTCCGTACACATCTCCGTAATATTTTCCACTGACGGCACCTGATCATCCAATGCAACTGACTCTGCTTCCTGATTCTTCCATACAATCTCTTTTCCGACTGTATCACATCCTGTGAAGCAAAGAGACAGTATCAGCAAAATACTGATGATTCCTGACTTTTTTTTCTGATTCTTCATATGTATGCTCCTCTGATTCTGATACAGCGGAGCTTCCCTGAACAAGATTGCAGAATTATGCAATCATTCATATTCTATCGGACTTTTCCATAAATTACAATAGTATTTTTATTTTTTGTAACAAAATTATAATTCAAATGTAATAACTCCAGCCACGGCAATCAGAAGTCCCAAAAGCTTCCGCATGGAAAATTCCTGTTTTTCCACGCCAAAGAGTCCTAGCAATTCAATCAGCCACGCTACTGCCAGCTGTGCAATGACAATCAGCATTGCTGCTTTAGCCGGTCCCAGTGCATTCATGCTGCGAATGACGGTAGCAGTAATCAATGCTCCGATAGCACCTCCCAGAAGAACATATTTGTCCTGGATCTCCCACAGGCTCTGAAAACTGGTTCTGTCATAAAGAAGCCAGGCCGCCAGGCATACCAGAAGTGCGGTAAACTGTACAAATGCTGCTGATACCCACAGACTGGTCTGTTTTGTTACATCCGTATTGAATACTCCCTGAATACTCATAAGTGCACCTGATGCCAGTGCAATCATCACTCCATACATAAAAAGAACTCCTTTTTGATTTTAGTATAATCAACAGGAGTTCTTTTTATGTGTTACCTTTTTATTCTATTTTGTCAGTACATCAATGGTCTCAGAAAGTTTCTGTATAAATTCGTCTATATGCTGTTTTTCAATAATCAGTGGTGGAACCATACGGAGTACATCACTGCCAGCTGATATCACAATCAATCCATGGTTCAGAGCTTCTTTTGTAATATCTCCCACCTTCACACCATTTCCGATTACCAGTCCCTGCATCAGTCCTTTTCCTCTTCTGGCTGTAATGCAGTCATATTTCTTCATAAGTTCTTCCAGTTTTTCTTCAAAGTACGGTGCAATTTCATTGACATGATCTACAATTTTTTCCGATTCAAACAGATCAAATACTTTGGATACTGCTGCACAGGCAAATGGATTGCCACCATAAGTGGTGCCATGATCTCCAGGTACCAGTGAAGCTGCTGCCGTCTTTTCGTTTAATACGAAGGCACCTACCGGGACACCACATCCAAGAGCTTTGGCCGTTGTCATTATATCCGGCGCTACGCCATACTGCTGCCAGGCATACATGGATCCGGTTCTTCCCATACCGCATTGAATTTCATCCAGAATCAGCAGAATATCTTTTTCATCACAGATCTGGCGTACCGCCTTCAAAAATGCAGGATCGGCCGGATAAATTCCCCCTTCTCCCTGTACGGTTTCCATAATGATTGCACAGGTCTTATCCGTTATCTGAGCTTTCACACTGTCAATGTCATTAAAGTCAGCAAACTTTACGCCTCCCATCAGCGGACGAAAAGCTTCCTGATAATGAAAATTACCTGTTACAGAGAGTGCTCCCACACTGCGTCCGTGAAAAGAATGATTCATGGCAATGATCTCATGATCCGCCTGTCCATCTTTCAACCATGCATACTTTCTGGCTGCTTTAATCGCCCCTTCGATCGCCTCTGCACCACTGTTAGTAAAAAATACTTTGCTCATACCACTGGCTTTTACCAGTTTTTCTGCTGCTTCGCCCATCGGCACATTATAATACAGATTGGACGTATGCATGACTTTATCAATCTGACTTTTCAGTGCCTCATCATATCCTGGATAATGATACCCAAGGGCGTAGACTGCAATTCCTGCGGCAAAGTCCAGATATTCTTTTCCATCTGTATCCTTCAGATACACACCGTTTCCAGATTCCAGAACTACAGGGAAACGATTGTAGGTATGCAGCACATACTGTTCCGTCTGTTCCATATATGTATTCATCTGTTTTTCCTCTTTTCCTATTCTTCTTCGTCATCCGCAATAATCGCAGTACCAATACCTTTATCGGTAAAGAATTCCAGTAACAGACAGTGTTCAATTCTTCCATCCAAAATATGCACTCTGGAGACGCCTGCCTTAATCGCATCTACACAGTTCTGTAACTTTGGAAGCATTCCTCCGCCTACATTTCCGCTTGCAAGGAACTGTTCTGTTTCACTGACCGTCATTCTGGAGATCAGCGTCTCTTTCTTTAACGGATCCTCATAAACTCCTTCAATATCGGTCAGGAAAGCCAGCTTGGCAGCTCCCATAGCAGATGCGATGGCACAGGCTGCATCATCTGCATTGATATTATAAGAATGGAACTCATCATCTGATCCGATCGGACAGATCACCGGCACCAGATCATTATCCAGCAGTTCCTCCAGCAGTCTGGTATTTACTTCCTTGATCTCGCCCACAAATCCGATATCCTGTCCTTTGGACAGCTTCTTATCCACTCTCAATGTGGTACCGTCTTTTCCGCTGATTCCTACTGCATGGATTCCTACCTTTTCCATCATGGATACCAGCCCCTTATTGATCTTGTTCAATACCATCTCTGCAATTTCCATGGTATCTTTATCTGTCACACGCAGTCCGTTGACAAAGTTTGTCTCCAGTCCTGCTTTGTTTACCCATTTTGTGATTTCCTTTCCACCACCATGTACGATAATCGGCCGGAAGCCTACCAGTTTCAGCAATGCCACATCCCGAATCACGCTCTTCTTCAGTTCATGATCTACCATGGCACTTCCGCCATATTTTACTACAATAATCTTTCCACGAAATCTCTGTATATATGGGAGCGCCTCTATTAAGACCTCCGCTTTCTCCTGCCAGTTTTCCAGTGTTTCCATTTTCCTGATTCCTTTCTTTTTCATCTCCGGTCAATTACTGATTGAATGCCGTGATATTTTCCTCATTCAGCGTAAAATCATAATAGTTCAGATCTTCTCTTCTGGTCCACCCAATCTCTTTCCAGAATGCATTTCCTATATCATTCTGGGTAAATGCAATCAGACACACCTTGTTGATCTGATCTTTCTTCAATGCCTGCATGGCAAACACTACCATAGATTTTCCAATGCCCTGTTTCCGATAGTCCGGATGTACACAGACATGATACAGACATCCCCGTCTTCCATCGTGTCCACATAAAATGCTGCCTATAATCTGGCCATCCTTTTCTGCTACTACACTGCACTTTGGATTTCGCTTCAGGAACCGTTCCACCCCTTCTCTTGAATCATCGATACTGCGAATACCAAAACCGCTGATCTTCATCCAAAGGGCATGAACCTGATCGAAATCCTCTATTTTCATTGCACGAATCTTTATCTCTTCTGTCATATTACCTCTGCTTTCCTACGGGAACATTGGAACCAGATCCAGTCCCGTACTCTCATCCAGTCCAAAGACCAGGTTCATATTCTGAACTGCCTGTCCTGCTGCGCCTTTTACCAGATTGTCCAGTGCTCCCATGACAATCACTCTGCCGGTACGTTCATCAATCTTAAAATTCACATCTACATAATTGCTGCCTTCCACCCATTTTGTCTGAGGGCAGACATCCTTCTCCAGCACACGTACAAACTTTTCTTTTTCGTAATATTTATCATAGGCTGCTTTTACTGTCTCATAAGATACTTTTTCTTTCAAGCTGGCATAAGCCGTAACCAGAATACCTCTGTTCATCGGAACCAGATGTGGTGTAAAGTTCAGTACGATTTCCTGACCTGCCGCATAGCCCAGTTGTTCTTCAATCTCCGGTGTATGTCTGTGCGTTGCAACACCATATGCTTTCATATTCTCATTCACTTCACAAAACAGGTTATCCACCTTTGCACCACGACCAGCTCCTGAAGTACCGGACTTGGCATCAATGATAATGGTAGACGGATCAATCAAGCCTTCTTTTACCAGTGGATACAGGGATAAAATGCTGCATGTCGTATAACATCCAGGGTTGGCTACCAGTCTTGCTTTTTTGATATCTTCCCTGTTGATCTCGCAAAGTCCATATACTGCTTCTTCGATATATTCCGGTGACTTATGCTCAATACCATACCATTTTTCATAAGTCGCCACATCTTTAATACGAAAATCTGCACTTAAATCAATCACTTTTACTTTAGATAAAATCTCTTCATTGATCACAGATGCACAGAAACCCTGAGGCGTAGCTGTGAAAATCACATCTACCTCTTCCGCCAGCTTATCCAGATTGTCATCCTTACATACATCTTCTACAATCTGAAACATATTACGATAAATATCTGCATATCTCTGATCAATGTAGCTTCTGGAACCCAGCCATTTGATCTCTACTTCCGGATGCCCCATCAGTAATCTTACAATTTCTGCCCCCGCATAACCGGTTGCACCTATAATACCTGCTTTTATCATCACATTTCTTCCTTCCCGCTATCTGTTGCTTTCCAAATCTCCCTTTTCTTCCAAAAGATCTCTATCAGCGTTACTGATTCTTTATCATACCTTGATTTTTTACAGATTTCAAGAGACATCTGTAAAAAGTCTGTTTTATCATTGCATAATTATACATTCTAATTGCATAATATGCAAGTATGAATTTATATTTATACATTTGTTCCCATTTTCTTCTGTATAAATATGTATTATTGGCAAATTTAATATTGCAAACACTTCTTAAATGATGTATAGTAAAACCTAGCTGAGCAAACAACAACAGGTTTGTTATGAATTAGGAGGATTAATAATATGAAAGAAAAAGTTATTCTGGCTTATTCTGGTGGTCTGGATACCACAGCCATGATTCCATGGTTAAAAGAAAATTTTGATTACGATGTTATCTGCTGCTGCGTCAACTGCGGACAGGGTAACGAACTGGATGGTCTGGATGAAAGAGCAAAATTGTCCGGAGCTGCAAAATTATACATTGAAGATGTAACAGATGAATTCTGTGATGATGTCATTGTTCCATGTGTACAGGCTGGTGCTGTATATGAACACAAGTATCTGCTTGGTACTTCCATGGCAAGACCTGTCATTGCAAAACGTCTGGTGGAAATTGCCAGAAAAGAAGGAGCTACTACTATCTGCCACGGTGCAACCGGTAAGGGTAACGACCAGATCCGTTTTGAACTGGCTATTAAGGCACTGGCTCCTGATCTGAAGGTTATTGCTCCATGGAGAATGACTGATGTTTGGACAATGCAGTCCCGTGAAGATGAGATTGAATTCTGCAAGAAACACGGCATTGACCTTCCATTTGATATGAGCCACAGCTACAGCCGTGACCGTAACTTATGGCATATCAGCCACGAAGGTCTGGAACTGGAAGATCCTTCCAATGCACCAAACTATGATCATATGCTGGTTCTTGGTGTAACTCCAGAAAAAGCTCCTGATGAAGGCGAATATGTAACTATGACATTCGAAGAGGGAGTTCCAAAGACAATTAATGGCAAAGAGATGAAAGTTTCTGATATTATTCGTGAACTGAACGCTCTTGGCGGCAAACATGGTATTGGTATCGTAGATATCGTAGAGAACCGTGTTGTTGGTATGAAGTCCCGTGGTGTTTATGAAACTCCAGGCGGAACCATTCTGATGGAAGCTCATGATCAGCTGGAAGAACTTTGCCTTGACCGTGAGACCATGGAGACCAAGAAAAAACTTGGCAGCCAGCTGGCTCAGGTAGTTTATGAAGGAAAATGGTTTACTCCACTGAGCGAAGCTCTTCAGGCTTTCGTAAAGAGTACTCAGAAGTATGTAACCGGTGAAGTCAAATTCAAACTTTACAAAGGTAATATTATTAAGGCTGGTACAACTTCTCCATACAGCCTGTACAATGAATCTCTCGCTTCTTTCACAACTGGCGATATGTATGACCACAACGATGCAAGCGGATTTATCACACTGTTTGGTCTTCCATTAAAGGTTCGTGCTATGAAGCTTATGGAAGTAGAAAAGAATAAAAAATAAGGAGTGTCCTTCCTGAGCACTCCCCGATACAGCGATTTCATGAAATAATCATGGAGTCGCTGTTTTTTCTTTTCACTGTACCAGTTTTATAACCGCCGTGTTTGCGTAAGTCAGTGGTTCATTATGAATAAAAAATACTTTTCCATCCACGGGTGCATAAAGAGTCTCAATCAGTTCACTTTCATAAGGGTGAAGGATACTGGCAAGCGGCTGTCCCACCACCACTTTCTCTCCTGCTTTTACCAACGGTTCAAATATGCCGGATTCCGAAGTTCTGACTGAGATCAGTTCTGTATCCTGCACCAAAATGGAACGCTGTACTTCTGGTCCCTGATATCGGATAATACCCTGTGCCGAAAGGAAATTCATCACTGCCAGCACGGCCTGCCCTGCCCCATTCTGATCAATCTGTTCGGTTGCTGTTGTATACAGCGAAAATGCCTGGGTATCCCATACCTGCCAGTTATAATTCAGTGTTGTGGTATCATATGGCCGCACCTTTCTCACCACCACATAAGGCAGTCCAAACTGCATTGCAGTCTCAACTCTGCTGTATCCTTCATCCATCAGCCGTATATGTGGCACGAAATTTCCCGGCATATAAAAAGATGTAAACTGGATTCCAAACTGATAATCTTCGATTTCCCTGAATACGCCATCTGCGATTCTCTGTGTGGTTTCACCAAGATCATATCCTGGAAACATACGGTTAATGTCCGTATTATCCGTCGGCCAGAATCTCTTTTTTATATTCATGGAATAAGGATTCAACGAAGGAATCACCAGTATTTTATGGTCTTCCAGAATTCGTCCTTCTGCTTCCAGCTGTCGCATTTTTTTCACTAATTTGGAACAGCAGTAAATCTGCTGTACCTCATTTCCTCTGGAATTTCCCACAATGCATACTGATTTTTCACCCTCTCCAAATTCATAACCGATAATTTGAAAATTATCCCGATACAATCCGACCATTTCATAAATCACACGTTTACGCATTCTGATACGCCTCCTTTCTCAGAAGACGTCCCATCAGAGAGCCTTCTCCGACCACCGGATAATCCCTGATCGTGAACAAAATACCATCCACCGGCGCAGTCACTTCATCCAGCACGGTTCCCTTTAGAGGATCTACGATTTTTCCAATGAGATCTCCTTTTTTCAGTTCTTCCCAGTGCTTCACCTCTGGAAGAAAAATGCCGCTGAAACGCGCATTCAGATAGCTGACATCCTGCGGATCTCTGGAAAAAATCGGTTTTCTCGGTTTCTTTACCTCGCCGCTCCAGATTCCCATTTTTTTCATCAGATTAAAAATGCCATCCACCAGCTGATCTCCATATGCTTTCGTAATTCTCATTCCAACTCCCATCTCAACCACCAGAACTGGGGTTCCGATGCTGTTCAGACTGTAGGCAAAAGTCGATTCCAGTACGGTATTCGCTCCATGAACCCAGATAAAATCTACATTTGCCTCCCTTGCCATTGGTACCAGTTGCTCTTCATGAAGCTGATTGATCCGGATCTGCGGAATCTCAGTCAGATAAATATTGCTGGCATGAATATCCAGCACACAGTCTGATCCCGCCACTTCCCGAATCATTTCTGCAGCCAGATACTCGGTCATATTTCCGTTTATATTTCCCGGAAACAGCCGATTCATGTCCAGGTCAAATGCAGGAATCCCTCTGGTTATGGAATCAATCCCAAGCGGATTCATCGCAGGATAGATATCTACAATTCCTGTAAGACATTCCTTCTGCTTCATGATTCTGCGCTGAAGTTCATAACAGATGTACTGTCCTTCCAGCTCATCTCCGTGAATTCCGGTTACAATACTGATTCTTTTCGGTTTTCTGACTGTGTGTTCCGGCCAGATTCTATTTTTCTGTATTCTCAGGACTTCCCCTACCGGAAGCCCCACCGATGCAATTGTTTCTATCATATTTTTTCCTTCTTATACTATTTTTGTAACAACAGCATACACATCCTGGTGCTGACTTCCTCCACCCATGATGATTCCTCTGTTAATGGCGCATTCTGACGCATCCCTTCCGTCACACAGCTTGATATGACTGTCGCCAATACAGCAGTCATTTGTCGGATCCAGCCCGATCCATGTTCCTTCACAAAAAGCTTCTACCCATGCATGGCTGGCACCTTCCCCTGCCAGCAGCCCACACACATATCTGGCGGGAATACCAGCCAGTCTGAGCAACACAATAAAAATATGCGCATAGTCCTGACATACTCCCATTCCTATATGCCATGCTTCTTCTGCCGATGTAGAGACTTCCGTCTGGCGGGATACATAAGAAAAATGCTGATACAGATCATGCATAATCCGAATACTTTTTTCCAGTGCACTGCCACAGCCTGTCAGATCTGCGGATGCAAAATACTGCCGCAGCCCGTCTCCCGGACAGCATTTTCCAAACGGATAACAATACATTCCAATCTGATACCGATCAGCTTTCTCTTCGTATTTGGATGGTTGAATCTCCACCTTTCCATGAACCCGGAACTCAAACGTATCATGCGCTTTCTGAATATTTCCATAAATCGTTTTATTCTTCCATCCGTCTTCTCCATAAGACCAGTCTGACTGTGGAGACATCTGTATTTTTGTTTCTGTCGCCTTCTGCCTCATGGTGGTCTTAGGTATGCACTTTATTGTATAAAAGCATTTTTCTACAGGTGCTGAATAACGTATCCGCATCTGATAATCATACTGTAAATACATGATCCATGACTCCTGTATTTTGTTATAGGATATTCTCCACATTCATGACAATTTCATAATAATTCATTTCTTCCATCTCAGCCAGTTCTTTTACACATTCCAGCCGCTCTTTCTGATAAGGAAGTCCGCTTCTGGTTACTCTTGGAATCATACGGTGCACTTCTCTGCGTATCTCACTTTTGTCTGCTCCCAAACGTGCATACAGATCTATCCGCTCAATTCGTTTGCCGGCTTTTATAATATTTCTGACATCTTCACAGTCAATCCGATCATCAATGCTTCCCCAGAAAGCAAGAATCTCATCCAGCACGTGCTGCAGTTCAAACAATGGTGCACTGCTCTTTGCTGCTTTTTGCATTTCATAAATAGCAAGCTGAATATAAGAAAGTGCTTCGGTACTGATATTTTCCCGCAGAACAATGGCATTATCATACGCTCTGTTCAGGTTACTGATAATAGAGTCTGCATTCTTTTCATCAAACGGATACCTTTTCAGGAAATCTTCTTTTGATTCATATATATTGGGAATATCTACAGAATTACAGAACCGAATATAACTGTCTTTTTCCTTATCAATCATTGTATCATAGCTTTTAAAAAACATACGGATGGTGGAATATACCCGTTCTGTATATCTTCCAAGCCAATATAATCTGGATGCCTGTTCTACTGATATAATACCCATGTGTCTTTAAAGCCTCCTCCCTGTGAAGAATTCACGATAAAAGAATCTGGATTTCTGGAAAATCTGGTTAAACCACTTTTCCAGACTACCGGTTCCTCTCCCATTAATACAAATGCTCTCAGATCTGCTTTTCTTGGAACTATATGATCCGCATCCATAATATCCAGATCCTGAAAATCGATCACTTCCTGTGCGATAAATCTTCGTGGCTCTTTTTTCAAAAGTGTAATAAAATCTTCTTTCTGCTGTCTGGTCATAGAATTACCAAATACGACTCCATAGCCACCAGCCTCTGCCACATCCTTCAATACCAGATCATCAAAATGCTCCAGTACATACGTCATATCCTGTTCATAAAACGGCAGATAGGTAGGTGCATTCTGCAGAATCGGTTCCTCCCCCAGATAATATCGAATCATCTTCGGTACAAAATAATAAATTCCCTTATCATCAGCCACACCATTTCCCGGTGCATTTAAAAGTGCCACATTACCTTTACGAAATACATCATAGATATGGGGAATACCAATGAGGGATTCCGGATTGAAATTCATAGGATCCAGATATTCATCTGAAATCCGGCGGTATACTGCACCTACTCTTTCTTTTTCTCCGGATGCCGTAATATAATACAGTCGGTCATTTTCTACCATAAGTTCCGATCCGTTCGCCAGATATGCTCCTGTTTTTTCTGCCAGATAAGAATGTTCAAAATACGCCGCATTGTACCTTCCAGGAGTCAGAATCACATTGTGTCCACCCGTATTCACATAATCCATAGTCTCTCTGAGCAGCTGTGCGTAATTACGGTTATCCTCCAGCCTTGTATTTTTAAAAGTCTCTGGCGAACATCGTCTGCACAGTTCTCTTGCAATCATCGGATAAGACGCTCCGGAAGGGACTCTGAGATTGTCTTCCAGAATATACCACTCCTCATTTTTGCCTTTTACCAGGTCTATACCGGAAATATGGGAATAAATTCCTTCTGGCGGCATCACCCCTTCACATTCTGACAGATATCCGCTGGAAATAAAAATGAATTCTTCTGGAATCACTCCATCCTTTACAATCTGTTTTTTACTATAGATATCCTTCAAAAACAGATTAAGTGCTTTTACACGCTGCTTTAATCCTCTTTCCAGACGTTCAAATTCTTCATGTTCAATGACACGGGGGATCGCATCAAATGGGAACAGCTGTTCTTTGAAAACATTATTTTTATAAATTCCGAATTTTACACCATATCTGGCAAGCAATTCATTTACATGATCTGTATGACGGATCAGCTCTCTCATAACATTCCTCCTTCTGTCCTATAAAACAACAAAAGCGCTTTGCAATCTATGCAAAACGCCTTCGTTCCCTCTATATTTTTCAGATTTTAACACGTTAATGTGCCGTTGTCAAGTTCTGTCTGCTGTTCCTTTTTCTGTACAATAATAGTTACTGTTCACTCCGTGACCAGCAGCCCTAATGTCAGATTTCTTTTTTACAGATGTCACTCAGACAGCAGCGGTCACAATACGGCTTTGTTCTTGCGGTACAGACTTCTCTGCCGTGAATCACCAGCCTGTGACAGAAATCACTGCCCTTTTCCGGTGGGATGATCTTCCATAAAGCCATTTCCACTTTTTTCGGTTCCTTGATATGATCTACCAGGCCGATACGATTGCACAGTCTGATGCAATGCGTATCGGTTACGATCGCCGGCTTCTGAAATACATCTCCCATAATCAGATTCGCACTTTTTCTGCCCACTCCCGGAAGTCCCAGTAACTGGTCAAACTGATCCGGCACCTGATCCTGATACTTCTCATGAAGCATCTTCATACAGGCGCTGATGTCTCTGGCCTTGCTTTTTCCCAGTCCACATGGCTTCACAATTGCCTCTATATCTGCCACATCTGCTTCTGCCAATGCTGCGACACTTGGATATTTCTCAAATAATCCTTTTACTACTACATTGACCCGTGCATCGGTGCACTGAGCTGCAAGCCGTACACTGACCAAAAGCTTCCAGGCTTCATTATAATCCAGAGTACATCCTGCATCCGGATATTCCTTTTCCAGTCGTTCTACGACCTCTAATGCCAGTTCTTCTGTTGTCATATCTCTATATCCTTACTCCAGATCCAGAAATGCTTTTGCCATATATTCCAGATCTTCCTCTTCATTCGCACCAGTACAGCGAAGTTCTACTTCTGTTCCCTTTGCAATAGCCTTCGACACAATATTCAGAAGACTCTTTGCATTGATCACAGCACCTTCATATACAATCTCCACTTTTGAAGTACAATGCTCTGCCGCCTTGGAAAGTCTTGCTGCCGGACGGACATGTAATCCTGATTTATTTGTAATTTCAACGATTCTGCTCACCATAGCTATATCTCCCTCGTATTCCTATACGATTCACTAATCCCTTATACTATAACAGAGAATCTTTTCTTCTTCAAGCAGTAGTCCGATCAAATTCCAATTTTATACGACAAATACAGAAAAACTGTGTTTTTGTGCGAAATAGATTATCTTACAGTAACCTTACATTTCACAGTCTTTTTACCAGACTTCACAGTGATAACTGCCTTTCCTTTCTTTTTAGCTGTAATTTTTCCTTTGCTGTTTACTACAGCGACTTTCTTATTTGACGACTTATAGGTCACTTTCTGCGTGGATGTAACAGGATTTATCATTGGCTGCAAAACAGTACTCTTTCCTGCCTGCAATGTCACATTCTTTTTCACATTCCGGATACTGGTTGTAGTAACCGCCTTTTTCTGCACTTTTACAGTAATATTTTTCTCAAGACCACTGGCCAGTCTGACGGTAACCACTGCTTTTCCAGTTTTCTTCTTTGCAGTAATTTTCCCACTGGATGTTACCGATGCTATTTTACTGTTACTGGAACGCCAGGATACAATATAATCACCTGCTGCCAGCCCGGACACTTTTACCGCATTGGTAGACTGTTTTACTTTCAACGGAATACTGGTTACATTCACACTGATGGTCGGAGTCAGTCTTGCAGTACTTCTTTGCTTTCTGTCTCCACACACATTGCAATATTGTACCTCCTCACCTTCCATCAGGGCAGTTGCTTCCCTAACCACAGACCAGCTACCATAGGTATGCACACCGGTCGCCGGAATATTAGTTCTTTGTTCTATATGGCAGTCATTACATCTCTGAACCCAATATCCATCTATTATACAAGATGGTTCTTTTTTATCTACAGTTTTATAGCTATGTTCACCTTCTCTGCATGATGTAATTCCTTTATCCGGACTGATTTCTTCTGCATTTTTTACTTTTAAATCTTCATACTGTACTGTCTTTATTCCATTATCCACGGCTGCATTAAACGAATTATTTTTATCTTCTGATGAAATACTCGCAGAATTTTCATCATAGAATGAAAATGTCGTATCATCTTCTCTCACTGTACCTTCAAAACTTGCAGCAATATAAGTATTTTCTCCTCTCAAAAATAGTTATTGCCCTATGGATATTGCCGTCTCTCTTTTTCACCTCCCTGCCTTATAGTTGATAACATTTCTATCTTATATAATTTACTATAAACCAAAAAAGCCAACAGTTCTTGATATTCTGTCGACTTTTTATGCTATCATATTATTTTTATATACAAAAATAGATTCAGAACTAACTCCGAACCTATCAAAATCTTATACCTTCAAAACCGCATACGGTAAATACTTTTTTCATCCGTTTAACCCAAACTATTCAGGTCAAGCCTTCGACCTATTAGTGACAGTCAGCTCCATACATTACTGCACTTCCACCTCTGCCCTATCTACCTC
>CAKRVB010000036.1 GCA_934408725.1 uncultured Marvinbryantia sp.
TCAGAAAAATATTTCTGAAAAAATGGCGTATGGTGTGTGTAATAATCATACCCATTGGCAGTAGACATCCCACTTGCACCGCCAATTACAATGACCTCAGCTTCATCAATCCATGCAAGTATTTTTTTTAATTTATATTTCATCTTTTTCGCCTCATTTGTTATTTTATAAATTACAGCATAGAAAGTATAGCAAACTCTTGTCTTTTCGTCAAGTGGTTGTTATAATAAAAAAAACAGCAAAGAAAGGAATACCATCCATGAAATACTCAACGAAGCTGAGCGACTCTGTACACACGCTCGTTTTGATCACCCTCAACCCATTAGATGATTTATCCAGTAATGCCATTGCCAATAGCATTCATACAAATCCTGGTTATATTCGACAAATCATGTCATTATTGCGTAAATCCGGGCTAATTGTAAGTACCACAGGGCACGCCAAACCAGCCCTGGCAAAAGAACCAAGGCATATCACATTGTTTGATATATACCTTGCCATTGAAGGAACTAAACCTTTATTACATTTAGACACCCATACAAATCCAGAATGTGGCATCGGCATCAATATACAATATTCTTTACAGGAATATTATGATGCAGTACAAAACGCTGCAAATAATGAGATGAAACGGATTACCTTACAGGATATTATTGAAACATATCTTAAGAAAGCGACAGTCTGATTTACATTTTGATACTCCCGGCACACTATCCGAGAGTGCCATATAAAATCCATTGAAATTTTCCCGTAACATAGAAAAAACCTCCTGTTTTGTTTAAGGCAGTTATCATAAACAACTGCCTTAAACAAACAGAAGGTAAAATTCTAAACAAATTTTAAATTATTTTCCTGACTTTCGATAAATCTTAACCAGTAGTGGTATCTCTACAATCATCATGGCAATCCATCCAGCCAGATAGGAATACGGTAATGCCTCTATACCAAAATTCCATAACAAAATCATCGGTGCTGCCGCAATCACACGCACGCCCATGTTAGTAAAACTGCTGAGCAGTGTCACCTTCAGATCTCCGATACCACGGAAGAATCCCTGAATAGCATTGGTCAATGCCGGCAAAATATACATCACTGCTATCAGATGAAGGTAGATCACACCATGTCCGATTACTTCTTCATCCTTGACAAACAGGGTCATCAACGGTCTGGCCAATAGCAGACAGATCAGCATCACGACCACACCATAAATGATCTCCAGAATCACACCACATCGGAAGCCTTCTTTCATGCGGTCTGTCTTCCCTGCTCCTTTATTCTGCGCCATCAGTGCCGTCATAGCATGTGCGATATTCTGCTCCGGTGTAATGGCAAAGTCATCGATACGATTTACAACTGCAAAAGCTGCTGCTATCGGTACGCCCATAGTATTCACCAGTGCCTGTATGGCGATCTTACCCATCTGCACCGTAGCCTGCTGCATGGCAGAAGCCCAGCCATAGGCAATCGTCTTCTTCAACAGACTGGTATCAAAGACCAGCCACTTCTTTCCCAGACGAAGAATCGGTACCTTTTTCTGTATGTAGATAATGCAGAACAGACAACAGAGCGCTTCACTCAGCACTGTGGAAACGGCACATCCGTTGCTTCCGGCTTTTAATACGATAACAAAGAACAGGTCTCCAAAGATATTCAGCACCGCACTGATAATCAGAAAATACAACGGCGATGCACTATCTCCCAGCGCTCTCAGGGTACTGGAAAAGAAGTTATACAGGAATGTAAACATCAGTCCCAGGAAAATAATCCGCAGATACTGTCTCGTCATATTCATAATGGACGGATCTACCTGAAGCAGATGCAGAATCGGTGTGGCACAGATCACACAAAACAATGTCAAAATAAATGAAAAAATCATACCCGACAGCATCGTGGTACTGATCTGCCTGTGCAGTGTCTTATAATCCTTCGCTCCGTATTGAATTCCCATCAGGATACTGGCTCCCATACACAGACCATTCAGAAACAAAATCATCAACGTACTGATTGGGTTGCAGATACCTACTGCTGCCAGAGCCTCTTTTCCCACAAAACGACCTACAATAATACTGTCCACTGCATTATAGGTCAACTGAAACAGATTGCCCAGAACAAGCGGCACGGTAAAATTCACCAGAATCGGCATGATCTTTCCGGTAGTTAAATCTTTTGTCATATCACATTCACCTCAAAATAACGATTCTAACTTCCTTATTCTACTACAAAATCATGCCGATGCAATCTTTTTTTTAATCACCCAAAATGTCTTCCATTTTTCCTGATGGAACCTCCAGATAAAGATAATCCCTCTCCCACCGTATCATCCAGATAACCTGATTTGGCTGCTTTTAATGGCTGCCACATCCATGCTCTCCGCAGGTATGCTCATGACCTTCTCCGTGATGATTACATACAGTATCTGGATCATATAGTAAGTTTCCTTCAATCAAGGCTTTGACCGCTTCATCTGCACTTCCGCTTACCCCCGGATACAGTTCAATTCCCTGCTGTGCCAGCGCAGTTCTTGCGCCGCCACCGATACCGCCACAGATCAATACATTCACTGAATAATTTTTCAGGAATCCTGCCAGTGCACCATGTCCCTGTCCATTGGTATCATATACTTCTGACTTTACTATTTTGCCATCCTCCACCTCATAGATCTTAAAATATTCACTGTGTCCAAAATGCTGAAATACCTGTCCATTTTCATAAGTTACTGCGATTACCATCTTTTGCTTCCTCCATTCTTCGCTCATTCTTCCAAGGCATCGATTTCCTGCTGTCATCCTGCGTCTGCAGCATTCCAGATTACCGGAGCAGAACTCATAGTTTCCACCTTCTATCCGCAATTCCTTTCCTGTCACCAGGCACTCTGCCAGCTTCTTCCGTGCTCTTGCATACATCAGTGTCACACTGGTTCGATCCATATTGATCTGCTCTGCACATTCTTCCTGCGTAATTCCTTCGTAGTCAATCAGCCGGATACATTCAAATTCATCCAGACTCATGACAACACGCTCCTGGTTCTGTTCATACGAACCGGCAGAAAAACTGCAATACTTTGGTCTGCCACAAATGCGTCTTTTCTTTGTTGGTCTCGCCATATGAATCTCTCCTTTATGTTTTTCACATATGTTAATAACAGTATAGCACACTTTCCATACATTGCAAGATGAAAAAAAAATAGCCATCCGAAGACGACTATTTTTTATCCTTTTTTCCAATATTCTCATTCATATCCCCACTGGCATCAGAACGAATTTTCTTCGTTACAATATTTTGCAATTGTCGCAATCACTTTTTCCATCTGAAGCGGCTTGGAAAGATGATCATTCATTCCTGCTTCTCTGCATTTTTGTGCGTCTTCTGCGAAGGCATTTGCGGTCATTGCAATAATCGGGATTGTGGAAACATCTGGTCTGTCCAGTTCCCTGATCTTCTTCGTTGCTGTGATTCCATCCATATTCGGCATCATGATATCCATGAGAATCGCATCAAAAGTGCCTGATGGATTCCCGGCAAACAGATCGAGTGCCTGACGCCCATCTGTTACTCTGGTGATCTTCGCCCCCTCATCAGAAAGAAGCGTATCTGCTATCTCTGCGTTCAGATCATTATCTTCAACAAGAAGAAGGCGCAGTCCCTGGATGCTTTCCTTCTTTT
The DNA here is from genome assembly GCA_934408725.1 of uncultured Marvinbryantia sp. Classification (GTDB taxonomy): domain Bacteria; phylum Bacillota; class Clostridia; order Lachnospirales; family Lachnospiraceae; genus Marvinbryantia. The sequence continues at coordinate 3,664 of CAKRVB010000036.1, forward strand.
TTACATTTGTAATGTTTTTTACTGCTTCTTTTTCCACTATTTCAAAAGGAAGTGTTATGGTAAAGGCAGATCCCATTCCCTGTTTACTGGTGATCTCTATCGTACCGCCCATCTTGTCAATCAGACCCTTTACGATTGCCATTCCAAGACCGGTTCCCTGACTGATGCTTCTTTCATCTTCGTGTTCCTGTGCAAAAGGTTCAAAAATATGAGTCAAGAATTCTTCGCTCATACCTATTCCGTTATCAGAAATAATCCAGCGGTAGGTAACAACTCCTGCTTCCTCGCCCAGATTCTGAAACTTTACATTTACATATCCACCCACATGATTATACTTGATGCAATTGCCATAGATATTCAAAAACAACTGCCGAATATGAAGCGCACTTCCATATACATACTGGAATGATCTCTGGTCTGAAGCCGGATCATACTTCAGTGTCACCCCTGCATCCGCTGCCCGCTGACTTACAATAGTAAGAATATCTTCTGTCAGCTCATTCAGGTTAACGATTTCATGCCTCAGCACAAGCTCTCCTGCTTCCAGCTTGCTCATCTGCAATACGTCATTAATCAAAGAGAGCAGATGATCTGCTGCAACCATCATTTTTTTCCTGTTTTCCTGAATCAGTGTATCATCCTCCGGATGCTGCTCATCAATTTTCAGTAAGCCAATAATTCCGTTCAAGGGAGTCCGAATATCATGACTCATGCGAGAAAGGAAATTCGTCTTTGCTGCATTTGCCGCTCTGGCTTCCGTAGCCGCTTTTTTGATCTTTTCTGTATAGATATGCTCCCGGTATCGCCGCATCTCAAACTGCCAGTAAATAACCGCCAGTAACAGGGCGAGAAGTGCACTGATCAGACTGTCCACCAAAAGCTGCGCGCCAGAATACCATCCATTTTCCGGTAAAATCTCAAAATGCCAGGTATCATTTGGCACATCACATAAAACATCCATCGCATCATTTAAAACCGGACTGTTACTCTGCGCAAGCACAATCTTTTCTCCCGTATCAGGATCCGTCTTCCAGATCTGATAATGGTAACAAGCATCTTCCAATTTGTCCAGTTCCAGTTCTCCGATAAATTTATCCCAGTCAATCACCAGCAGCGTCAGACCCCACAGCTCTTGTCTCTCTGTATTATTCACATAGATCGGATCCATGAGCAATGCGCCTGTTCCTCCCTGTACCAGACTATACGGACCTCCTATGCTGTATTCCCCACTGGTCTTTGCCAGTTCAGCACATGTTTTTCGTTCCTGATTCTGAAACAGATTCAATCCAATAGCCTCTTCATTTCCGTCCAGCGGATAGACCATAGTGATTGTCCCACTCTTTGCCACTTCAATCGCCTGAATCACACCATCATCATCCATCATGTATTGTCCAAGTTTACGAAACTCATTTTCAGTGATTTCCGTTCCCGATTCAATCATTTTTTTCAAAATGTCTTCCCTGGCCAGATACCTGTTCATCTGTGATTCAATTCTTCTTACGGTAGCCTCTGCCGTATAGGAAGCCTTATACTGCTCCTGTTCTATATGTTGCTTCACTTGCATATGTGTACCGACATTCACCAGCAGAAAAGTGACCAGAAATACAAGCATTGTATAAATCCGAATCTTTTTCAATTCTTTTATTTTCTCCATGGTTCTTTCCTCATTTTATATCTGCTTCTCATGATCTGTCCTGCTCCACAGAGACAGATTATATTTATTTTAACATACTCCAAAAAAATTCGCCACCTGCTATGGTGGCGATCTATGGTATTATTTTTACAGCGCAACGACTCTTCCCAGTTCCGCTGATGTTCGGTGAGATATGGAAATCACGGTGCGATGCTCTGCTGCACGCCGAAGTGCCTGCAACACCATTTTTTCTGTTTCCGCATCCAGATTTGCGGTAATCTCATCCAATAACAACAGTGAGGGCTGTGCCACTACTGCTCTGGCTATGGACAGCAGCTGCCACTGTCCCTGAGAGAATATTTCTGGGGTACATATCGTATCATATCCATGCTCCAATTTTTCTATAGTTTCCTGCAGCCCAGTCAGTTCTGCTGCTTTTCTGATCTGCATCTCTGTAATCCGTTCATCAAACAGGGTAATCTGATCTCGGACTGTTCCTGGCACCATGTGAAAGGTTTGCTCTACGTAACCGAACAGCATGCGCCGTTCTTCTGCACTGATCTGCACTGCTGGAATCCCATGAATCAAGACCTCTCCTTTCTGAGGTTCATACAAGCCCAACAGAAGCTTTAAGACCGTGCTCTTTCCTGCACCTGTCCTGCCGGAAAGAGTGATCTGTTCTCCGTCCATAACCTGAAAGTTCCTATGTTCCAGTACCATATGTTCCTCATATCCAAATGTCACATTTCGAAATTCCACGAACGGTACCTCTGCCTTTGTCTTCCCTGCCATACACTTTGGATAGGTCTTCTTTTCTTCCAGTACAAAGAATTCATTGATTCGGTGAATCCCTGCCATTGCAGACTGAATCGTCTGAATCTCCATTCCCAGACTCTCCACCGGACCAAAAATCTGGGAAATATAATTGATGACAGCTACCGCTGTTCCGGCAGACATCCCAAACAGTGTCAGGATCTGTCCATTGCCAGAAGCAGATAACAGCATGACAACTGCTACAACCACGGCATTCACGATCAGAATCACCGGTGAATAAATGGCATCGTAAAAGTTCGTTTTTTCCATGGCCTGATAACTTTCCCCAATATACTGATCATATTTTTCTTCCATATAAATTTCTTTTCCAAGACAATGAATGGTTCTGATATTATGCAGTGTTTCCGGTACATGCGCCGATGCCCTTCCTACGGCCTGCCGGTTTTCAATCTGAGCCTTCAGCATCTTTTTTTGTACCTGTCTGGTAAAACCAAACAGAAATGGCAGCAATAACAACACAATCAGTGACAGTCCTCTGTTTCGGAACCAGATCACTGCCAGAATACTGACAATCTTACAGGCGTCTGCAAACATGCTGATGATTCCGGATGTAAACAGATTCTCCACCGTATCCACATCTCCTACAAATCTGGATACCAGCGTTCCCGGTTCTTGTCGGTTCACCTGATCAGCAGATAACCTGCCAAGTTTCTCCATCAGACTGCTGCGCAGTGCGTGGGTGATCTTCTGTCCAAATACAATCAACAATCCCTCTCTTGCAGATTCCATTAATCCAGTCAGAGCCAGCATACCAAAATACAGTAACATCCATGCAATTCCTGCTTCTTTTCCTTCTGTCATCCTGTCTACGGTCTGAGCCAGAATCAGCGGAGGCACCAGGGAAATCAGTACAGCCCCCACTACTGTACAGACAATGGCCACAGATAACCATTTTCTTCTTTTTATGGTATCCCATATCACATTTTTTACCTGTCTGTCATGCTTCATGTTCCCTGCCTCCTTTCTGCTCTGCAAATAGCTTCGCATATTCCGATACCTGTTCCATTAATGTTTCATGATTCGAAACAGTGGTTTTTCCATCTTTCATCCAGATTACCTGATCCATCTCCGGGAAAAGATACAACCGATGAGAAATCAGCAATACGATGGATTCTTTGCTGATCTGTTTCAGATTCTCAAAAATTTCTTTTTCTGTATTTTCATCCAACGCTGAAAATGGATCATCCAGGATCAGTAAAGGTCTCCTGTGACACAAGGTTCTGGCAAGTGCCAGTCTCTGTGCCTGTCCACCGGACAATCGAACACCGCCATTTCCGACCAGTGTCTGTAAACCATTCTCCATTTCAGACACCTCCCTGTCCAGACAGACCATTTGAAGATATCTTTCCACATCTGCAGAATCTCCCATCAGGATGTTATTCTCAATGGTATCATTGAATAACTCTGGATCATGTCCCAGATAACCAATACTTTCCGTTCGCTCAAAAGCTGTTTTTTCTCTTAATTCTTCTCCATTTAACAGAATCCGTCCTTCATACGGATACTCACACAGAAATATCTTTCCCAGCGTAGATTTTCCGCAGGCCACCGAACCGGTAATACCGATGATCTGTCCTGGTTTTGCTGTAACTGAAATATCTTTCAGCACTTTTTTTCCGTCCGGATAAGCAAAGCTTACATGCTTCATTTCCAGTTCTCCACTCAGCACTGTTTTATTTTCTGGCTCTTTTTTCTGCATTACCATCAGTGGACGAATTCGTTTCCAGGAAACTTCTGCCTTATGGACTGCATTAAACAGCTTAGCTGCACTGGAGGATTTTACCGACAGCTTCACAAAGCATGCCAGAAATGTGGTAAATGCCGCAATATTCCATGTGCACCATCCACTTCCCAGCACATTTTTCTGTCCAAAATATAAAATAAACAGCACTCCTGCCATAGAAATAATCCGGTACACCGGAGGCATCACCGCATTCCAGATGTTGGCTTTTACCGCAGATTGTTCATAATCCGAAAGATTCTTTTCGTAAGCTTCCTGCCGTTCCTTTTCCCGTCCAAATACCCGATAGGTAATGGCATTCTGTGCCCGGTCCAGCGTAGCCGTACTTAAAACGCCTGACTGTACTTTATATGCAGCCCCGGTTTTCTGTACCACACGTTTCATCTTCTCTGCAATAGTATAAGAAACCGGTGGAAAAATCATGCAAAGAAGTGCCAGACGCCAGTCATACCACAGCAGCATACCTGCATAAGCCACAAGTGCCACACCAGTATCAAAGATCTCGGTTGTAAATTTACGCATTCCTTCCACGCAGTCATCCACATCCAGAATGGCTTTGGTCATCACATCTCCCTCGCCTTCTTTTCTAAGGCTGGCTCTGCTTTTATTTAACAGACTGCCGTAGAGGATCTGTTTCATTCTCCGGTTCACATTATTGGCAAACCGTCTCACATAAAAACGCTTAATATATCTGGATACCTGTACCACTGTAATGGCAATGATGTAGCTCAACACCAATATCAGCATATCCGTAAACTGACTGCGCCCCTGTAAAATATTTACCAGACACCCTGTCATCTGCCCCTCAAACCAGGGACCTGCCAGCAGCCCCAGATTGTAAATCAATCCGGAAATCGTAACGATCAAAAGTGCCTTCCATTCCATTTGAAAATAAGAGAGGACACAATCCGGCTGAAATCGCTTATTCTGCTGTGTCACATTCATGATATGCTCCTTTTCCACTGTTTCTGCCTGTCATAGCAAAAAATAGTTGTACATTCATTTAGATGATAGTACAACTACTTTTTTTCTGTCAAACATTTTATTGTCGGCTTACAGAAGAGTCAATGTCAGCATGCCCCGAACAATATTATCATCCAAAGGTGGCACCAGTTGCTTTGATGAACTTCTCGATTGAATGATATCCTTTAAATTAAATATAACATCAGTCTTTCCCTCTGCAGATCATTGCATAATTCACAGGATCCCCTGCTCACATCATACACATGCACAATTTGTCTCAGTTCGGGATCTTCCGTGAACTGGCTGACAATATCTGGATATTCTGCCAGTTTTTCCGGTACAAAATGCAGTGTCTTTTCGTTGGAAAATACGGCTGTATATAATATTTCTGCCTCTACCAGATCCTGAAAGATATGGCTTCCATAGGAAAGCTCCGGGTTATATCCTGCCTTTTTCTCTTCGATCTCACAGATCGCCTCAAATTCACTGATATCCGCAAATGTAGTCGGTACCCCAAGTTCCGGCGAAGAAGTACCTATCCTTCCTGGAACCATCAAAAGCATATGCTTATTCTGCCCCTTATTTTTCCAGTTCACCGCTCCGATCAAACGTGCCACATTTGCCTTTTTTGCATAAGGCATATGATAATACGCAATCGGATCCACCAGAACAATTCTATCCATTTTTACATTTCTGGATAATCCCATGGAAGAATGTACATTCTCCAGAATAATATTTTCTTCTGGAATATGTTCTGGAATCTTCACTTTTCCGGTATCCTTAAATACCTGAAGCGGACGGCACTGCAGCAGATTTATGGAATATTCTCCTGTTTCCGAGAGATTCACGGTAAACTCAATATCTACCGGATATTCGTATTCCTTCTGGATGAGCTGCATAATTGCCTGTATCTGCTTCATTAATATCTCATTTTTCACGATACCGCTACAGGAAATAAAACGAACTGACCGGTTGATCCCCCTCTCCCGGAAGGATCTTTCCACTTCAAAATCATGATCTAACAAAATATTACCCAGATATCCCGGCAGTAACGGCTCGATCTGCTGCAAATCCAATTGTCTCACACAGTGCATGGTGGTATCCACTGCCTCTATATTTCTCTGAGAAAACTGATGTTTTTCTGCAATGGTGGTACAGCTTGTTGCCTGTGGCATATCCAGGCTGACCAGCCTTGGATAAGAGCCTGTTGTTCGATCTACCGCCGACGTTCCCAGCCCCATCACCAGCCGGAGCATTCCTGCTTTTGGATCAATCTGCTCCAGAAATTTATATGGGCTATAGGAATATCCCACTCCTGCCGCACATGGCATATAATATGAACCATAGTAAGAACCAGACACCCTCTGCACCAGAAGCGCCATCTGTTCATCCCGTTTGTCCAGTCCTCTTCGTTTTCGGTAATCCAGCGCAGACAGACTCATAGAACTGGCATAGACGGTTTTTATCGCATTTTCAAACTCCAAAAGGCGTTCTTCCAGCGTTCCTCGGTTGGCACAAAAAACAGACTCATACTTACCTGCAAATGCATTGCCAAATCCATCCTCCAGAATACTGCTGGAGCGCACAATAAAAGGATCCTGCCCATAATATTCCAGAATATGCAGAAACTGATTTTTCATCTCTTCTGAAAATGCGCCATCCTTCAGACGCTGTGCAAACTCCTCTGCCAGTGAAAAATATTCTTTTTCCTCTCTCTGACGGATCCGGATATCCCAAAATCCATTGTCTACAATATAGGTATAATACACATCAGATCCTATGAAAAAAGAATCATGAGGCTCCAGTACCTCCTCAATATCTGGTGCCAGATTGCGTACAATTGCTCTGGAAAGCAGCATACCGCAGGCTTTTCCGCCGATCATACCTGTTCCGATCATATGATTACGAACACGGAAATAATCTTCTGGTGTAAAATGTTTTTTTACCATACGCCGCATCTTTTCATCTCTGGTCATCATAATATCGCACATGGTATTGCAGGCATCTTCTGTATTCATATGATTGTCATACAGCATTTTCGCCGTATTAAAAAAACGATTCCAGGAATCAGTAAACTGTTCTTCTCCCGGTCTCTGAAACTTGCCAAGTACCTGATAAAACCGACTGGACTGTACACCGTCCAGAATCGGCTTAAATGTCCCTGCTTCTCTGTTATAAATATGTGGCAGGAACATGGTTTCAGAATCACGGTTCCACACCTTTGCCGGACGGACATATATATTTTTTCGATCCGAATACACATCCAGAAATAGCTGCGTGGTATTTAATATCTTTTTCACAGCATGAAAGGAATGCTTTCCCCGGATGATCGGAAAAAACGCAACCGTATCCAACGTAAACAGAAACGGACAGGTGACACGGAAAAAATTCCCCATCATCAGATCTGTGGCCCAGGCCGTCTGAAGCTCCGACAGACAGTCAAACACATAGAATACGTCAAAGCCCTCTTTTTCAATGATCTTATGTATTTTCACTGTGAAATCTTCAAATCGATGCGATAACGGAATCTCTATCCTCTCAACCTGTGGGCAGTCTTTTACCAGCGGTTCATGACTGGCAAATCGAAAGTATATGATCCGCCGTTCATCTTGAATTGCCTGCTCTACGTATGGTTCACAGAAATACCGGAATTCCTGAAGATTCGAAACTCTCCAGACCACATTATCACCAAGCCGGATGGCATCCAGCGCCTGATCCATGTCCGGAATCCCAGAACTGATTCTTTCAAAAGCTGCCATATCATTCCCCCCACTTTATATGTAAAAAAATAAGGCACACAGACATTTTCTGTCCATGTGCCACGTTGCACCCGTATTTACTTGGGAATATTATAAAAAGAATGGTCTATAAAGTCAAGCCAGACTTACCTATGACGGCCAATTCCACCTTCACCGCCGCTTCCCGGCACCTGAACATATACGTCTATATTTTGAATGAATTTCGTCTTGCTTCTGCTCTATCCTTATTTTTAGAAACCGGTTCCTACTGCAATCAATATGGTAACAACCGCACCGATCATTAGAATACCGAGGAACTTCCACATGAATTTGATCCAGTTAGACCATTCGATCTTGGCAATCGCCAGTGAACCAATCAGACAGCCTGATGTTGGAACAATTAAATTCGTAAATGCATCCCCAAGCTGGAAAGCCAGTACAGAAGTCTGACGGGTTACACCCAGCAGATCTGCCAGCGGTGCCATAATCGGCATAGTGATTGCCGCCTGTCCGGAACCAGATACTACGAAGAAATTAAATACTGACTGGAACAGATACATCAGCACGGCTGCTACTGCACCCGATACTCCTGCCAGTGCCTGTGAAATATTGTACATAATTGTATTGATGACTGTCGGTGTTGTAGGATCAGAACCGCCAAGCACCTGCATAATCCCCTGTGCCATGGCTACTACCAGGGCTGCACCGATCAGATCCTTTGCTCCATCTTTAAAGGAAGAAGCGATATCATTCATCTTCATATCATTTAAGTGGAAAATGATACCGATGACGCCTGCTGCCACACCCATCACAAAGAATTGGGTAGCAATCTCTGGCATATAGTATCCTTTTGTCATAACTCCCCAGACTACCCAGATTATGGTAACCGCCAATGTCAGTAATACTAAAATATGTCCGATACCAAAGCTATGACTATCGTCAATACCGGTCTTTTCATTCTGATCACGGAAATACTGATCACTTTCGTATGCAACTGAAATCTTCGGATTCTTTTTTACTTTGGATGCATAGAACATGGTCATTCCACAGCCCAATGCAGTAAAGACCACCCACATCACCATTCGGAATCCTGCTCCGGAGAATACATCAATACCGGCAATTCCCTGTGCAATTCCTACGGAAAACGGATTCATCCAGGATGCTCCGAAGCCAATCTGAGTAGCCACATAAGTTACCAGTACGGCAATGACCGTATCGTATCCTACGGCTACAAACAATGGACAGAGAATCATGGTAAACGGAAGTGCCTCCTCTCCCATTCCGAACACTGCTCCTCCTAAGGAAAACAATACAAAAAGTACCGGAATCAGCAGTTTTTCTGCTCCCTTCGCTTTACGAATCAGTCCAATCAGCCCTGCTTCAATCGCACCGGTTCGGATCATGATGCCAAATGCACCGCCTACTACCAGCAGAAATGCTATAATCTCTATTGCAGAACTGCTGACAATTCCATTATACATGTAATTAAAGAAACCTGTTTCACCATTACCACTGAATAACGCCACACCCTCTGTTACCGGCTTTCCTTCATCATCCGTCAGATACTGGAAACTTCCATCTTTGATTACCGTACGGGTCTTTTCAGTCCCGTTAATCGTGTACGAGATATCTGTTGTCTCGTAATAGCCCTTTGGAACAAGGAAGGTCATAACCGCTGCGATGACCACTACAAAAAAGATAATAATGTAGGTATCCGGTACGGTAAATCCCTTGTTGAACAATTTCAGGCCTTCTCCTTTGTTTTTGCTCATAACCTTAAATCTCCTTCATTTTTATATGACACACAAAGAACAGTGTAACATAGAACTGTAAATAAAGTAACCGGAAAATATGAAAAAACGGGGATTTTCTGAAAATAATATTGCTATCACAGGAAACATATGTTAAAATGACAGCCGAACTGGTTCGGAAACCTCCCAGTATAAAAAACTAGGCAAAGTAAAAATAGAAAAATCAGGCTGCTCTGGCAGTCTTTTATGGTTGCTTTTGTTTATGAGGTTATACCATAGAATGCACGCTCCGTGAACATTCTATGGTCATGAACAAAAGCTTTTTTATTTTTACACGCAAGAAAGGATGAAAATGAATAAAAGAAAAGTAATCATTGACTGTGATCCGGGTATTGATGACAGTCTCGCCATCATGCTGGCACTGAAATCTCCAGAGATCGAGGTCGTGGGAATCACTGTGGTCTGTGGCAATTCTCCCGTAGAGATGGGGTTTGAAAATGCCAAAAAAATTCTAAAACAGATGAACCGACTGGATGTGCCGGTGTTCATCGGTGAAAGTACCCCGTTAAAACGGGACTATGTAAATGCCCTGGATACCCATGGGGAAGATGGATTGGGAGAAAGCTTTCTGCCGGAAGTTCCAGGCTTCCATCAGGATAGGAGTGCTGTAGACTTTTTGGCTGATATTTTGAAAAAAGAATCCATCTCTGTGATTGCACTGGCTCCGATGACGAATCTGGCCAGACTGATCCAAAAAGACAAAGATGCATTTGCCAATATTGATACACTTGTTTCCATGGGCGGTACTTTTAAGAGCCATGGCAACTGCTCTCCTGTGGCAGAATATAACTACTGGTGCGACCCGGATGCTGCAGCCCTTGTATATCATACGATGCACGAGCTGGGTAAAACCATCCATATGGTGGGTCTGGATGTGACAAGAAAGATTGTCCTGACACCTACTCTTCTGGAATACATCTGCCGTCTGGATCAAGAAACTGGTTCATTCATACGCAAGATCACAAAGTTCTATTTTGACTTCCACTGGGAATGGGAACATATCATTGGCTGTGTCATCAATGACCCGCTGGCTGTTGCTTATTTTCTGAATCCGTCGATCTGTCAGGGATTTGACTCTTATGTACAGATCGAGACCGAAGGGATCTCCCTTGGTCAGTCCGTAGTAGATGCCATGAACTTCTATCGGAAAACACCGAATACCAAAGTGCTGACAGAAGTAGATACTTTCGCATTCTTCCAGTTATTCCTTTCCCGCATTCTGGATCTGGAACCGGACAAACTGGATATTTTGCAAGATCTGATCTAAGGAGGAAAAGAATGATGAATACAGAAAACATGAAATCAGGGAAAATGACAACCTATAAACTTTGCATGATTGCCTTTGCCATCTGCATCAATTTTGTGGGCGGACAGATTGCTCTGCTCCTGAAGCTTCCAATTTATCTTGACAGCATCGGCACCGTACTGGTGGCTGCTACACTGGGTCCGTTTTACGGTATGCTGCCAAATCTGCTCAGTGGCCTGTTGATGGGTATGACCGTAGATGTCTATTCTCTGTATTATGCACCTGTCGGTATTGTACTTGGTTTTGTTACCGGTCTGGTATTTAAAAAATGGCAGCCGAAAAAATGGGGCATCCTTCCGGCAGCCCTGCTGATTACCCTGCCATCCACCATTATCAGTTCCTGCATTACCGCATTTTTATTCGGTGGTATTACTTCTTCCGGATCTACCATCCTGGTACAGATTCTGGCAAGAACACCGCTTGGTATGGTGGGAAGCTGCTTCGTAGTTCAGTTTATTACTGATTATATTGACCGTGTTTTATGCCTTGCAGTATCTGCAGTTCTGATCACTGCACTGCGAAAAAATATGAAAGGGATTTTTGCAAAATGAACATATTAATTACAGGTACCAGCTCAGGAATCGGAAAGGGCTGTGCAGAATATTTTCTGAAAGAAGGGCATCAGGTATATGGATTTGACAAGGATACTTCTACAATTTCACATCCTGCTTATACCCATTTCTGTCTGGACATCCGGGATAAAGCTGCCTACCCAAAGCTTTCTCCTGTGGATATCGTAATTAATAATGCCGGTGTGCAGGATGGCGATGATATCGATGTGAATCTGAAAGGAACCATTTCCATCACAGAACATTATGGCATTCATCCAGGAATTCATTCCGTGATCATGATCGGTTCTGCCAGCGGACATACCGGTTCTGAATTTCCAGAATACGCAGCCAGCAAAGGCGGCGTTCTCGCTTACACAAAGAACGTCGCCATGCGCATTGCCCCTTACCAGGCCACTTGTAACAGCCTGGACTTCGGAGGTGTACTCACTGAATTAAATCGTCCGGTTATGGAGGATGAATCTCTCTGGAATCAGATTATGGAGCTCACTCCCCTGAAGCGGTGGATGACCGTAGAAGAAGCTGCACAGTGGATCTACTTCATGTCCGTGACCAACCGCTTCTGTACCGGACAGAATATCCTGATCGACGGACTGGAAGCCGGAAACTGCAGCTTCATCTGGCCGGAATACTGATTTCCCACTCAACTTTCTTAAATCCTGTATACTGTTTTTCCCTTTGCGATAACTTCCATCACCTGCAGTTCCTGATCCAGAATACATAGATCAGCATCGTTCTCTTCTTCTATCTTTCCTTTTCCCTTCAGGTTCAGGATCTCTGCCGGGTTGGATGTGATGGTGGAAAGTGCAATTTCCAACGGGATATCTGTCCGCTCCACGCATTCTTTGACTTCTTTTAACAGACAGCTTGACTGTCCTACACCCATTCCAAGGAATTCTCCCTGTTTGTTGTAAATCGGCAGACTTCCCTGCCCATCGGACGAGATCGTGATGCGGTTTGGGTTCACTCCTGCGTCTAACATGCGTTTGATACCATTGCATACCCGAACTTCATCACAGATCGTTTCCCAGTAATCAATATCCTCATTTCCGGTAAAATCCACAGCGCCGCCTTTTAAGGCATATGTAATGGCTTTACAGAACAGCATTTCATTCCGATTGATGTGGGTTGGGAGGAACTGGGATGCAGGTATCTCCGTCTCATCAATCACCTTCTCAATCAAATCCATACATCTCGGGCTGTCACCCAGATGCACATTGATGATTCCTGCTTTTCCAGAAAGCACGCCCCCCAGTCTGGTATCTGCTGCCACACGGGCAAATTCTTCAAAGGTTGGCTGAGAAGAACGATGATCGGATATCGCAATCTCTCCCGTTCCGATGATCTCCTGAATCATCATAATATCCTTCGTGATGCTGTCTGTCAGCGTACGCACCGGAATCTGATAACTTCCGGTATAACAATAAGCAGTCATCCCCTGCTCATTCAATCCCTTGGTTTTCGCTACAAGGGCACACATATCCCGTCCAATTCCGTCTGTACCCAGACAGCCAACTACGGTGGTTACACCAAACTTCGTCAACCCTTCCATGGCAGCTTCCGGGGTTCGGTTGGCAAATCCTCCTTCACCGCCGCCTCCCAGCACATGGACATGGCAGTCGATAAATCCCGGTGTCAGAATTTTCCCCGTTCCATCCACAATTTCCAGTTCAGGAAATAATTCCAGGACCGGTATCGTTCCTGCATCTGCAATTTTTACAATCTTGTCATGAACCGTAAGAACATCTTTTTTTCCAAGATGCTGCGGCGCATATACATCAATATTCTGAATTAATCTCATCATTCTTCTATTTTACTCCTCTGTCTCAACCTGAAATCTGACTCTCATTTCTTCTCATTTTCTTCCAATTTCAACATGTCCTTGTCGAAGTCAGAATATGTTTCAGGCGGATGCTCTAATACATTTTGCTTCATGAGTACACTGCCCGCATACATAACATATTTCATACCGCTTGCGACAGACATTTCCTCGGCAGCTTCTGCCTTTGCTTTCACGACCTTATCATCGATCATATTGTCGCCCTTAACCTCAATAAGCTGATAGGAATCATCCTCCATCTTAGCCAGAAAATCCGGATAATACTGTCTGATACGTTTTGATTCCGGATCATAATACTGAACAAATAAATCTCCCTGATTGGATGTAAACATACCAGTAAAATATATTTCTTTGACCTTTTTACTTGAAATATACTGCAAGAAACATTCCATCTCTGGCTTTGAATCAAAGCAATACGTGTCTGCGTGAAAGCTTTTCTTGATTTCTTCCGGAGTAAAACTATTATGATCTTTTTCTATTACCAGATTTTCATCTGCAGAGAACTCATAATATCCTGTATCTTTAGGCTCTTTTAGTAATATTACATCCACATCCTCATTCTTCTGTTCCGATTTAACCTCGTAAAGTGAATGGAAAAGTTTTGGTATGATTACATCATCCAGTACTTCATTGTGTTTGTTTACGGCATTTACTAAACTATCAAATCCATCCACAGACTCAGAAAGAATTCGATTAATTAAAACGCATGACAGATTCATGTAACGTGATATCTCACCAACCAATGAAAATCTGCTATATCTCATCTGCTCTTTGATATCATCAATTACCGTTTCTTTTGCTGAAAAATCAAGTCTGATGCTTCCTTTTTCATACATCTTAGACTCATACTTCGTCTCGTCGATTTCCGAAACCTTAAAGTCAACCGGTTCTGAATAACCTTTTTCTATTAACGAATATTCATGCCAAATGCGCTTCATTCTTATGCTTCTCGTCGGAGGAAGCACACGTACCTTATAGCTGCTCTTTTTCTTATCTGAAGATTGCCCTAAATCCTTTATCTCCATGTTGTAATTGTTACGCAGCTCTTCGTCTAAGGTATCGAGATTTTCCTTTGACAAGAACACCATTGCCGTAAGCTGCTCATCCGTCAGCTTTCTAAGGCATCTCATTGTGGCCTGCAGCACAAATATCTTTGACTTAGGACTACGGAACAACGCGATACCTAGTAACGAACGACAATTCCAGCCTTCACGTCCTTTTTCCACAAGGATGATAAATTGCTTCCTGCTTCCTTCTGTTCCAAGAACATCCAGATTGTTGAAATCTCTTATATCATCGTTTTTTGTAACTGTCGTGTCTCCTGTGTTAATGAGAACAGTATCAAGTGGTACATTTAACTCGCTTAAAATCTTCTCAACTGCAGGTCTTACAACATCTGTGGCCTCTGCGACACTTGCGGCAAAAATGGCCATCTTAGGTGGTAATCCTTCATAGGTTTTTCCACCATATCTTTCCCAGAACATAGTAATAGATTTCTTTAAGAATTCTTCATTCTTAACATTATCAAATCCAATCGGATCCGCATCCTTAAGGAATCCATGGCTTATGGAATCCCTGAGGCCATAGGCATAGGCGACCTCCGGCAGTACCTGTCTCTTTACATACGGTGTACCTGTATAGTTATAGCAAGCCACTATCGTTGTTGCTTCTGCAAGCATATTGATCGTATTTCTTAATGTTGTCTTATTTGCTCCTCCTGAACGTAATTCCTTCTCAAGATTAGCCCCAAAGAGATGGTGGGCCTCATCTACATACACGCCAAGCTGAGGTAAACGACACAGTTTCTTAAAACGCTGGTTATCCATAAGCGTCGTGTCATCCCACACGTCGCTGTCATCATCGTCGCCATAGACATCAGCAAGGAGGGAGCGGCTTCCAAATAAAACATCGGCAGGCTTATCCTCTTTTCTCTTTTTCTTGACAATAATTTTCTGGTTATTAGAAATTACGATATTGAAGTCTGAATCATCAATTGTCTGTAAAGTGGTTCCGCTCCCATCCAGATAATGAAACTTTATATTGGCATCTAACACGCGTGCATATTCGGGCGGTACAACCTTTGTTTTATCAAAGGTCATAATTTCACGAAGAGACTCCAGAACCGTCTTGTCGGGAGCAAACACAAGTGCATTGTGACAGAATCTTTTGTCCTTCGGATACTTGTTGGCCAGAAGGAATTCATAAAAGATACAGGTTCCCATAAGGATCGTCTTTCCAAGGCCCATCGTGAGCGCATAGATGTAGTTAGGATAAGACTCCTTGTATTTTTTCATTTGCTTGAAAATGACCTCATTTTGCTCATCACCAAGATCCAGCAATGTTGCCTGTCCACCTTTGTGAATTGTATAGTATGACGCATCCGAAAATTTATCTTTATGTTTTCTCCAATCGTCAAACATCTGGAACATATGCGCATTATTCATGAATTCCTTAATGAACACATACATTTCCAGTGCTTCAAACTGAGGTGTACGCAGAAAGGCCTCCGGATTCTCTTTCTTATCGTTGTAGGCCAGGAACTTTTTTGTTAAATCATTATATCTGGAACGGATTTTACCTCTATTAGAAGCGTAATAGTTCCATAACTGCTCATAGAACGCAAAATCCTCTACAAATGTCATGGAAGATTTTTTTGCCATGGTTTACACCTCCACTTCTAATGACTCTGACAGCAAATCTGTAATCTTAACTTTGATAGTTCCTGCATCTGCCGGAATATCATATATACCAGCAACAAATTCTTTCTTATCCGGTACATCTGTAACAGCAGGCTGCATTACTACACCATCATAGTTCCAGTCAATCATGATAGATTCCGCAAGCTGCTTCCAATCCTCTACATATTCCTTCTGTAAAGAAAGCTTCTGCATCAGATTCATAGGATAGAATGATCGAATGACAAGTTTGCTGCCTTCACGAACCACTTCTGCCTCCGCTTCACGTTTGAGCTGGAGTTCAGACTTATCTCGTAAGATGTCTACTATCTGCACATCAACTTTGTAATCAGACAAAGACTGCTCTAAAGATGCCTTCAAGTCTGGCTCATGGCCCATACAAACGATTGTTATCAATTCTACCGGCTGTCTCGGATTCTCCTCTTTTCTCTTTTCATATGCTTTATACGGAAGATTCGCCTTAAGCGCCTCAAGATCTGCTTTGGTAGCTATACGGTTAACCGGCATTATCTTAACCATGCGGCCATCCAGCTCACCGTCCCACACATTTTCCTGAGTAAATGGTTGAATTTCAAGGGCTTCCATAATCAAATTCTTTGCTTCAATAGGATTTCGGAAAAAGTCATAGTTATTAACGTTGTACACTTCAAAACCAGTATATAAGTTATCTCTATTCTCCAACCCATCTATGTTGCCTAAAAGTCTCTTTGTTGTCGTTTGAATCGCTCCCAAATTAATGTCTGCCCCTATAAATCGTCTCCCCAGCCTCATGGCAACAGCCTGTGTAGTGCCACTTCCCATAAAACAGTCAAAAACTATATCACCAGGATTAGACGATGCTTTTATTATTTTTTCTAACAGGGCTTCTGGTTTTTGAGTAGGATAACCAGTTCTTATACTTGCTGAAGGTGCTTCTATTGAAACATCCAGAACATCTTCAGGATATTTTCCAAGCGGGTTCAGCGATTGACTCCCAAAATTTATTCCATTTCTAACATTATTTATTGCGTGGCTAAATCTCTCAATTGTAGTAGCTGCATATTCCGTTCTGACCGAATCGGCATTAAACACATAATTGTTTGTTTTTGAATAAACAAAAATATTATCGTGTCGTTTTGCCCAGCATCCCTTTGGTGTACCTGCGCCAGAATAATGCCAAATAACTTCATTTACAAATTTGTCCGGTCCAAAAACCTCATCTAACAGCATTCTAAGATGATGTGACTTATGCCAGTCGCAATGTAAATACAAGCAGCCCTTTTCTGACAATAATTCCCTTAAAATCACAAGTCTTTCATATATGAATTGTAAATACTCGTCATTCGTCCAGATATCGCCATACTGTTTCTCTTCAAACGATGTGCTATCTGTTTCAGTTTTTCCAATACCCTTTACTTCTATTTTCTTTTTGTAATCAGCCTTTGAATCGAATGGCGGGTCAATGTAAACAAGATCAATCTTCCCACGGTACGCCTTAAGCATGTGGCTCATAACCTGAAGGTTATCTCCCCAGAATATCTGGTTGATCCATCCGTCCTTTTCCTCGCCATAACGCTCGCGTAACTGTGCAGGGTAATACTGGGTGGATCGGTATGGTCTCTTACCGGT
Source organism: uncultured Marvinbryantia sp. (assembly GCA_934408725.1). Lineage (GTDB taxonomy): Bacteria > Bacillota > Clostridia > Lachnospirales > Lachnospiraceae > Marvinbryantia. The sequence continues at coordinate 21,403 of CAKRVB010000036.1, forward strand.
CCAACGAAGTTCAGGGAAGCCTTTTATAGTAGGTCTCTCTGCAAATTTAAAAGTCAATTGCTCATCCATTTTTATTTCCTCCATAGGTTATCTTCAATTTTCTCAGTTATTTCTGGCAGTAGTACCTGAAGTCACAGTTGGAACAAGTCTTAGGATCATTTGAACAACTCTTAAAGTCTTTTTTCAAAATCTTATGAACTGTATCATCAAACGCAGCCACCGTTCCATCTATTGCACTCTTCGTATACGGAAAACTGATCATAGGATTACCATTCTCTTCTCCAGTGTAATACAAATGCATCTTACTTACCTTCTGGCCGGTTCGCTGCTCTATTAGATAAGCATAAATATGCAGCTGTCTTCTATAGTGCTCTAATTGATTGCTCATTTTTTCCATGTCAGGCTTTTTTTCTGCCTTAAAGTCAACAAGCTCGACCGTTCCGTTTTCGCCTTTCACTAAGTCTATTTTTCCCTCAATGATATACTCCGGCTGCACCAGGCTAACATCGACTTCTGCCTGCTGGATGGCACTCCAATTGCCATGTTGTCTTTCAACGTATCGAAGTATCTGATTTAAAGCTGCTTTACGTTGTCCTTCAGCCAAATAACCGTGTTCAGTTTTGATAAGTGATACATAGTTGCTGTCAAACCAGCCAGTTATATTCTCCTTTGTTATTTTTTCAGTCTCGTTCCTAAGAACTGCACGATGTACATCTTCAATCGTTTCATGAACCAAAGTACCAAAGAGCATAGCTCCCTGGCGAATAGACATGAATTCCAATTCTTTGTAGAATTTATACTGAAGGGCACAGGTCTCATACACAGAGATATGTGACGTAAATGAAAAGGTGTTTTTCAAATTCACACTTTTCACTGTATGAAAGGTAAACTCTGAAAGATCAAGTGCCTCCACACTTTGAAGCTCGCCATAAACTTCCTTAATGTACTTACTTGGTGTTTTCTTATCTTCGCTGCAAGTTAGCACCAATAGATCCTGTGCTCTGGAAAAGGCTGTATAATACAATCTCCAGAAATCAAAGAGTTTCATTTCGTCGTAAGGTTCAAATGCCTCTCTATGGTAATATTTCCCTTCAATTTTATTCAGGATATCCTTGTAGCTCTTCCTCGGAACATTTCCCAGGGAATCCACAAATACTACAGGAAACTCCATGCCCTTTGACTGATGAATCGTAAGGAACGAAACACAACCGCCAGGTGCATATTCTTCTTCATCCTCATACTCTGCAATTCCGCCATCAAAGAGAAGTTTGATATACATATTGAATAGCAGCTCTGTATTCTTAACGATGTATTTTCCTGTCAAAACATCTATCTTGTGAAGATACTCAAACTTACCGATTATCTGCGTCAGCTTTGCAAGGTTTCTGGCAGGCCTGATATCTACTACACCAACGCCAATATCAGTGTCCAGAATGTCACGGAATGGCTTATACATAAACAGCCTATATAACAGTCCGGAATAGGTATCATCCGTCGTCCCTGATGAGTTCGCCGCTATCGCAGCGTGTTTCTTCCCGTGTGCTCGGATAAATCTCTTAAGTTCCAGATTCTCAGGCTTCGTTACCAATTCATTAGCTGCCTTTATACAATCCCTGAAATAGAAGTAGTGTGCGTTATCCAAGAACTTATATTCACCATTCTCAAGGCCTTTCACGTAATTAGGAAACATGAGCATCATGCAGCCAAGTGTCTGCATGACTTCCTCTCTTTTGAAGAACATGTCCGATCTTGGAGAATAAACATTGATGTGATTAGCCTCCAGGAATCTTGCCAAAGATATCACCCGCTCATGCTTAACCGAGCTAAACAGAAACGCCAGCTGATTATAATCCTGTATCTTTCCGGAATTCTTGAGCCTGTTTATAAAGCCCAGGATCTTCTCATGCCATTCATCTTCATCGTCCCTGCTTGCCAGTTTTACAACGCACGGACTCTTGATTTTAGAAATCTCGTGAGGTGCGATTCTCTTATCATATCTAAATTTATCCCACTCAAATTTAAACTTTGATCCAGACGTGGTAATCATCCATTTATTATAGAAATCCACGATGTCGCTATCCGATCTATAATTGATCACAAGCGGTATTATCTGACATTTCCCCACGTCGAACTTAGATGGAAATTCAAGTATATTTCGTATCGTTGCTCCTCTGAATCTGTACAAGCCCTGGTCATCATCACCCACTACACAAATATTCTCATGGTTCCCTAACAAAAATATAATCTGTTCCTGAATGTAATTTGTATCCTGGTATTCATCCACCATTATGTATTTAATCGAATTTCTCAGGTCTTCAAGAATATCTTTGTGCTCTGTCAGCAGTCGATAACACTCGGTTTGAATCGCAGAAAAATCTATTAAATTTTCCTCATCAAGCATCGTCTGGTATGTGTTTACAACTTTAGCAATCGTTGATATTTCCATATCGGGATCACTAAGCATTGCGTCAATATCTACAACCTCTTCTGTCAAATTATTTGAAAATTCACAGATTGCCTGTGCCCATTTCCAGGCGCCACCCTTCGGCATAACATGTTCAATTCCAGAAATCGTTCTGAATTTGTAGATATTCCTAAAAACCAAATACTGCTGGTCAAATGTATCCAATAATCTGTAATTCTTTTTCAGTCTTGTATACTCTAATTGATCTTTCATAATGCGAAGACATAGCGAATGAAATGTTCCCACGTACATTTCGTTAACATTCACTGTGATATTTCTGCTCGCCAGTTCGTTTGTGATACGTGTGATTAACTCTTTCGCTGCTTTTTCCGTAAACGTAGCAATAAAAATCTCTTCTGGTTTAACGCCTCGTTCTTCAATTAAATAAATAGCTCTTTGCACCAAAGTATAGGTTTTTCCGGTACCAGGACCCGCCGTAATAAGAACAGGTCCTTCTGTAGTAGAAATAGCTTTTCTTTGGCCATCATTCGCATTACCAAAATCAAACATCTATTTTCCCCCTAGTATTTTTCTCGGAACCCTTCATTCTTTTTCGTTTCCTCATCTGGCAGGGTTTCTAAAATATCACTAATCTGGCAATTCAGTGCTGTACAAATTCTAAGTAATACATCTGTAGTGATATTCTCTCCCTTACCCAATTTCGCCATAGAAGCTGTGCTGATTCCGCTAAGCTCTCTTAATTCTTTTTTATTCATACCTTTATCAATAAGCATTTTCCATAACGGGTTATAACTGATACGCATCCAATACCTCCATTCCATTTAAACATGTACAACCATGTATAAGCATGTACAGCGCTGTTCAGTACCTTCACAGTTACGAGCCAAAATACCTCGCGGGACAGTGAGTTCTGAATCGTTACTAATTTTTCATATTTTATCATAGAATTGCTTGGTTGGCAATTTTTCGTTTGCAATCACAAATTTTAGTTCAGCGATATAATGTTCATTTATCGTCGGTAAACCAACATCATACAATGTGGCCATCATCTTCTGTGTCAGCCATATATTTTCATCCTCATAGCGCATGGAGCGTATGTAATTGCTGATACTACACTGATAATTGCATACGTCTGACCAGAAAGACCATTGCTCTCTAACTGGGATAGTCCTTCATTTCCCAATAATGTGCGGACATATGCAAAAGTTGTATCAAACGCATTAGGAACCAACAGGAAGTACAGCGCAGCACCAACCATTCCCAGAATAGCCGGAACAAACCATGCAATGAGAATCCAGCGAAAGTTTCCCTTTATATGTGGCTTCCAGCCAATTCTTCGTATCTCTGCTCCAGACATAACAGATGCAAGCAGTGGAGCAAACATGGACAGCGCCAGCAACACGGAATAGCTTATGCTGTTTCCTTTGCGAAAAAGGATACCGGCAATTATTTGAAGAATCCAAGCTGCGCCAAATGCCCAAAGCAAATATTTTGATAGTTTCTTCATAACGAATACCTCCTAATAAAAATGACGCAAAGCGAACTC
>CAKRVB010000037.1 GCA_934408725.1 uncultured Marvinbryantia sp.
AAGGGCGGCGATGGACATGTCAGTTTTCGAAGAGAGTTATTTGTAGCAGCTGGCGGACCGGATGGCGGTGACGGAGGCAAAGGTGGTGACGTCATTTTTGAAGTAGACAAGGGAATGACGACGCTGGGAGATTACCGTCACAAGCACAAATTCAGCGCACAACCGGGTGAGAATGGCGGAAAATCAAGATGTCATGGTGCAAATGGCTCCGATATAGTATTAAAGGTTCCGGAAGGAACTGTCATTAAAGATGCAGAGAGCGGCAAAGTCATTGCCGATATGTCTGGCGACAATATGAGACAGATCATCTTAAAGGGTGGAAGAGGAGGACTGGGTAACCAGCATTTTGCTACCTCTACTATGCAGGTGCCAAAGTATGCACAGCCAGGAAAACCGGCACAGGAGCTGGTGGTATCTCTGGAGCTGAAGGTGATCGCAGATGTGGGATTGGTTGGATTTCCGAACGTGGGTAAATCTACGTTGCTGGCCCATGTAACGAATGCTAAGCCAAAGATTGCCAACTATCATTTCACTACATTAAGCCCAAATCTGGGTGTGGTAGACCTGGATGGCAGCGGCTTTGTTATTGCGGATATTCCTGGTCTGATCGAAGGCGCATCCGAAGGTGTGGGACTGGGACATGAGTTCTTACGTCACATTGAGCGTACCAAGGTCATGATCCATCTGGTAGATGCGGCATCTACCGAAGGAAGAGATCCGATTGAAGATGTTTATAAGATCAATGAAGAATTACGTGCTTATAATGAGGAGATTTCTAAGAGACCGCAGGTGATTGCAGCGAATAAGATCGATGCCATTTATACAGAAGATGGTGAGGATCCGGTACAGAAACTGAAAGATGAATTTGAGCCACAGGGTATCAAAGTATTCCCGATTTCAGCGGTAACCGGAAAGGGACTGAAGGAACTGCTGTATTACGTACGGGATCTGTTAAACGGACTTCCACAGGAACCGGTGGTATTTGAGCAGGAATTCTTCCCGGATGAAGTACGGATTGATGACAATCTTCCATATACCGTTACGAAATCTGAGGAAGACGATCACACCTACATTGTGGAAGGACCGAAGATTGAAAAGATGCTGGGTTATACCAATCTGGAGTCAGAAAAGGGCTTCCTGTTCTTCCAGAATTTCTTAAAGGATACCGGTATTTTACAGGAACTTGAAGACGCAGGCATACAGGAGGGCGATACTGTCCGTATGTATGGCCTTGCATTTGATTATTATAAATAGAGGAAAACAGCATGACAAGTAAACAGAGAGCATATTTGAAAAGTCTTGCGATGACCATGGATCCGATTTTCCAGATTGGAAAGGCCAGCCTGACACCGGAAAACACCAAAGCGATTGCAGAAGCACTGGAAGCACGGGAGCTGATTAAGATCAGCGTGCTTCAGAACTGTATGGATGACCCGAAGGAACTGGCTCAGATGGTAGCAGAACGTACCAAGTCACAGGTGGTACAGGTGATTGGTAAAAAGATCGTATTATACAAAGAGGGAAAAGAAAACAAAAAGAAGATTATGCTTCCAAAATAGTGGGAGGTAGTGCCAATGAAGAGAAAAATAGGTATTTTAGGTGGAACATTTGATCCCATTCATGTGGGCCATTTAATTCTTGCCGAGAGGGCCTATTATCAGTTTGGCCTGGATGAGGTGATGATTATGCCATGTGGCAATCCACCGCATAAAAAGAATCTGGGTGACCGGGCATCCCTGGAAGAGCGCATTGAAATGGTGCGCCTTGCCATAGAGGATAATCCGCATCTGGTGCTGTCTCTGGATGATGCCCATGAAATGGGGTATTCCTATACCAGAGAGACACTGGAGCGTCTGACCGCCCAGAATCCAGATGTGGAGTACTATTTTATCATGGGAGCAGATTCCCTTTTTACTTTTGAAGAGTGGAAGGATCCGGAGCGGATCTCGCAGCTGGCTGTTCTGGTGGCCGCAGTAAGGGATCATGTCAGTGATCAGGCTCTGGAACTGCAGATTCAGCATCTGTCACAGAAGTTTGAATGTGATATTCGCATTCTGGATGCACCGAACATGGATGTGTCTTCCAGAATGCTCCGTGAATGGATCAGAGAAGGAAAAAGTGTGCGGTATTATCTGCCTGATCCGGTCATTTCTTACATTAAAAATACAGACCTGTATCATATGTAAATGCAGAACAAACTTTAGGAAGTGTGAGATCTAAGATGAGTTACAATTTTTCAAAAACAAAAAAAACATTGCGGAAATATCTGGATCGTGACCGTTTTGAGCATTCAGAAGGAGTCATGTATACAGCAGCAGCATTGGCGATGCGGTATGGAGAGGATCTGGAAAAGGCTCAGATCGCCGGAATTCTTCATGACTGTGCCAAGTGTATGCCGGATAGCAAGAAACTGAAGATCTGTGAGAAGAATCATATCGAGATTACAGAAGCAGAAAAGATGAGTCCGTTTCTGCTGCATGCAAAGGTGGGAGCCTATATTGCAAAGGCAAAATATGATATCGAGGATACAGAGATTCTGGATGCAATCGCATGTCATACCACAGGCAAGCCGGCGATGACACTTCTGGAGAAAATCATCTATATTTCGGATTATATTGAGCCGATGCGAAATAAAGCATCCAATCTGGAAGAGGTGCGGAAGATGGCATTTGTAGATCTGGATGAAGCATTGTTTAAGATTCTTTCTGATACCCTGGTGTATCTGGAGAAATCTTCCAAAAAAATGGACCCGATGACCATGCAGACCTATGAATATTATAGGGCGCAGAGAGACTCTGCACAGTAAAGGAGCGCAGAATGGAAAATTTAAAATCAAAAGAAATGGTAAAGCTTGCAGTACAGGCACTGGAAGATAAAAAGGGCGAGGATATCAAGGTCATTGATATCACAGGCGTATCCGTACTGGCTGATTACTTTATCATTGCCAGCGGTACCAACAAGAATCAGGTACAGGCACTGGTAGACAATGTTGATGAGACACTGGGAAGAGCCGGTTACGAAGCAAAGCAGATGGAAGGTTATGCGACAGCAAACTGGGTATTACTGGATTACAGTGATATCATTGTCCATGTATTTGATTCTGAGAACCGTCTGTTCTATGATCTGGAGAGAATCTGGAGAGACGGCAAGACCATTTCTCTGGATGAACTGAAATAGATTTATTGGGTAAAATGAATAAAGACCACATAGAAGGATCGTAATGGATATCACTTCTGTGTGGTCTTTTTATTCTGTCAGTGAAAGAATCGGAATACACCAATGACCTTCCCGAGGATCTTCAGATCGTCTTTTACAATGATCGGCTCCATGGTATCGTTCTCTGGCTGAAGACGATAATAACCATCTTCTTTATAAAAGGTCTTAACAGTAGCGCTGTCATCAATCAAGGCGACTACAATATTTCCATTCTCTGCCGTGGACTGCTGCTGTACCAGAATCTGGTCACCATCCAGAATCCCCGCATTGATCATGCTTTCTCCTTTGACATTCAGCATAAAGGTTTGACTGTTCGGCATGAACTCGGCGGGAATCGGGAAATAGTTCTCCACGTTCTCCACTGCAAGAATCGGTTCACCGGCGGCTACACGGCCAACTACCGGAACATTCACCAGTTCCCTTCTGGTAAGATTAAAGTTATCGTCTACAATCTCGATCGCTCTTGGCTTGGTCGGATCACGGCGGATATAGCCATTCCGCTCCAGGGTCTCCAGATGAGAATGAACAGAGGAAGTGGACTTCAGATTCACAGCTTCACAGATCTCGCGGACAGCTGGGGGAAAGCCACGGTTAATAATTTCACTTTTAATATATTCTAAGATCTCAGTCTGCTTCGGACTGATTTTTCCATATGACATGTATTGTGTCCTCCCGAACATGTATTCTGTTACCAGTATATAATATTTTGTATGGAAATGCAACTATGAGAAACACGCTTTGCGAGTTTCTCAAGTTATAAAAAAATGCTTGAGAATTTGAAAAGAATAGTGTAAGATAAAAGAAGTTGTACGACTGGCGGATGAGCAGGGAAAACCTGCAGGGAGTACAACGTTTGAGAGCCGACCGCCTGGGTGACGTCTTTTACTAAGTGCGTCCCCAGGTTTTTTTATTGCAAAAAAGACTTATTTTTACTGGAAAAGGCCGGGCAGGGAATATGCACTTGAATTCATACTGAAAGGAGAACACTTATGAAAATGTTATCACTGGAACAGGAATTGAAAGGAAATGCTTATCCTGGAAGAGGAATTGTTATTGGAAAATCGGAGGACGGCAAATATGCAGTGACGGCGTATTTTATCATGGGCCGCAGCGAGAACAGCCGAAACCGTGTATTCGTAACCGAAGGCGAGGGAATCCGTACACAGGCCTATGATCCGTCGAAGCTGACTGATCCGAGCCTGATTATTTATGCACCAGTTCGTGTACTTGGAAAAGAGACCATTGTAACCAACGGAGATCAGACAGATACGGTATACGATGGTATTTCAAAAGGGCTTACTTTTGAGCAGTCTTTAAGAAGCCGGGAATTCGAACCGGATGCACCGAATTATACACCACGTATTTCCGGTATGCTGACGGTAGAAAATGGCAGATTTGACTATCAGATGTCCATTTTAAAGAGCAACAACGGCAATCCTGCTGCCTGCAACCGATATACTTTTTCTTATGAAAATCCGGTAGCCGGTGAGGGACATTTTATTCATACTTATCTCTGTGACGGCAATCCACTGCCAAGCTTTGAAGGAGAACCAAAGCTGGTAGCAATTCAGGATAATATTGAGATTTTTACAGAGCTTTTATGGAACAGTCTGAATGCAGACAATAAAGTTTCCCTGTTTGTCAGATATATCAATATTGAGACAGGAGAATATGAGACAAAGATTGTAAATAAAAATGAAGCATAAGGATTCCATTTACAATAATAACAGAACAGGAGCGAATAAGTTCATGAAAGAATTACAGTTAAAATATGGATGTAACCCGAATCAGAAGCCTTCCAGAATTTATATGAAAGAAGGAGAGCTGCCAATTACCGTATTATCCGGAAGACCAGGATATATCAATTTTCTGGATGCCTTGAATGGCTGGCAGCTGGTGAAAGAATTAAAAGAAGCAACAGGGCTTCCGGCAGCTACCTCATTTAAGCATGTATCACCGGCTGGAGCAGCTATTGGACTGCCACTGACGGATACACTTGCAAAGATCTACTGGGTAGATGACTGTGGCGAGCTTTCTCCACTGGCCAGTGCTTATGCAAGAGCCAGAGGTGCTGACAGAATGTCTTCTTTTGGAGATTTTATTGCACTTTCCGATATCTGTGACAAAGACACTGCTATGCTGATCAAACGAGAAGTATCTGATGGCGTGATTGCCCCTGGTTATACCGATGAAGCACTGGAGATTCTGAAAGCAAAGAAAAACGGCAACTACAATGTGATTCAGATTGATCCGGAATACAGACCTTCACCGATTGAACATAAAGAAGTATTTGGCATTGCTTTCGAACAGGGACGTCAGGAACTGCCAATTAATGATGAACTGTTATCCAATATTGTGACAGAAAATAAAGAGCTGCCAGAAAATGCAATTCGAGATATGAAGATCGCTTTGATTACACTGAAATATACTCAGTCCAATTCCGTCTGCTTTGTAAAAGATGGACAGGCTATCGGTATTGGAGCCGGACAGCAGTCCCGCGTACATTGTACCCGTCTGGCTGGTCAGAAGGCAGATAACTGGCTGCTCCGCCAGAATCCAAAGGTTATGAATCTTCCATTCAAAGAAGGTATCCGCCGTGCAGACCGTGACAATGCTATTGATGTCTATATCGGTGAAGAATACATGGATGTACTGGCAGACGGCGCATGGGAGAAAGTATTTACCGAAAAGCCGGAAGTCCTCACTAGAGAAGAAAAACGTGCATGGTTAGATCAGATGGACGGTGTCACACTGGGATCTGACGCATTCTTCCCATTCAGCGATAATATTGAACGTGCCCATAAGAGCGGTGTGAAATACATTGCCCAGCCAGGTGGATCTGTTCGAGATGATCTGGTGATCGAATGCTGTAACAAATATCAGATGGTCATGGCATTTACCGGAATCCGGTTATTCCATCATTAAGAATATGCCTGTCTCGGGATTTTGGCATTTTCATGCCAAAACACCTCGCGGGACAGTGGGTTCTGAATAGTTATAACAATATTACCCCGGTGCTGCGGCACTGGGGCTTTTTGTGTTCTGCATCCATTTTTAGACGGAAGGGCTTAAATCTGTAGGCCAATTACTGATTATTTGTCACTGTCAGGCCATTTTGTGATAATCAAGAATAAACGATGACAAATGATGGAAAAAATGCTATGATACCAGAGAGTAAGTCTGACAGGACATGAGGGAGAGAAAGATGGACGAAGAACATAGCAGAGAAAGCCTTCCTGAAGATGGAATGGATGCAGAAAATACCAGGGAAAAAGAACATGGAACAGAAGAAAATTCTGTCACAAAAAGCATAACGGAAACAGACAAGCCAGTTGTACGGGAAGCATGGAACACGGTATACAGTCGTGAAAAACGTCTGGAAGAATTACGAAGAAAGCGAATGGAAGCAGCTTCACAGAAAGCAAATAGGCCGAAGGAAGGGCCACCAAAAGACGTTCAGGACGATCATTCAGAATCAGATACAGATATAGAAGGAAATGAGAATAAAACGGTATCTGAGCCAGTGACAGATACAAATGAGGTGACAAAAACAACAGATTCTGACACAGAGGAGAACACTGAAACTCCAAAAACGAAAAAGAAAATAAAAAAGACTGTTTCAGGAGATCTGGATCTGGGAAAGCTTAAGAGACAATTCAGAAAAAATGTGAATCTGTGGAAGTCTGAACGGGAGATGCAGCGAAAACGTCATGCCAATATCCGTACAGAACTGACGCCGCAGGAATATGGCAAGTATCTTGTCCGGGAATGGTTTGGCGGGGAGTGGAAAACCAGCATTCTTACGCCGATTCTTGGTGTGGGCATAGTGATTTTATGCGTCAATGTGATCCATGGAGCAGCTGGTAATGTAAAAACAGCTCCAGAAACAGAAATCGAAACCGAATCAGAAACAGCTTATGTATATCCAGAAAAAGATATTACCATAGGAAGTACGGGATGTATGCTGCTTCATTCTCCATTCATTGATTCTTATCCGGATGCAGAAGGAAATTATGATTTTTCTACCATCTATAAATATATTACGCCGTATTACAGTGCACCGGATTTTATGACCTGCGAATTTGAGGGGGCACTGGCCGGACCAGAAGCCGGTTATTCTGGATATCCGTTGTTCCTTTCACCAGACATAATTATTGAAAACATCAAAGACAGTGGTGTAGATCTTCAATTTCTGGCTACCAATCATGTATACGATGGCGGGTCAGATGGATTCCATCGTACCATGCAGGTCTATGATGAAAAAAACATTGCATTTTCTGGTGTTCGGGAAAAGAATTCTGATAAGCAGTATGTGGTGGAAGAGATCAATGGTGTGAAAGTCGGATTCATTGATTATGTCTATGAGACAGACGGGGAAGGCACCAATCTGAACGGGATTCCACTTATGCAGGAAGACTGGGATCTGGTGAATTCATTTGATTATAATGATCTGGACAGCTTTTATAAAGAAATGCAGAACAATATTGCATCTATGAAGTCAGATGGTGCCCAGTTTATCATTGCGCAGATGCATTGGGGGATTGAATATCAGCTGGAAGAAGCGGACTATCAGGATGAGATGGCGCAGAAACTGTGTGATCTTGGTGTGAATGCAATCATTGGCGGACATCCTCATTGTGAGCAGCCGATCGATGTGCTGGATACTTCCGATGGCAGTGGACATATGTTCTGTATTTATTCAGAAGGAAATGCACTGAGCAATCAGCGCACATACCTGATGGATGAGATGCCAACCGGACATACGGAAGACGGAGCTATGGTGACACTGACTCTGCATCAGAACAGTGATGGCAGTGTAGAGATCAAAGATGTAGATCTGCTGCCAACCTGGGTGTACCGTTATCAGGATAATGACGGTTCCAAGTATTACATATTGCCGCTGGATGATGTGGCGAACATTGAAAAGACAACCGGCATCAGTGATATTCAGCAGGAAGCCCAGGATTCTTATGACCGTACTATGGAAGAACTTGGACCGGGCCTGGAAAAAGCAAAGCAGGTATTTGGTGGAAGCAGCGTATCAACGCCTGTAACAGGCAATGTATCAGGTAATACAGGCAGCAGTGGAAGCAGCCTGATGAATCTGGGTGTGGAATAAAAAATAAATACATAATCTATGAGATCCCTCAGTCAGAAGGCTGGGGGATTTTTGTTGCATTTCACTGCAAATGTTCTGTGGGATTTTCTTAAATCTTCATTTCCGAGGCCGAAACGGTTATGGCTACCCGGTATCTGACCACGGAATCAGCTAGAATCTTCTTTTTCGGGGCCGAAACGGTTCTGGACGCCCGGCATCTGACCACGGAATCAGCTAAATTCTTCATTTCCGAGGCCGAAACGGTTTTGGCTACCCGGAACCAGACGGCGGAATCAGCTAGAATCTTCTTTTCCGTGGTCGAAACGGTTCTGGACACCCGGCATCTGACCACGGGATCAGCTAAATTCTTCATTTCCGGGGCCGAAACGGTTATGAATCCCCGATACTTGACGACGAAATCAGCTAGAATCTTCATTTCCTGGGATGGGTTCTTTCTGCGTAATTAGTACATGCTCAAAAGTCATCTTGCGAGATAAACAAACAAGAACGAATGTTCGAAAACAAATTGACAAACATATGTTCTTGTAATATAATACATTCATGCAGAACAAATGTTCTTATTTTGAATGGGGGATGAAAAATGAGTAGAAGAAAAAAATTAAGAAGAAAACAGATAAAGAGAAACAGACGAATATCCTTATGCATGTCCATATTGTCGGTTTCTTTCTTATTGGCTATATTTTTCTGCAATTTTCAGGTAGTTGCAGAGAAGCCTGCTGCTTTTAAATATTATACTGAGGTTCGAGTGGATCGTGGAGATACCTTATGGAGTATTGCAGATCGCTTCATGTCAGAAGAATATACATCCAGAAGAGCCTATGTGAGCGAGATTCAGAAGATTAATAACCTGGGCTGTGAACTACAGTATGGACAAAAGATACTCATTCCATACTATTCGGAAGATATGAAATAAGCTATTTAGCAACCACCAGTTCAACTGGTGGTTTATTTGGACCGCCTCCTTTGATTTGAGTTTGGTTTGCGACACCATTCTCATCATATCACAGGGGGCTTTATTTTGTTATCCTCACCGCTTCCGCCTATTCTATTCTCCCCAGCATAGCTGGGGGATTAGTCCTTTCATTTAGACAATATCATATGGACCAGAACTTTATTGCAGAATAGAATATTTTGTCCTGTAAATTCTTCATTTCCGAGGCCGAATTGGTTCTGGTTACCCGGAACCAGACCACGGAATCAGCTAGATTCTTCTTTCCCGAGGCCGAAACGGTTCTGGTTACCCGATACCTGACCACGGGATCAGCTAGATTCTTCATTTCCGATGCCGAATCGGTTATGAATCCCCGATACTTGACGGCGGAATCAGCTAATTTCTTCTTTTCCGATGCCGAATCGGTTATGAATCCCCGATACTTGACGGCGGAATCAGGTAATTTCTTCATTTCCGAGGCCGAAACGGTTCTGGTTACCCGATACCTGACCACGGAATCAGGTAATTTCTTCATTTCCGAGGTCGAATCGGTTATGGTCCCCCGGTATCTGACCACGGAATCAGCTAATTTCTTCATTTCCGAGGTCGAAACGGTTCTGGATATCCGGAACTAGACAGCGGAATCAGCTAGATTCTTCATTTCCGAGATCGAATCGGTTATGGTCCCCCGGTATCTGACCACGGAATCAGGTAATTTCTTCTTTCCTGAGGCCGAAACGGTTCTGGTTACCCGATACCAGACCACGGAATCAGCTAGATTCTTTTTTTCCGAGGCCAAATCAGTTCTGGTTACCCGATACCTGACCACGGAATCAGCTAGATTCTTCTTTTCCGAGGCCAAATCAGTTCTGGATCCCCGGTATCTGACCACGGGATCAGCTAGATTCTTCTTTTCCGATGCCGAATCAGTTCTGGCTACCCGACACCAGACCACGGAATCAGGTAATTTCTTCTTTTCCATGGCGTTTAGAGAAAACACACTGGTCAGGACACTGTAGAATGGTGCCGGAAAGGACCGTAAAATTACCAACTATGTAAAAAAAGAAAATAGTATTACCGGTACCATACAATACTTTGATTGTGGATCTGATTCATGCTATCGAAGAATCGTATGAATACAGAAAGCAAAGTTAAAAAATTATAGCATTTTGTCCATGTTTTGTGTTATTCTGTTTATGTACAACTATGATCTTTTATGATTAAATGATGATAACAGAGAACATCATGAAGATCTGAGATCACAGGAGAAAAAGGAGGAACCGATTATGGCAATTTTGGTAACAGGTGGCGCAGGATATATTGGGAGCCACACCGTAGTAGAACTTCAGAACGCAGGTTATGATGTAGTAGTTGTAGATAATTTAAGTAATGCGAGTGAAAAAGCGCTGGACAGAGTCAGTGCAATCACAGGAAAGCCAGTTACTTTTTATAAAGCAGATATCCTTGACAGAGAGGCACTGAACGAAGTATTTGACAAAGAACAGATTGATTCCTGTATTCATTTTGCAGGACTGAAGGCGGTAGGAGAGTCCGTTGCAAAGCCTTGGGAATATTATGAGAATAATATTGCCGGAACACTGACTCTGGTAGATGTCATGAGACAGCATGGAGTAAAGAACATCATCTTTTCTTCCTCTGCAACCGTTTATGGAGATCCTGCCATCATTCCAATCACGGAGGAATGCCCGAAGGGACAGTGCACCAATCCTTATGGATGGACTAAGTCTATGCTGGAGCAGATTCTGACAGATATTCAGAAGGCAGACCCAGAATGGAATGTGGTATTACTGAGATACTTCAACCCAATCGGTGCACATAAGAGCGGAACCATGGGAGAGAACCCAAATGGTATCCCGAACAACCTGATGCCATACATCACACAGGTTGCAGTCGGTAAGTTAAAAGAACTGGGCGTATTCGGTAATGACTATGATACACCGGACGGAACCGGCGTCAGAGATTATATCCATGTAGTGGACCTGGCAAAGGGGCATGTAAAGGCTCTGAAGAAGCTGGAAGGACATCAGGGACTGAATATCTACAATCTGGGAACCGGAAAAGGTTACAGCGTTCTGGACATTGTAAAGAACTTCGAAGCTGCAACTGGCGTAAAGATCCCATATGTGATCAAGGCAAGAAGACCTGGCGATATTGCCACCTGCTATTCGGATGCATCCAAGGCAGAGAGAGAACTGGGCTGGAAAGCTGAAAACGGCATCCTTGAGATGTGTGAAGACAGCTGGAGATGGCAGTCACAGAATCCGAACGGATACGAAGACTAAAAAAACTGACTTAAATGAAAAAACCGCTTTCAGAGGGAACATCCTTTTGAAAGCGGTTTTTTGTATCAGCTCAGCTCGCGTTTTCGGAACTGGGAAGGAGAACAGCCAAACTGTTTCCGAAACAGACGGCTGAAGTACAGTGGATCATCATATCCCACCAGATCTGCAATCTCAGAAATATTATTATCGGTAGTTTCCAACATCACCCTGGCATTCATCATCCGTACTGACTGGATGAACTGTGCCGGGGTGGTTCCGGTATAAGCCTTAAAGTTCTTAATAAATCCACCGGTATTGACGTTGTGCTCCGCTGCGTAAGACTCTACACTGATCGGCTTACTGTAGTGCTGGCGGAAATATTCTACCGCATCATCCATATCCCGGAAAATCTGCATGCTCTTTTTATGTGGCTTTACAAAGGACATACGGTGAATACGGATCAGAAGCTCCATAAAATAGTGAACCAGCATTTCTTCATAATCTTCTTTGGTAAGCTGTAATTCCTGTATCACAGACAGGAACAGATTCTTATATTCCATGGAAGTGCCAGTATAAAATACATGCGTATCCGGCTGAATTCCATAGCGGTTTAAAATATTTTCCACATCGTTTCCCGTAAAATGAATCCAGCAGACTTCCGGCTGATCAGCAGCAAGATAATAATAGCTTTGTGGTTCCCTGGGCCGGTAGATCACCATGTTGCCGGCTTCTACAATGCGTTCCTTTCCATCTGTCTTAAAATATGCTTTACCTGCTGCCACATAAAGAATCTGATAGTCCAGACGGCCGTTTGGGCGGTTAATCGGCCGTTTATCCAGTGTATATAAGCGGCAGATACCACAGCTTTCGATAAAAAGCGGATGCGTCTGATCATGAAAATCGGTTTTCGACTGATTCCAGTAAGCGGAGTTGGTATACATAGTGTTTAGATCTCCTTATAAAATTCTTCTTTTCCGGGGTCGAATTGGTTCTGGCTACCCGGAACCAGACCACGGAATTAGCTAGCTTCTTCATTTCCGAGGTCGAATTGGTTCTGGATCCCCGATACCAGACCACGGAATCAGCTAGCTTCTTCATTTCCGTGGCCGAAACGGTTCTGGACACCCGGATCCAGACCACGGAATCAGCTAGCTTCTTCATTTCCGGGGTCGAAACGGTTCTGGACACCCGGAACCAGACCACGGAATCAGCTAGATTCTATCTCTCAAAATCATATCATTTCAGGAAAAAAATGTAAATGTAAAGGACAAAGTTCTCTTGCAAATAGTCTTTATATAATCTTAATACCATATCTGAAAACCTTACACCATTTTAGAATGCGTCTCTATATAATGAACTGCGAAAAGATTTGAAAGGAGTATAAGAGTGTTATGCCAGAGAATATGCACAGAAAAAAACATCTGACTACATTTCAGGTAATCATTCTTGGGTTTGCAGGTGTGATTTTGCTTGGAGCAGTCATACTGATGCTCCCTATTTCATCCACAAAAGGAGCAGTCACTTCTTTCCACGATGCTCTCTTCACCGCAACATCAGCGGTATGTGTGACTGGATTGGCAGTCCGTGATACCGGTAGTTACTGGTCTGTTTTTGGACAGGCTGTGATCCTTATTCTGATTCAGGTCGGAGGGCTTGGAGTCGTCACAGTTGCTTCAGCGGTAACGATACTGTCCGGGAAAAAGATTTCACTGATGCAGCGCAGCACCATGCAGGATGCGATTTCAGCGCCTCAGGTAGGTGGAATTGTCCGACTGACCAGATTTATTTTAAAAGGGACATTTTTGATTGAACTATGTGGAACATTGCTGTTATTACCTGTATTTTGCCGTGACTACGGAGTAAAGGGAATCTGGATGGCTGTTTTTCATTCGATCTCCGCATTCTGCAATGCTGGATTCGATATTTTAGGTACAGCAGAGAATACGTTTCCTTCCCTTACCGGATATGCCGGAAATATCATCGTCAACATAGTGATTATGTTATTGATCATCATTGGAGGCATTGGATTTCTTACCTGGGAAGATATCTGTACGAACAGGGGGAAGCTGAAACGTTATCGGATGCAGAGCAAGGTAATTCTTGTTACCACTCTGTTTCTGATTATCCTGCCGGCTTTGTTTTTCTTCTTTTCTGATTTTCAGGAAATGCCTGCCGGCAAACGTTTTCTCGCTTCTCTTTTCCAGGCTGTTACACCAAGAACTGCCGGATTTAATACAGAAAATCTTTCCAATATGACAGAGGTATCAAAAGCAGTCATGATTTTGCTGATGCTGATTGGAGGCTCTCCTGGTTCCACTGCCGGAGGCATGAAAACAACCACATTTACGATCCTCATATTGAACACAGTTGCTACTTTTCGCAGCAGGGAAGAAGTGAGTGCTTTTGGCCGCAGAATAGACAGCAATGTGATAAAAAATGCAGCAACGATCGCTATGATGTATCTGGGATTGTTTTTAGGTGGTGGGTTTCTTATCAGTGTTCAGAATGGAATACCGCTTCTGGACAGTCTTTTTGAAGCGGCTTCTGCTGTGGGAACAGTAGGATTGACACTTGGAGTGACCCCAGGACTGCATCTTGCTTCCAGGTATGTGCTGATTGTACTGATGTATCTGGGACGGGTCGGAGGACTGACACTGATCTATGCGGTATTTTCAAAAAAGAAAACAGGAAATGCAAAATTACCATTAGAGAAAATAACAGTTGGATAAAATGGAGATGAAATAGACATGAAAAATATATTACTAATTGGACTTGGACGCTTTGGAAAACATGTTGCCCTGCAGATGAATCAGCTGGGACATGAGGTGATGGCAGTGGATGTCAATGAGGAACGGGTAAATAAAGTCCTGCCTTTTGTCACCAATGCACAGATTGGAGACAGTACAGATGCGGAATTTTTAAAGTCTCTTGGAATTGGAAACTATGATATTTGCTTTGTAACCATTGGAGGAGATTTTCAGAATTCTCTGGAAACAACCTCCCTGTTAAAAGAACTTGGAGCAAAACTGGTTATTTCCCGTGCAGAACGGGATGTACAGGAAAAGTTCCTTTTGCGCAATGGTGCAGATAAAGTCGTCTACCCGGAAAAACAGGTGGCAAAATGGGCTTCGATCCGTTATACAGACGATCATATCCTGGACTATATGGAAGTCGATGCGTCCCATGCTATATTTGAAGTAGAGGTTCCGGAAGCATGGGTGGGAAAAACCGTTGGCGAACTGGATATTCGAAAAAGACACAATATTAATATTCTTGCAGTAAAAAAAGATGGGGAAATCAGTATTACCATATCAGCAGATACACTTCTTACAGAGAATGTCACGCTGCTGGTTCTGGGAGAATACAAAGAAATTCAAAAATGTTTTCATATCTGATGAGAAGAGGTGAAAAAGAATGCTGGATATTTTAGTTATAGCCGGTATGATATTATTTGGCGGTTTTGGATTCTGGCTGGTGAGGAAATGGGACATCATTCAAAATAAATATAAAAACGAAAAAAATAAACTGGATTTGTGATAAAATGTCTGTAGAATAGTATTCATAACAAGATTTAAAAAATAAGGTGGCTAAAAATGAATCCTCATATACCTGAAGAAAAAAAGCAAGAGACAGAAGAACATATTCTTGTTTGTCTGTCGGCATCTCCATCCAATGAAAAAATTATAGCTACTGCAGCAAAGATGGCTCATACCTTCCATTCACGTTTTACAGCGCTTTATGTCCAGAATGGCGTCAGACAGGAACAGTCTGATCAGGAGAGACTGGAAAAGCATATCCGTTTTGCTGAGAAGATGGGAGCTGAGATTGTTATGACACACGGAGAAAACGTGCCGGTGCAGATTGCAGAATATGCACAGCTATCCAGTGTAACCACAATTGTGATAGGGCAGAGTAATGTCAGGCAGAACCATATTTTCAGCAGACAGACACTGACAGAAAAATTGATATCACTGATCCCGGACATTGATATTCATATCATTCCGGATACGTTCGGCACTGTAACTTATCATAAGCCCCATTTCCCCCTGTATACGGAAAAGCCATCTGTGAAAGATATGCTATTGACCATATCGATCTTTGCCGTGTGTACGCTGATTGGCCTGGTATTTCAAAAGCATCATTTTACCGATACGAATATTGTGACGATCTATATGCTTGGCGTATTGCTTACCTCTATTTTGACCAATGGATATCTCTGCAGTCTTGCAGGTTCTTTTTTAAGTGTCGTGTTGTTTTGTTTTTTCCTTACAGAGCCTAGAATGTCTTTTCAGACCTATGCAGTAGGATATCCTGTGACCTTTCTGATTATGCTGATCTCTTCGGTACTTACCGGGACACTGGCAGCAAAATTAAAAAATCATGCAAGACTCTCGGCCCAGCTGGCTTTTCGTACACAGATCCTGTTTGACACAGACCAGCTGCTGCAAAAAGCGAAAAGCAGTAACGAGATCTTAAGTGTAACCTGTACGCAGCTGGTGCGTCTGCTGAAGCGCAGCATTGTGGCCTATGTGTCAGAAAATGAAGTATTATCCGATGGTATGGTATTTCACAGCCAGAATCAGAATGAGGGAGAAGAAAAGGCGAAAGCAGAAGAGCAGCTTCTGGTACAGACGGAAGCGGAAGCTGCCAGATGGGTATATGAAAACCGTCAGCGGGCAGGGGCAACGACCAAACATTTCAGTAATGCCAGGTGCCTGTATCTGGCTATTCGTATTGAAGATCACGTATATGGGGTTATTGGCATTCCTGTACAGAACCATCCGCTGGATTCTTTTGAATATAGTGTGTTGCTTTCTGTGATAAATGAATGTGCGCTGGCTATGGAGAATTCCCGGAATGCACTGGAAAAAGAAAAAAATGCCGTATTGGCTAAAAATGAACAGCTTCGGGCAGATCTGCTGCGTGCGATATCCCATGACCTGCGAACCCCTCTTTGTTCGATATCCGGGAATGCAGATATGCTTCTGAACAATGGAGACGGACTGGATGACGCCACCAGGCAGCAGATTTACACGGACATTTATGAGGATGCAGAATGGCTGACCGGAGTGGTGGAAAATCTGTTATCTATTACCAGACTGAATGATGGACGTCTGAAGTTCAAATTTACGGATCAGCTGCTGGATGAAATCATTGCGGAATCTCTGCGTCATGTCAGCCGTAAACACGAAGCATATCAGATCCTGACTGAGTGCGAAGAATTGCTTCTGGTACGTGTGGATGTGCGGCTGATTATTCAGGTTCTGGTGAATCTGATTGACAATGCCATAAAGTATACACCGCCAGGTTCCGTGATCCGCATTTGTGGGAAGAAGAAAAATGGAAAAGCGGAGGTTTGCGTAGAGGATAACGGAGCAGGCATCTCCGAAGAAATGAAACCGCATATATTTGAGATGTTTTACACCGGGAAAAATACGATTGCAGACAGTCAGCGAAGCCTGGGACTTGGACTGGCACTTTGCAAGTCGATTATTCAGGCGCATGATGGGAATCTGGTTCTTACGGATCATCATCCACATGGATGCATCTTTACCTTTACATTACAGCTCAGTGAGGTGATATTACATGAATAAAACAACGATACTGGTTGTGGAAGATGACCGCCCTATCCGCAGCCTGATCATCACAACCTTAAAAACCCATGATTACAAGTATCTGGCAGCAGAAAACGGGGCTACCGCATTATTGGAGGCATCCTCCCATAACCCGGATATTGTGCTGCTGGATCTGGGGCTGCCAGATATGGAAGGCGTCGATATCATAAAAAAGATCCGTACCTGGTCCAATATGCCGATCATTGTCATCAGTGCAAGGAGTGAGGATACCGATAAGATCGAAGCACTGGATGCAGGAGCGGACGATTATATCACCAAACCATTTTCTGTAGAAGAACTGCTGGCACGTATTCGGGTGACACAGCGTCGTCTTTCCATCATTCAGGCTGGTGACAGCCAGGAAACATCTCTGTTTCAGAATGGGGATCTGAAGATCGATTATACCGCTGGCTGTACCTATCTGAAAGACACGGAGCTGCATCTGACACCAATTGAATATAAGCTGCTGTGTCTGTTGTCGCACAATCTGGGAAAGGTATTGACACATACCTATATCACTCAGCAGATCTGGGGAAGGACATCCGAAAATGATGTCGCATCCCTGAGAGTCTTTATGGCAACGCTGCGAAAAAAGCTGCAGCCGGATAAAAATGGAGTACAGTATATACAGACCCATATCGGTATCGGGTATCGTATGCTGCGGATCGAAAACTGAAACGCATTATTCCAGTTCCCGTAATTGCTCTACAATACTGTGTCTGACTGTCTGATGATAAACCACAGTAGGGATGCCGATTCCAAGAAGCAGAAATACCGGGATCATGAGCAGCACCGGCAGGATCGTAAAGTGCGCCTGGAAGAACCAAAGCACAGCTTCCAGAAGATGTGCGGTTGCTGCATATAACAGGATCGAAAGTACCAACGCAATCACGAAAGAACCCAGAGTATAAAACAGGCTTTCGTAAATGAGCATGTTCTGCATTTGTTTTCTGGTCATTCCAATAGACTGTAAAACGGCAAATTCTTTCTTTCGTGCAAGAATTCCGGTCATAACAGCGTTAAAGAAGTTCAGGATGCCAACCAGTCCAATGATACCGCAGAGAAGACCGCCGATCAGCAGAAACATATGCCGGAAGTTTTCAAAATCAGCACGAAGCACAGCTTTACTTTCGTACATCATGTCAGTAAGTTCCTGGTGAGTCAACTCAGAAAGATACTGTTCCGCTTCCTGTTCTGCAGATTTATCTGGCGTATCAAAAAGATAGAGCAGAGGATAGATCTCTGTACCACTGTCTTTTTCCATCGTATCGGCAGAAATCACCGCTTCATATCCAAGTGTAGAAAAGCGGTAGCTCATGGAATAAGGCACTGTAACATAAGCACATACTTTATAAGTGACATTCTTTGTCCCATAGTTCATCGTAACAGAGTCCCCAATGGCCGGATAAGAGTCTGGGACAGATGCGTGTCCGTAATCATCTGCGTGAACAACGAAAGCGATCGCTGAGCTGTCAGGAGAACGAAGATCCTCCAGATTCCCTTCTAGCACTGTCAGTCTGTCAATCAGTGTGTCATCCATCCCCTCCAGCAGAAACGTGTCCTGAACCAGTCCATCTTTTTCGGGAAGCGCCTGAAGGCTTTGCTCAAATTCTTCTTCTGTAAGATGATTCTGCACATTGTCACGCCAGGCCTGCTCGGATATCCAGATACTGGTCTGCACAGATGGCGTATAGGCACAGCCAGAAAGAGACGCAGTGGTATGTTCCTGAATCTGCGCAATCGTGTCTCTGGAAATGCATTCTACGTTGCTTCCCCGAAAGCGGAAATAATCCGTATCACTGACGATAAAATCTGCACAGGTCTGTTTTGCCAGATAGCGGTTCATGTCAAATCCGCCTGTTAAAGTGACCAGTATATTCAAAAGTACAACAGACAGTGACAGTGAAATAATTACCAGGAATGTCTTAGATTTGTTTCTTCCCAGGTTGGCATAGGCCATCTGATATACTTTGGCGCCACGGGTCTGACGTTTCTTTTTTCTGGAGTGCCCGGTATCCGTATATTTTACTGCTTCCACAGGCGATACTTTCCCAGCCAGTCTTCCTGGACGAAAAGCAGAGAAGAACACGGTGAGTAGCGCAAACAGCGCAGAACCAAGGAAAATAAGTGGGGAATTGCTTAAGGAGGTATGAACCGTTCCAAAGGTGGTGCTTTTTATCACAACCGGTGCCAGCACGGCTCCGGCTGCATAGCCCAGAAGCAATCCAATGGGAATGCCAACAGCAGACAAAAAGAGTGCCTGCCAGCGGATGATGCGGCGAAGCTGCCGTGGTGTGACACCAATTGTTTTCAGCAAACCGTAAAATCGGATATCTTCTGTAACCGAAATCTGAAAAATATTGTAAATAATCAGATAACCGGTAAAAATGATCAACAGCAGAAAAGCAATCATTGCAATAAGCGTCTGCACATCCATGGTCTGTCCAAGCTGGGCGGAAGTATATCCCCAGTTCACGCCAATACGTACACAGTTTTCTTTACTGGTGTCTTCCCAGTCATAGCCCAGATCTGTATCTACCTGTTCCATCTGTCCCTGGATATTGACAGAAGATTTCATCATCACATTCAGATCCGAACGAAAGGATGCAATACCGTGAGTCTGTGCTTCTGTTTCTACTTCTTTTGCATATTCTTCTGAAATATTAATATAATGAACCGGACTTAAGTCATCATAGTCCCACCAGCCAGTTAAGGTGAAAGTATCTGTTTTTTCATAAGTCAAACCACCATCTTTCGTGCCGACTCTCCAGGTCAGCTCAATCTGTGCACCGATTTTCGGTGTGATTCCAAGGAGCTCCAGGCTGGTGGTATCCATGGAGATCTCTTTTCCACGTTCCGGAGTATGGCCGGTGGTTGGGGATGCATAGCTCCATTTGGTACAATTTGCGTCCATAAAGCTGACTTCTGCAGGCAATTTTGAAAATACACCGGTATCCAGATAGCCGATGACTGTTCGCAGTCCCGTCTCACGCACCTTAGAATGGGCGGAAATGGCAGCAATCTGATCCGCATTCACATCTTTAAAGGTTCCATGGGCATATCCGCCAATCTGGCGAAACGTATACGTCTGATAACTGTTGTTTATGGATCCTGCGATGGTAAAAAGTGAAGTGAACAGCAGGGTAGTCAAAGCAATTGCAAGAATGGCAATGATATGTTTTTTCCTGGAAGCTTTGAGTGTTCGATAGCTTAAGCGGCGGATACATACCTGATTTTTTACCTTCATGCCTGTCCCCTCCATGTCTGCTGATTTTGAATTTTTCCATCCTCGATTCGGATAATGCGGTCAGCCATCTGAGCAATTTCTTCATTGTGTGTAATCATGACCATTGTCTGTGAGAATTTCTGACTGGTTACTTTGAGAAGACTTAACACATCCTGGCTGGTCCTGGAATCCAGATTGCCGGTCGGTTCATCTGCAAGGATGATCGCAGGAGAGGAAGCCAGCGCACGGGCTATTGCCACACGTTGCTGCTGACCACCGGAGAGCTGGTTTGGCAGAGCTGTTTGACGGTCTCTTAATCCCAGTGTCTGCAGGATGGCCTGTATGAATGTTTTATCCACTTTTTTACCGTCCAGTTCAATAGGAAGCACTACGTTTTCATATACATTCAGAACCGGAACCAGGTTATAGCTCTGGAAAACAAAACCGATCTTGCGTCTCCGAAAGATCGTGAGAGCTTCTTCTTTTAGTGAAAAAATGTCTTTTCCATCCACCAGTACTTTTCCGCTGGTTGGACGATCCAGACCGCCCAGCATATGCAGAAGCGTAGACTTTCCAGAGCCGGAGGTGCCGACTACCGCTACGAATTCTCCCTTTTCCACACTTAGATTCACCCCATCCAGTGCATGAACAGCATTGGGTCCTGTGCCATATATTTTCTTTAAATTTTCAACCTGTAAAATTGCCATAATGTTACCTCCTAATATGATGATGTATAAATTATGGCATGCGATTCTTTCCACATTCTTTCCAGAAGCAGCATAAATCTGACAGTTTTGTAAGATTTCAGAATTTATCCTGGCAGAAATACAGAAAAAACAGAACCCTTTCCGAGTTCAGACTGCACTTTCATATATCCCCCTTCACTGGAGATGATTTCTCTGGAAAGATACAGGCCGATGCCTACGCCCTGTTGCTCGCTGACCTCTCTGGAACGATAAAATCTGGAGAAAATCTGTGCCTGCTCAGATTCGGAAATACCGATACCTGTATCACATACATCGATTCGAACAAACATTTCATAGGCTTTCACGGAAAGGCGAATACTTCCATGCTCCGTGTATTTTATGGCATTATCGAGAAGATTCCCCAGTGCTTCTGCCGTCCATTTTGCATCAAAAGCAGCTTTTGTCTCAGTATCCTCTAAGAGAAGAGACAAGCCTTTCTGATCTGCTTTTGCCATATATTGGCTAACCACCGTTTCCAGCACAGGCTGAAGATCCTGCTGTTTCACAGACAGGGAAATAATGCCATTTTCCAGCCGGGACAGCCTGACAAGGGAATCTATCAGGAAACGAAGTCTTTCCGTCTGTCGATATAATGCATTGACATTGTCGGTAGCAGATTCCGGTAACTCTTCTTCCTGTAAAAGCTCGCAGTAGAGCAGGAGATTGGCAATGGGTGTCTTTGTCTGGTGGGAGATATCCGCCACTAATTTTTTGATGTTATCTTTTTCCTGCTGCACATTTCTGGCTGAAATGGCAGAAGCGGAAAAATAATGAGCAAATTTCGTCTCCAGTGCAGACAGGCGGCTTTCATCGAACATCGTATCGGTAAAATCACCCTTCATTGCTGCATCCAGCATGTGTTCCATCGTATGAAAAGTCCTGTTCATACGCCAGCGGTACCGGAAAACCAGCAGGAGCATACAGATAAGTGCAAGTATCATGAATAGAAAAATCATCATATCTGTCATGGCTCATTCACCCAGCTATATCCGATTCCATAAATGGTTTTGATGTATGAATGGGCTTTCAGCTTGTCCCTGAGACGTTTGACGGTCACAGAAAGCGCATTTTCGTCTACATATTCAGCACCGTCTGTCCAGATGCGATCCACCAGCGCAGAACGGCTCATGACCGTGCCACGATTTTCAATCAACAGACGGAGAAGCTTTTGCTCCGTCTTACTCAGTTCCACTTTTTTATTGCGGATAGAGAATTCCATGGTGGAAAAATCAAAGGAATAATCATCGATGGTAATGACAGAGTTTGACACAGTGGCAGAAGGTATTTTCCTCAGCTGCGTATTGACTCTGGCTCTCAGAACAGCGAGAGAGAATGGTTTGGTGATGTAATCATCTGCTCCCAGCTCCAGTCCGTTTACAATATCCAGATCGGTATCATTGGCCGTGAGCAGAATAACAGGGATGGGATCACTTCCTTTTTTGATTTCCTTCAGGAAATCCAGTCCGTTGCCATCTGGAAGGTTGATGTCCAGCAGGATCAGAGATGGAGTGCTGCACAGGATCTGCTCTCTGGCTGACCGGATATCCGTGCAGGAGATCAGCTGTCGGCTGTCGGTTGTCAGAGCCTTGCACAGACCTTTATTTAATGCCATATCGTCTTCCATGATAAGTATTTGTTCCATATGTATATCCTTTCCTAATCATTCAGTTAAGTTCTTCTTTTCCGAGGTCGAATCGATTCTGGACACCCGGTATCTGACCACGGAATCAGCTAGATTCTTCATTTCCGGGGCCGAATCGGTCTGGACACTCGGTACCAGACGGCGGAATCAACTAAATTCTTCATTTCCGAGGCCGAATCGCTTCTGGACACCCGGTATCTGACCACGGAATCAGCTAGATTCTTCTTTTCCGGGGCCGAAACAGTTCTGAACACCAGGTACCAAACGGCGGAATCAGCTATATTCATGCCAAAACACCTCGCGGAACAGTGGGTTCTGAACAATGACCTGGCATCTTTATATTATAACAGAGAGACTGCGTATTCTGAATAAAAAATCTGCAACTTACCTGCCAATATATGCAAGTTAGTCTTCGGGGATGGACTTATCGGGCAATGTCAGGTATAACGGTCATATAAGCTTATGAAACAGCAGGTAATCATATTATAAAATATTTTGGAACCATTTGGCATTTTTCTGCGTCTAATAGATAGAACAGTTAAAAAACATGTTCCTGTACGTACAGATTTTCAGAAGGGAGAAGCAAAGTGGAGAAATTAGTCAATATGGCAAAAAGAGGTGATACAGAAGCTTTCACACAGCTGATGCAGTCTCAGATGCAAAACATGTATAAAACTGCCAGATCCATTTTATCACAGGATGAAGATGTGGCAGACGCTATTTCAGATACCATACTGGCCTGCTGGGAACAATTGGGGAGTTTGAAGCATGATGGATATTTTCGTACCTGGATGACCAGAATTCTGGTTAATAAATGCTATGACCTGATCAGAGCAAATAAAACCGTAGCATGGGAAGACTATATTCCAGATCCGGCATACCGTGAGCAGGAGTATGAAAATATTGAATGGAAGCAGACCTTAGATTCTCTTTCAGAAAAATACAGACTGATCATGATGCTGTATTATGTAGAAGGATTTAAAGTCAGTGAAATCAGCCAGATACTGGATCTTTCAGAAGGCACGGTGAAAAGCAGACTGTCCAGAGGGCGTGACCGCCTGACAGAAGCTTTTGAATTACGGCAAAGGAGGGCGAATTAATGAAGAAAAATAATACGATTTATACATTACAGCAAAACATTGAAATCCCTGATATTGTAACAGAAAAAGCAAATATGGCATTTGAACAGATCCGGAAAGATGCCGGCAGCAGTAGCGATAAAATCGTAACGTATCAGAAACCAGTGAAAAAGTCAAGGAAAAAATATGTGGCTGTGGCACTTATTGCCACGATGACTGTTGGTGCAGTATCTGCCTATGCCGCTTATACAAACTGGAGTCATGGAATGAAAGAGGAACTGCGTATTTCAGAGGA
>CAKRVB010000038.1 GCA_934408725.1 uncultured Marvinbryantia sp.
AACTATATAGCCACATTTTTTTCCCATTTCGGGGCAATGGTGTTTAAGAAAAAATGTGATGGGGAAGGTTATCCGGCTGTTATCATGCCGGTGCCAAGGTCTTTAAGCTCTTCCTGCGGAACCTGCGTAAAATTCACCGGTTCTGCGGAAACAGCAAAAGACTGGCACTCTGATGAACTGGAGCAGCTGGCAGAAATACTCGAAGACGGGAACTTTCGGGTGATATGGCATAGTTAGAATGCGAAAGAGAACTGGTAAAGTTATTGCGAAATTTGCGAACAGTGATAAAGCCAGTTCTCTTTTTTTCTTTATAAGAAAGCAGAGTCTGTCTGGAGCAATCATCTTCTCCTGTCTATACCGCTTTCGCGGTAATAGCATGATTTACTTTTGTACATTCTCTCATCTGCAGCTTTTGCAATATCATAAATCCCATTCCATGCTTTCTCTGAGCTAAAAACGTATCCGTATGAAACACTGATAGAATCTACCAGTTCACCGTGCCATAGGGCAGATTTTTGCTCAAAGTCTTTGATAATCTTTTGAAGTTCCTCCGTTTTCTCGGTCATAATGATAACAAACTCATCTCCACCGATTCGGTAGACATTTCCATAATTCTGAAAACATTCTTTCATACAATCGGCTGCTGCGCATATCAGTTCATCTCCGGCCGCATGTCCAAGAGAATCATTTATGCGTTTGAGACCGTTGATATCCATGGAAATGTAGATCCATTCTTTATGAAGATCAAGACCGTGTATTGCTGTTTCGTAAGCGTGCCTGTTAAAACATTTTGTAAGTTCATCGGTGTTCGATGTATAGAGTAGTTTTTCTTTTTCATATTTTTCTTTCAGAACCCGTGAGAGCATATACACCATACAACAGGATGCCAGTACAAGATAGATACCGACTATCAGTATGGCATATATATTATTCTTTAAATAAAATGAAGTTTCCATAGTAACGGCAATGATATACGCATCATCAAGACATAGGAAACATCTGCAAAGTGTTTCATTTACCTTTGTGTGTAAGGTAACTGTTTTGCTGCCATTCACTTTATCAGTTGCGATACCAAGATCATCAAGTGCTTCTCCGATCCAGGTACGGTCGGTGGCTCCTTTTACGATCTTTGTCCTGGCATCTGCCACAAAAATTTCGATCCCCTTATAAAGTGGCATGTCGCTTACGACATTAGAGATTTCGTTCTGCTTCAACTCTTGCAGAAGGCGTGTCGGTTCGATGCCTATCTGAATCATCCTCGTACCGGCTTCATTCCAGGTGATGGCATACATCATCTCTTTCTTTTCAGCGGTATTAGGCGTGACGTCCTGACACATGGTAAGCGCCTTGTTAGTAAGCATTGGCTTAAAATAGGACATCTGTTCTCCTGAGTCGAAGTTGTAACCATAGTATTTTGGCATAGACCCACTATAGATATATCCGTTTTTATCAATCAGATGTATCTCATCTACGGAGATCAAATTTGCTATTTTCTGCAATTCTTCTACATCATGTTCTGCCGTTGGCTTTGCATCTATGATATATGATGCAGCTTTTGCTCTTACTATATAATCGTCCTTTAGCGATTCAATGAGTCCGTTTTCATTCTCATCATTTTTATTGAGCACGGTGACTACACGGTCAAGAAGTACTTTTGACATCTGATAAGTGTTGCTGTCATTTACAGATTTTAAAATTCCGGCCTCAAGTAATAATGCAATGGCAATGATTACAAAAGCCAGAAAAGTAAGTTTTTTCTTTTTCATATATATATTGTACCAAGTCTCTGGCATAACTGCCAGTCTTAAATACAAAAAACAACTGCTTTTGAAAAAATTATATTTGCACAGGTGCTGTTTCTATGTTACATTCAGTGTAATCAGAGTGCCGAGGCATTCTTGAAGAATTGTGCAAAGGATGGGGTGAGTAAAATAACAGATAAAAAGGTATACTATCATCTTCCAGGATTATTTGAATTTTATGAACTTTATCGAGTCTTTTTGCCAGTATTCCGAGAGCACAGGGAATACTTTTATGACTGGTGCGAGATTGGGTCGATATATGGAGCACCGTCTGACTGTATCTGGGGCGGAGGAC
This sequence comes from uncultured Marvinbryantia sp., assembly GCA_934408725.1. Lineage (GTDB taxonomy): Bacteria > Bacillota > Clostridia > Lachnospirales > Lachnospiraceae > Marvinbryantia. The sequence continues at coordinate 2,098 of CAKRVB010000038.1, forward strand.
GTACCTCGTTTGGAGATGCAGATCCGCAGGAAGTATTGGCATTGATGCAGGAATATCAGATATCTGCCAGATTGACATTTAGTAATTCACTTTTGAGGAAGGAACATCTGCAGGATCGGAAATGCAATGCATTATGTGAATTGTTTGAAAAACAAACGGAAGTAGAAAATGGAGTGATTCTTCATTCTGAGTTGTTATTGGATTATTTACAGAATACCTATCCGAACTTTTATATTGTCTCTTCGACAACAAAAGTCCTGACAGATTTTCAACGGTTTCTTGAAGAAGTGAATCGGGAAGAATTCCGCTATGTCGTACCGGATTTTCGCCTGAATAAAATGTTTGATAAATTAAATCAGATGAGTGACAGCCAGAAAGAAAAAGTAGAATTCCTGTGCAATGAATGCTGCTGGTTTGGCTGCAAAGACAGAAAAGTCTGTTACGAATCCGTCAGCCGGAAAAATCTGGGAGAAAGCTGCCCGGAACATGATTGCCATGCACCTGGGGCGGAAAGCGGATATCTGTTTTCAAAAGCAATGACGAATCCAGGATTTATCAGTGTGGCAGACATCAAAGATGTGTATCGGCCGATGGGATTTTCTGATTTTAAGATCGAAGGCCGGGGGCTTGGAAGCGCACTGATTCTGGAATTCCTGTTATATTATATGACCAGACCAGAATATCAGATTCACGTCAGGGAAAAAATCTACCTGGATAATATGCTGGATCTTTTTTAAACCAACGGGACGGGAAAAGTAATTTTCATTCTAAACAGTTAGAGTGTATAATAATGGAAGAATGTGGTGGAATTTGCCGTTTCTAATAGTTGCGGCCGAAAGTTTCAAAATAGGAGGAAAACAGAATATGGATTTTTCAGAAGTAATAAAAAACAGATATTCCTGTAAAAAATTCAGTGACAGGAAAGTGGAAAAGGAAAAACTGGATAAGATTTTGGAAGCAGGACGTGTTGCTCCCACAGCAAAAAATCTTCAGGAACAGCATATTTATGTGGTACAGTCTGAGAACGGATTAGCTGCCATTGATAAAGTGACACCTTGCCGATATGGTGCACCGGTGGTTTTAGTGGTAGCTTATCATAAAAACAATGTATTTACTTATCCGGGTGAAAAAAGAGATTCAGGAATCGAGGATGCCAGCATTGTAGCAACACATATGCTGCTGGCAGCTTATAATGAAGGCGTTGACAGCTGCTGGATCAATTTCTTCAATCCAGATGAACTGGCACAGGCACTTAATCTTCCAGAAGACGAAGAAGTCCTGATGCTGCTGGATCTTGGAATTGCAGCAGAAGGAACAAAAGCACTTCCAAATCATAACAGCAGAAAAGAGCTGACAGAAACAGTAACCTATATGTAATAAAAAGTTCACCTTCAGGCAATGATCTACCAAAAGAACAGCCTGAAGGTGATTTTAGATTGGAAAATGGCTGTAAAGGCTATTTCGAGCCCAGGTGGTTCTTGTCAGCAATAACGCTGATATTTTATCAGTAGTTTTTATTTTGTGATATACAAAATGCTATTTATTTCTAATGAAAACAGAGGGCAGGAAATCCATATCCGCTGCTGTATATGTAAAAAACTTGAGGAGAGCAGCTATGAGTATAAGAAGCGCACAGACTAAAGATTTATCAAGAATTGCGGAAATTTTTGTATTCAATAACAGAATCAATTATCTGCCAATATTCAAAGATGAATCCTATTCCTTCGGAGAATTGCAGGTAGTATCGTTCATAGAGCAGTATCTGAAAAGGAAAGAAGTATATCAGAACCTTTATGTATATGATGACGGACTAATCAAAGGATTCCTGCAAATGAAAGGAACAGAAATCTATAAGTTGTATATAGAACCATGTTTTCAGAGGGAAGGAATAGGTCATGAACTGATAGAATTTGCCATAAAAGAATTTGGGGCAGATCATCTGTGGACATTGGAAAAGAATGTAAAAGCAATTGCATTTTACAATAGACATGGATTTTACTTTACAGGTCAAAGTCAATTTGAGGAAGGCACCACAGAATATGTGATAGAATTAAAGAGAGAAATATTTTAAGATAATTACTGGCTGGCCGTATGGAGAAGATTACTTCTCCATACGTTTCAGTTCTGGCAGTACAGTGCACAGCATAGTGATAAAGCAGAGGCTTCCACCGATGATATTAGATACCGGTTCAGCCAGGAATACGCCTCTGGTTCCCATGTTCAGCGCATATGGCATCAGATAGGTGAGCGGTACTACAATAAAGACTTTACGAAGCAGGGAGAAGAAGATCGCCTGCTTCTTTTTATTCAGAGACTTGAAAACGGTCTGTCCGATATATTGCAGATCCATGAAAATAAAAGCTGCAAAATACTGATTCAATGCCGGAATAGTGTCCTGAATCAGAGAAGTATCTGAAGTAAAGACGCGAATCAGAGTCCCCGGAACCAGGATGATCAGACTCCACATCACAGCTGTATAAGCGAGAATCATTATGCCTAAAACCAGGATGGCCTTCCGCACCCGTGCTGGACGGACAGCACCGTAATTGTAGCTTAAGATAGGGGAAGTTCCTTCATTCATAGCATAGATTGGTGTCTCGACCAGCTGGCGTACACTGGATACAATCGTCATGACAGAGATGTAGATATCGCCACCGGTAACGGAAAGCACGTTATTACAGCAGATTGTTACCAGGCTGTTGGTAATCTGCATGATAAATCCGGCAGTTCCCAGACTGGTAATATTTTTAGCATAGTTGATACACTTGGGAATCTCATCTTTATGAAGCAACCGTACTTTAAGTTCTGATTTTTTCGTAAGAAAATAAAGGACAAAGACGGCTGACAGGAGTTGAGAGAGTACAGTTGCAATTGCTGCACCGCGAATGCCAAATTCCAGAACGAAAATAAACAGCGGGTCCAGAAGCAGATTTGCTACTGCACCGATGGCCACGGAGGTCATACCGATGACAGAATAGCCCTGTGCATTAATAAAAGGATTCATACCTACGGACAACATAGATGGAAGTGTGCCGATCAGGTAAACCATCAGATATGGCAGAGCATAAGTCAGGGCTTCTGAAGATGCACCGAACAGGATTAAAAGCGGGCGGGCAAAACACAGACCAATCACCATCAGGATCACAGCACTGGCAGACAACATGGTGAAGGAAGTATTCATAATGCAGACTGCTTCCGATTCTTTCTTTTTTCCTCTGTAAATAGAAAACAATGGAGCACCGCCGCTTCCAAACAGATTGGCAAAGGCGGTGATAATGACGATCAGTGGAAAACACAGACCGACAGCACCAAGGGCAGCCGTTCCTTCGCCGGGAATACGTGCAATGTAGATACGGTCTACTACGTTATACAGCAGATTCAGAAGCTGGGCTACCAGCATGGGAAGGGCAGCACCCAGAATATTTCCGGTTATCGTTCCATTTTCAAAATCAATTCGTTTCATATAAATCATTCCTTTTTCTTTTCTTGCGCTGTTAGTATAGCAAGTGTTATACTATATGTAAATTATTGATTTTATATAATAATTCAATAAAAATAATATAGGAGAACGCAAATGGAACTCAGACAACTGGAATATTTTCGGGCCATTGTAGATTCGGGAACGATCAGTGGAGCTGCAAGAGAACTGCATATGACACAGCCTCCATTAAGCTATCAGATGAGGATGTTGGAAGCGGAGCTGCAGGTGCCTCTGTTCCTGCGGGGAACAAAGAAGATTACTCTGACAGAGGCAGGAAAGACTTTATATGAACAGGCAGGGAAACTGCTTATGATGTCCGAACTGACCAAAAGAGAAGTGGTAAAGTCCGGCCAGGAGGCTACTTTGCATATTGGAATGACACCATCTACCGTTTCTATGATGTCGGATTATCTGATTCGATTTGCTGAAAAATATCCGCAGGTTCATTTTGATATTCACGAGGGATCGACATTTATCTTAAAAGAGCAATTGGAGAATCAGCAGATCGATTTAACGACACTGCGAACGCCGGTAGTATTGAACGGGTGTGAAACCAGGCTGCTGGCAAAGGAAACATTAATGGCCATGGCCAATCCAGAGTATCAGATGTTACAGGGATGCTCATCCGTTACACTGAGTCAGTTAGCGAAGCAGCCATTGATTCTTTCACACAGATATCAGAAATATATGTCATCAGCATTCGAGCAGGCAGGACTGGTCTGCGATTTTTATTGCACCTGTGAGGATGCCAGAACGGCATTGACGATGGCGGAGAAAGGATTAGGAATCGCAATATTGCCTGATTCCATGCTGCAGTTTTCTGACAAAATGAAAGGGTGCAGTATCTCAGATGCGGATCTTTCCACAGAAATTCTTCTGGCCTGGAAAAAAGGAAGACAGTCGGATGAGGTTCGGGATTTTTTGAAATTGTGGGATGATGTATGATTTTGTGCGTTATAGTTGACTTTTCTTACAATCAGGTGTAAAGTAGCTGTTAGGTCTGGTGTCTTGTCAACTAAAATGACAGATGTCAAATAAATAGAGACCGTGTGAAAGTGCAAATTGCACAAACGGAAAGGGAAAGGAACATGGGAAAAATTTTTAAAACAAAACTGACGACAGCTACTATCGTCTTAATTCCGGCATGTATCGGAATTAACTATCTGGGAAAATTATTTGCATCCCTCTTAAAGCTTCCACTCTGGCTGGACAGTATCGGAACCTGTATCGGAGCATGCCTTGGAGGACCGGTGATCGGGGCAATCTGTGGAGCAGCCAATAACCTGATCTATGGACTGACCACAGGGGATAACATTACATTAATTTATGCGATTACCAGCTTAGGTATTGGTCTGGTAGTAGGTATTCTTGCAAGAATGGGATTTATGAAGACATTTCCGAAGTCCTTTATATGTGCACTGGGAGGTGGTCTGGCAGCCGTATGTATCTCCACACCACTGAACATTCTGTTCTGGGGTGGCACAACCGGTAATGTATGGGGAGATGCTTTATTTGCAGCCACACAGGCATCTGGAATGGCAGTAGGACTTGGATCTTTCTTAGATGAGATCGTGGTAGATGTGCCGGATAAGATCATTACCATTATTATTGTATACCTTATTGTAAAGGGACTGCCGAAGAAACTGACAGCATTATATGATGTAAATGCAGAGACAGAGAGATTAGATTAATGAAGAGTATCAGTTTATATGTAGAGAAAGGGTCATGGCTAAATAAGCTGCACCCGTATACCAAGTTATTATATATTCTGACAGCAATTATGATTCCATTGACAGGGGGAAAGCTTTGGCTTTTCCCTGTTATGATTGTAAGCAGTTTGATCTTACTGCTCAGTGGAAGAATTATAAAGAGAGCACTGCCGTTGGTAGGGTTCTCTTTTACCTTAATTGTTGTCATATTTTTGATTCAGGGACTTTTTAATCATAACAATGAAACGGTCTTATTTTCCATTGGATGGATCACTTTTTACAAAGAAGGAACGCTTTTTGCAACCAGAATCGGCTGCAATATTCTGAATATGCTTTTGGCTTTCGGCGTGTTTGTCCTGACCACTTCTCCACAGGATCTGGTGGACGAAATGGAAAAAAGTGGATTTTCGCCGAAATTTGGATATGTGATCAATTCTGTTTTTCAGATTCTGCCACAGATGATGGCAACAAAAGATACGATCACAGATGCTCAGAGAAGCCGTGGGATGGAGACGGAAGGCAATCTTCTGGCCAGAATGAAGGCATTTCTGCCACTGATTTCTCCGGTAGTGATGAGCTCCCTGATCAATACAAGAGAACGTGCCATTGCACTGGATGTGCGGGGATTTGGAAGAAAGCAGAAGAAGACCTGGCTGTATGACCGGCCAAAATGCAAATGGGATCCGGTGGCCCGAGTGATTCTTATCGGGCTTATGATAATCACCATTGTCTGGAGGGTACTGTAATGGCGATGATAACGATTGAAAATCTGAAATATAAATATCCAGGCACAGACCGGCTGGCACTTGACGGGATCAGTCTTTCCATCGAAAAAGGAGAGTTTATTGGAATTGTCGGACAGAATGGCGCCGGTAAAAGCACCTTATGTCAGGCGATGGTGGGGCTGGTGCCACAGTTTTATCACGGAGCTTACGGCGGTGCTGTGAAGGTGAAGGAACGGCTGGCAGAGCAGGTACCAGTACAGGAATTGTGTGAAGATGTGGGACTGATTTTTCAGAATCCATTTAACCAGCTTTCCGGTGCAAGAGATACGGTCTATGGAGAAGTGGCATATGGACTTCAGAATCTGGGAATCGAACGGGAAGAGATGAAGAGCCGTATCGAAAGAGTGTTAAAGCAGTTGGATATCTGGCAGTATCGTGACCGCAATCCCTTTGACTTGTCTGGAGGACAGATGCAGAGAGTGGCGATTGCCAGTATTCTTGTGATGCAGCCAGAGGTCATAATCTTAGATGAACCAACTTCGCAGCTGGATCCGGAAGGAACGGAAGAGGTATTTCGTGTGGTAGATCAGCTTTCCAGGACGGGAAAGACGATCATTATGGTGGAACAGAAGCTGGAAAAGATGGCAAAATACTGTGACAGATTGATTTTGATGCAGGATGGAAAAGCAGTGGATTTTGATACACCGGAAAAGATCTTTGCAAGGGATGATTTAAACGAGATGGGGATTCAGCCGCCGGCCTTTGTGCGTATCAGCAAACAATGTGGCTTATCTAATCCGGATGGTACCTATCCGGTTACTCTTGAGTCAACGATGGCATTATTTGAGCAGCAAAGCGACAGGGAAGATCTGATACAAAAGTTAAAGCCTGAAGTGAAACAGACAGTCCGAACACAAAGAACAAAAGAGTTGTTCCAGATGGAAGATATTTCTTTTTCCTACCAGAAGCATATTCCGGTGTTGGAGCATTTGAACCTGTCTTTGGATCAGAGAACGACTGCTATCATCGGACAAAACGGTGCGGGAAAAACCACATTGGTTCGTTTGTTAAAAGGTTTACTGAAGCCAGTTTCTGGAACCGTGTATTTTGGAAGAGAAGATATTTCGAAAAAGACAGTAGCTATGCTGGCAGGAAAAGTCGGATATGTATTCCAGAATCCAGATGATCAGATCTTCAAATACAATGTGCTGGATGAAGTCATGTTCGGTCCTCTGAATATTGGAATGACGCAGGAAGAGGCGAAAGAGAAGGCCAGGAAAGCTCTGGAGATGATGGGGCTGTCCGGAAAAGAAAAAGAGAATCCTTATGATCTGGAGCTGTATGAGCGAAAAATGGTAGCTATTGCATCGGTAGTGGCCATGGATACTGATGTGGTGATTCTGGACGAGCCGACGATCGCACAGGACTATCCAGGGAAAAAGAGAATCGGAGATATGATTGCCAGCCTGGCTGAAAAAGGAAAACTGGTGATTGCGATTCTTCATGATATGGATTTTGTGGCTGAGAGCTTTGAACGGGTGATTGTCATGGCACATGGAGCAATTCTTGCAGATGGAACTTCTAAGGAAGTATTCGCGCAGGATACCATACTGAAAGAAGCCAGATTACAGAAACCATATATGACACAGTTAATGGAGAGGTTTGCCGGAAAATGAATGGACGAGAAAGAAGAAATAAAATAATTCAGATGCTGTCAGAGAGCAGTGAGGCGCTTTCTGGAAAAGAGCTGGCAGGAATATTAGATGTAAGCAGACAGGTAATCGTACAGGATATTGCACTTTTGCGGGCGCAGGATCATGAAATTCTTTCAACCAATCAGGGATATTTACTTACAGGTGAGAAAAAGATCAGCCGGGTATTCAAAGTCGTTCACAGTGACAAAGAAGTAGAAGAGGAACTGAATCTTATTGTAGATTATGGTGGACATGTAGAAGATGTGTTTGTGTACCACAAGATCTATGGGATTGTTCGGGCAGATCTTCATATTGCAAGTCGAAATGACATCAGAGAATTTCTGGAAGATCTTCAGAACGGGCACTCTGCATTATTAAAAAATATTACGTCGGATTACCATTATCATACGGTAAGTGCACCGTCTGAAAAACTTCTGGATCTGATTCAGGAGCGCCTGCAGGAAAGAGGATTTCTGGCAGAATTAAAAGACTATGAGCCGATTAACTTCTGGGAGAAGGAGACAAAGGAAAAGGATAAAGAATGAAGAAAGTAAGAATTTTAGGAATCGGTGTGGCCACGCTGGACATTTATGTCAATCAGGGGCGGATGTATCCGGGCGGCAATGAATATAACGTAGCTTGTAATGCTGCAAGCCTGGGGGCTGAAGCAGGATTCCTTGGTGTTTTTGCAAAGAATCCTGCAGGTGAACTTCTGGAACAGACTCTGAAAGAAAGGGATGTCTGTCTTACCATGTGTCGCCATGAAGAAGGATCCAGTGGTTATAGTCTGGTGGAATTGAAAGAAGATGGAGATCGCGTCTTTCTGGACTGGAATCAGGATGGGGTGACAGAACGTTATCCGATTGAATTTACCAAAGAGGAATTAGACTATATTCAAAGTTATCAGGCAGTGAGTGTGGGAAGATGTGCGTCGGTTGCAGTGGAAAAGATTCGAAAAATGAAAGAACATGGAATTGATGTGTGCTATGATTTTCATGAAATCTATACCGAAGAAGATATCAGAGAGATTGCACCATTGCTACGCTATGCGTTCTTTTCCTGCAGTCATCTGACAGAAGAAGAGATCCGGTATAATCTGAAGGCTGCGGTAGAACAGGGAGCAGGAATCGCCATAGGAACCCGAGGACCACTGTCCGTCTTCGCTTATGACGGAAAACGGTACTATGAACAGGAAGCCTGCAAAGTGGAAGAAGTAAAAGATGCCCTGGGAGCAGGAGATTCCTTTATCGGAGCCTTTCTGGTGAACTATCTGCGAAATGACGAATGGGCAGAAGAAGACCGTATCTCATATGCATTAAAACAGGCAGTAGAGCATGCAGCAGCCGTGATCCAGGTGGAAGGAAGTATCGGCGTTGGATACGATGTGGAAGCAGACCAGGTAAAAGAAATGGTTGGAATGCAGGACGAGTAAAAAAGAAGTGATTAAAATAACGATATTGTACGGAAGCATCTGTGCAGTATCGTTATTTTCATGTTATGATAGACAATATGGATATAGGAGGAACAGGTAATGAAGTATCGTACATTAGGAAAAACAGGACTGGAGGTAAGTGAAATTGGCTTCGGTGGGGAATGGCTGGAGCGTCATCCGGAAGAGGAAAGCGTAGAACTGATCCGCTATGCATCCTCAAAAGGAATCAACATTCTGGACTGTTGGATGCCGGATCCAAAATCCAGAGACATTATCGGAAAAGGAATCAAGGAGAATCGCAGTCAATGGTTTATTCAAGGACATATTGGTTCTACATGGAAGGATGGACAGTATTACCGGACAAGAGAGATGGAGTATGTACGTCCGGCATTCGAAGATCTATTAAAAAGAATGCAGACAGATTACATAGATCTTGGCATGATTCATTATGTGGATTCTGAGGAAGAGTGGGAACAGATTCAGCATTCTGAGTATCTGGACTATGTGATGGAGTTAAAAGAAAAAGGAATCATTCATCACATCGGCATGAGCTCTCATAATCCAAAGGTGGCAAAAAAGGCGGCAGAATCCGGCTACGTAGAGATGATTCTATTCAGTATCAATCCGGCATTTGATATGCTTCCGGCCAGTGAAAATATTGATATCATGTTTACAGATGAGTTTGACAGCGGACTGAAAGGAATTGATGCAGACCGGGCACTGTTATACCGTACCTGTGAAGAAAATCAGGTGGGAATTAGCGTTATGAAAGGATTTGCCGGAGGAAGATTGTTTGATGAAAAGAGATCTCCATTTGGTGTAAGCCTGACTCCGATACAGTGCATCCATTATGCATTAACCACACCGGCAGTCTGTTCCATTATGTGTGGATATGATACGAAAGAACAGGTAGATGCGGCAGTGGCCTATGAGAGCGCATCAGAATCAGAGAAAGATTATGCATCTGTACTGACCAGTGCGCCGCTTCATTCCTGCCGGGGAGAATGTACCTACTGTGGACACTGCAAGCCATGTGTGGTAAATCTGGATATTGCAATGATTAATAAATTCTATGATCTGGCGACCATGCAGCCAGAAGTTCCGGCAACGATTCAGGCACATTATGAGGCACTGGAACACAAAGCATCCGAATGTATTGGATGCAAGTCTTGTGAAACACGCTGTCCATTTGGTGTGCCGATTGCAGAACGGATGGAGAAGACAGCTACATTATTTGGATGCTGATAGGGAAGATAATATGAATTCAATTATGAAAAGTTTATATCACAGAAAATCTGTGAGAGTCTATGAGGATAGACCTGTGTCTGATGAACTCAAAAATGAGATTTTAGATGCAGCCATGCAGGCTTCGTCAGCAGGATGTCAGCAATTGTATACAATTTTAGATATTACGGATCAGAATCTGAAAGATGCACTGGCAGAGACTTGCGATCATCAGCCATTTATCGCAAAGGCACCGGTGGTATTGGTATTTTGTGCAGACTGTAAGAAGTGGTATGATACCTATCTGGAAGCAGACTGCGAGCCAAGATTGCCTGGAGCAGGAGATCTGATGCTGGCGGTGACGGATGCAGTGATTGCGGCGCAGAATGCAGTGGTAGCGGCAGAAAGTCTGGGAATTGGTTCCTGCTATATCGGAGATATTATGGAGAACTGCGAAGAACAGCGCAGGCTTCTGAATCTGCCGGAATATGTTTTTCCGGCAGCCATGCTGGTATTGGGGTGGCCAACACAGCAGCAGATGGATCGACAGAAGCCACAGCGCTGTAAACGAAAATACATTGTACATGAAAACACTTACCACAGTATGAATGGCGAGGAATTGCGGGAAATGTTTGCGCATCAGTGCAAAAACCGAACATTCGAAGAATGGTGTCAGGCGTTCTGCCAGAGAAAATACAATTCCGATTTCTCCAGAGAGATGACCAGATCAGTGGAAGAATACCTGAAGCAATTTCAAAAAACAGAATAGAATACATATGGAATGTATGTAGGAACGCAAATAAGTGAAGGGAAGAATAAGAATGGCACGATTAGTGAAAATGCAATGCAGGAAGAAACAGTATTCTTTGAAGAAGATTGCGGATATGATGTATACAGAATTTTCAACGGCGCAAGAAGCTTGTAGAGTGATCCAGATGGATGAAAAAGTATTGTTGCTATGTTATGAACAGTTTTATACCAGAAACTGGAGCGGTACATCTTTAACGATCATGATAACGGAAGAGGAAGAACTGCAAAATGCAACGGTTGTAGTATCAGGAGGTGGAAGTACACTTTTGCTTAAAGACAGAGGTGCCAGTGAGGAACTGGCAGAAGCTGCTGGGAAAGCACTAGAAAAATGCGATTTTGAAAGAGTGCACTGAAAAGACCGGGCCGTACATATAATAGGATGTACAGCCCGGTTCTTTTATATATAGAGATCAATTTTAAACAGATCACATGGAATATAATGTTTATTGGTCATGAGCAGCTGATGATCCTGGTCATAGATATTCTCAAAAACCAGCAGGAAAGAATCCTGGCTGGAGAGTTTATAGTTTTTCGCGGTAAAATTCCCGGAAGTGGAATAGGTACAGCTGCGGTAAAAATGGTGGCTTTCCTCATAGCTGGTATGTTCCAGAAATTCCAGAAGCTGTTGCTGATCATTCAAATCGATCTGAAGCCGGGCAATGACTTCAATGGGAATGAAGCTTAAGGAATAGGTGATGGTCTTTTGCGCATGCTGATACCAGCGGTCTGCGACAACGACAGCAGCGGTATATTGTCCAAGGGTATCCAGCATGGATTCGGTTGGCACTTCGATCCGGGAGTCCAGTTCCACATGATCCAGAGATTCCGTACAGTAGGCATACATAGGATGAAGGGACACCGTTTTACCGGAAACAGTTCCTACGGATGCAGGAAGTGAGGTACGGGCAGACCGTACAAAGTTTCCTACACCTGGAACATTTTTTATCAGTCCGTCTTCAATCAGAAGCAGCAGTGCCTTACGCAGGGTCATGCGGCTGACATTCATGGAAGCGGCCAGAGTCGTCTCAGGAGGAAGCTGTGCTTCCGGGGGATAGGTACCGTTTTTGATCTGTTCATAGAGCTGGTCATATACTTTTACATGTTTTAATTTCTTAAGTTTAGACTTGTCTGTTTTTTCTGACATATAAAATCCTCTTGTATATCATTCTTATCTTATCATAAAAGGTAAAACAACAAATGTCAATCCCGGAAACACTTGTATAATTTGCACAAAATAAGCATATATTATTTGTATGGTATTTGGAATTGAAGATATACAGGTATAGATATAAAATGGACAGTATAAGGAATAAAATTATACAGGTATAAAAATATACATAGATAAAGAAAGTGAGGAAGAAGTTATGCAGAACTATTCAGGAGAAGTTGGTTTACAGTATCATTTACAGATCAGACCTGGTGATGTAGGACGATATGTGATTCTTCCGGGAGATCCAAAGAGATGTGAAAAGATTGCAAAGCATTTTGAGGATGCGAAGCTGATCGCAGACAGCAGAGAATTTGTGACCTATACCGGTTATCTGGATGGCGAAAAAGTCAGTGTGACTTCTACTGGTATCGGTGGACCTTCGGCATCCATTGCCATGGAAGAACTGGTACTTTGCGGTGCGGATACATTTATTCGTGTAGGTACCTGTGGGGGTATTGAACTGGATGTAAAGGGCGGTGACATTGTCGTAGCAACCGGCGCAGTGAGAATGGAAGGCACCAGCAGGGAGTATGCACCGATTGAATATCCGGCAGTGGCAGATCTGGACGTGGCCAATGCGCTGGCAGCAGCCTGCAAAGATCTGGGCTATCCCTATCACACTGGCGTAGTACAGTGTAAGGATGCTTTTTATGGACAACATGAGCCAGAGAGAATGCCAGTCAGCTATGAACTGCTCAATAAATGGGAAGCATGGAAGCGCATGGGATGCAAGGCATCTGAGATGGAATCCGCAGCGCTGTTTATTGTAGCGCAGCATTTGAGAGTACGTTGTGGTTCCAACTTCCTGGTAGTGGGAAATCAGGAAAGAAATGCACTTGGCATGGAGAACCCAATCGTACATGATACAGAAGCAGCTATTACAGTTGGTGTAGAAGCAATCCGCAAACTGATCAAAGCAGACCGCGAGAAGAGATAGAAGAGTTCTGGGATTTGTGGTAAAATGGATAGGGAAAACTGATTAGAAGGATGGTGAAAAGATGAAGAAGTATAACCGGATTTTTGCAATTGTCATTGATTCTCTTGGTGTGGGAGCAATGCCGGACGCTGCGCAGTATGGAGATGCCGGATGTGACACACTGGGACATATTGCAGAACGTACAGAGAATTTTCAGATTCCGAATCTGCAGAAGCTGGGAATGGCGAATCTTCATACCCTTCAGGGCGTGGCACCGGAAGAAAAACCTCTTGCCTGCCATGGCAAGCTGAGAGAAGCCAGTAAAGGAAAGGATACTATGACCGGTCACTGGGAAATGATGGGACTTCAGATTACCACACCGTTTCAGACATTTACCGAACATGGTTTTCCACCGGAACTGATTGCAGAACTGGAAAAACGTACCGGGCACAAAGTGATCGGCAACAAAAGCGCCAGTGGAACAGCCATTCTGGATGAACTGGCAGAAGAAGAGATTGCTACCGGTCATATGATCGTGTATACATCAGCGGATTCTGTCTTACAGATTTGTGGAAATGAAGAGACATTCGGACTGGATGAATTGTATCGCTGCTGTGAGATTGCAAGAGAACTGACTATGAAAGATGCATGGAAAGTAGGCCGTGTCATTGCAAGACCATATGTGGGAAAGAAAAAGGGTGAGTTCAGACGTACCAGTAACCGTCATGATTATGCCTTGAAACCATTTGGCAGAACAGCGTTGAATGTATTAAAAGATGCAGGGCTGGATGTGATCTCGGTTGGAAAAATCTATGATATTTTTGATGGGGAAGGACTGACGGAGTCGAATAAGTCTAAGAGTTCTGTTCATGGGATGGAGCAGACGATTGAGATTGCAAAGCGAGACTTTCATGGTCTGTGTTTCGTGAATCTGGTAGATTTTGATGCCCTCTGGGGACACCGCAGGAATGTAAAGGGATACGCAGAAGAACTGGAACGGTTTGATGTAAAACTGGGTGAATTCCTGAAAGAATTAAAAGAAGATGATCTGCTGATCCTTACTGCAGATCATGGAAATGATCCAACCCATACCGGAACAGATCATACCAGAGAAAAGGTACCATTTCTGGCCTATTCTCCATCTATGAAGGAGGGTGTGCATCTGGAGGAAGCAGATACCTTTGCAGTGATCGGTGCAACGATTACTGACAACTTTGGCCTGAAGATGCCAGAAGGAACCATTGGAACTTCCATACTTGACAAGATTGCAAAATAGGAGAGGATAAAAAGATGAAAACAAGTGATGTATTAAAAATTGTAGACCATACTCTGCTGGCACAGACAGCAACCTGGGCACAGATCAGAGAAATTCTGGATGATGCTATGAAGTATCATACGGCATCTGCATGCATTCCGGCTGCTTATGTAAAGCAGGCAGCAGAATATGTGCAGGGCAGATTACCGATCTGTACAGTGATCGGATTCCCGAATGGCTACAGTACGACAGAGACCAAGGTATTTGAGGCAAAAAATGCTATCGAAAATGGTGCAAGCGAGATCGATATGGTCATCAATGTTGGATTTTTAAAAGACGGAAGATATGAGGAAGTGGAAGAAGAGATCCGAAAAATTCACGAAGCATGTGACGGAAAGATTCTGAAAGTCATCATTGAGACCTGTCTTCTGACAGATGACGAGAAGATCAAGATGTGTGAACTGGTGACGAAAGCCGGTGCAGAATTCATTAAGACTTCCACTGGATTCTCCACAGCCGGAGCTACCTTTGCAGATGTGAAGCTGATGAAAGAACATGTGGGAGAAGGTGTAAAGGTAAAAGCGGCAGGTGGAATTTCTTCTTTTGATGATGCAGAAGAATTTATGCGCCTGGGTGCAGACCGTCTGGGAACCAGCCGTCTGGTCAAGATTATGAAGCAGACAGACAATGGTGCAGGATACTGATAAATAAGTGAGGCAGACACAAGGGGACACTATAGATTCAGATATAGTGTCTCTTTTTTTACTGGCAGGAACTTTTTCCGTTAAGCCTGCATAGCATACCAGAAGAAGGTATGTGAGGTTATTATGAGAAAATCAGGTATCCATGTATTGCAGGCAGAGAAGACAGACAGAGGGGCACTGAAGATTAATGTGGAATCGGCACTTCGTACCGTTCCTGTTGAAAATGCAACAGTGGATATTTCCTATACCGGGGAGCCGGATCAGATTCTGGAAGAGGTACACACGGATCAAAACGGCAATACAGGCACGCTGGAATTGAAGACACCGCCGCTGGAATACAGTATGCAACCGGGAGAAACTCAGCCTTATTCAGAATATACGATAAAAGTATCAGCAGAAGGATATGAACCGGTGACGATCAGCGGCTCCGAGGTAATGTCAGGGGAACTGTCATTGCAGAATATCCGGCTTCGTCCACTGGAACAGGGACGGCCACCGGAAGTCACTGCCATACCGCCGCATACACTGTATGGAAACTATCCACCGAAAATAGCGGAAGCTGAGATCAAACCGGTGAATCAGTCCGGAGAAATCGTACTGCGCCGGGTAGTTATCCCGGAATATGTGGTAGTACATGATGGAAGTCCAAGGGATACTACGGCAGGAGATTATTATGTCCGATATAAAGATTATATTAAAAATGTGGCATCCAGTGAGATTTATTCCACCTGGCCGAAAGAGACGATTATAGCGAATGTGCTGGCTATTATGTCATTTACCCTGAATCGGGTATATACCGAGTGGTATAGAAATAAGGGGTATGACTTTACGATCACATCCTCTACTGCGTTTGATCATAAGTGGATTTATGGAAGAAATATTTTTGAAAGCATCTCAGAGACGGTAGATGATATATTTGAAAACTATCTGTCAAGACCGAATGTGAAGCAGCCGATTCTGACTCAGTACTGCGATGGCAGCAGAGTGACCTGTCCTCAGTGGATGAGCCAGTGGGGCTCCAAAGCACTGGGGGATCGGGGATATTCTGCCATAGAAATACTTCGTTATTACTATGGGGAGTCCATGTATATCAATCGAGCGGAGCAGGTGGCCGGTATTCCAGCGTCCTGGCCTGGATATGTACTGGCACTTGGCTCTACGGGTGATGCAGTGATGCAGATTCAGGAACAGCTCAATGCCATTTCTAATAATTATCCACTGATTCCAAGAGTGACTGTGGATGGAATCTATGGACCGGAAACAGAAAAAGCAGTTCTGATTTTTCAGGGGATTTTTGGATTAACGCAGGATGGAATTGTAGGAAGGAGAACCTGGTATAAAATTCAGGAGATTTATGTCGGCGTTACCAGAATAGCAGAACTCAACCCTTGAAAACACGGAAAAAAGCCGGAAATAAGGCAAATTAAAAACCGGTAAACCAGTGATTTTCGGACAAAAAATTAATAGAAAATGGGTTGAAAAAGGGAAATGAGTATGCTATCATATTGACAATTTGGGATGAAGGAGGGAAGAGAACACATGTATTTTTACAGGCGTTCTGTTCCCTTTTGTAGTAAATAAAAGTAACTATTCAGAACCCACTGTCCCGCGAGGTGTTTTGGCATGAAAATGCCAAAATCCCGAGACATGCAAGTCAAAATCCCATCGCCATAGGCGATTTTCGATGGATTTTGACTCGTAACTGTGAAGGTACTGAGCAGTTACATATAAAATAAGAAAGGCAGGTTTACAAATGAAAGCATTCCTTATACTGGAAGATGGCACGGTATTTAGCGGTCAGAGCATCGGTTCAACAAGGGAAGTGATCAGTGAGATCGTATTTAATACTTCCATGACAGGATATCTGGAGGTTTTGACAGATCCATCTTATGCGGGACAGGCAGTTGTGATGACCTATCCACTGATTGGTAACTATGGTATCTGTTATGAAGATATGGAGTCAGAGAAACCATGGCCGGATGGATA
>CAKRVB010000039.1 GCA_934408725.1 uncultured Marvinbryantia sp.
TTATTATTCAGCATCTGCTTTCTCTACTTCTGAGATAGCAGCTTTTTTCATTGGAATTCTGCAATTCTTGTTGCTGCCAAACTCAACTATTACGTCTTCGTCTGTAATGTCAATGACAACACCGTAAAAACCGCTTGTTGTTACTACGCTGTCTCCGACTTCCAGTTCAGAAAGCATCGCATTGAGACGTTTCTGTTCTTTCTTCTGTGGTCTGATTGCGAAAAAGTACATTGCGCCACCAATGACGACTACGTAAACCAGCAGAAGTAACATTCCTCCACCGGAAGATGCCTCAGTTAATAAATTCATGTTAAATTCCTCCATTTTATTTCGCTAAAATTCTCCGTACTGTTAATAATACACAAAAATGATAATATCATCAAGTAGTTTCTTCAAATCCGGCAAGTTTTTTTGCTTTGTACTGTTTATATTCGCCCTTTTCAATTGCTTCCCGGATTTCTTCCATCATATGATTATAGAAATACAGGTTATGCAGCACGCAAAGTCTCATGCCAAGCATCTCTTTTGCCTTTAACAGATGGCGGATATAGGCACGGCTGTAATGCCGGCAGGCCGGGCACTGACATCCTTCTTCAATCGGACTGTCATCCAGCTCATATTTTGCATTAAACAGGTTTAATTTTCCATGATTCGTGTACACATGTCCATGGCGCCCGTTTCGACTTGGATAAACACAGTCAAAGAAATCGATTCCTCTGTCTACCCCTTCCAGAATATTGGCCGGCGTGCCCACTCCCATAAGATAAGTAGGTTTGTTCTGCGGAAGATATGGCACTACTGCATCCAGGATCCGGTACATCTCTTCATGGCTCTCGCCTACTGCCAGTCCTCCTACCGCATACCCATCCAGATCCAGTTCTGCGATCTGCTGTGCATGTTCAATACGGATATCTTCGTAAACAGCACCCTGGTTAATGCCGAACAGCATCTGATTCGGATTGATCGTATCTGGCAGACTGTTCAGCCGGGCCATCTCTGTCTTGCATCTCTTCAGCCATCTGGTGGTACGGTCTACCGACTTTCTCACATAATCTCTGTCTGCTACGCTGGACGGACATTCATCAAATGCCATAGCTATCGTAGAAGCCAGATTCGACTGAATCTGCATACTCTCTTCCGGTCCCATGAAAATCTTTCTTCCATCTACATGAGAATGAAAATATACACCTTCCTCTTTGATCTTGCGAAGGCCTGCCAGGGAAAACACCTGAAATCCGCCGGAATCTGTGAGAATCGGCTTATCCCAGTTCATGAACTTATGCAGTCCTCCCAATTGTTTTACTACTTTATCACCCGGTCTGACATGGAGATGATAGGTGTTAGATAATTCCACCTGCGTACCAATCTCCTGCAGGTCTGTGGTAGCCACCGCACCTTTGATGGCCGCTGCCGTACCTACATTCATAAATACCGGAGTCTGAATCGTGCCGTGAACAGTCTCAAAAGAGGCACGCTTAGCTTTTCCGTCTGTTGCTAAAATCTGGTACATAGATATCTGTTCCTTTCTTTGTATGTACTCTATATCATTTCTGTAAACACCAGAATGCATACTCTGCATTTGAGCTTTTAACCCTGACATCATATCATGTTTATAAAAATTTTACAATATCTACAACTTGAACTTCCCGATAATTTGTTGTATACTGTCGCAGATAAACGTTTCTAAAATACCATTTAATAGGTAACTTAATTTTTATGGAGGTTTATTTTTACATGAATAATAACGTTACAATACATAGATTAGGTATTGACATTGGTTCTACTACTGTTAAGATTGCGATCCTGGATAAGCAGGATCATCTTCTTTTTGCAGACTATGAACGTCATTATGCCAATATTCAGGAGACGCTGGCCAGTCTTCTGCGAAAAGCAGAGGAACAGCTTGGTACTTTAACGGTTGCCCCGGTCATCACCGGTTCCGGTGGTCTGGCTCTGGCCAAGAATATGGAAGTTCCGTTTGTGCAGGAAGTTATCGCAGTATCTTCTTCGATTTCTCACTACATTCCTCAGACAGATGTAGCCATTGAACTGGGCGGCGAGGATGCTAAGATTATTTATTTTGATAACGGTAATATTGAACAGCGTATGAACGGTATCTGTGCAGGTGGTACCGGTTCTTTTATTGACCAGATGGCTTCTCTTCTTCAGACTGATGCATCCGGTCTGAATGAATATGCCAGGGATTACCAGTCTTTATATTCGATCGCAGCCAGATGTGGCGTGTTTGCGAAAAGCGATATTCAGCCACTGATTAATGAAGGTGCAACCAAAGAAGACCTGTCCGCTTCTATTTTCCAGGCAGTTGTCAATCAGACCATCAGTGGTCTGGCCTGTGGAAAGCCGATTCGCGGACATGTTGCTTTCCTTGGTGGTCCACTTCACTTTTTATCCGAGCTGAAGGCAGCGTTCATCCGTACTTTGAAGCTGGATGACGAACATGCCATTACACCACAGAATTCCCATCTGTTTGCAGCCATCGGTTCCGCACTGAACAGTAATCTGGAAGCGGTCACCAGTACCGATGCTTTGATTACAAAGCTTTCAAAGAAGATTAAACTGGAGTTCGAAGTAGCCCGTCTGGAGCCACTGTTTGCCTCTCAGGAAGATTATGACACCTTTCACGAACGTCAGAGCCAGTACAATGTCATGACCGATGATCTGGCTACTTATGAAGGAAACTGTTTCCTTGGTATCGATGCCGGTTCTACCACAACCAAAGCAGCTCTGGTTGGTGAAGATGGATCTCTCCTGTATTCTTTTTACAGTAACAACAATGGAAGCCCGTTAAAAACAACGATCAAGGCCATCCAGGAGATCTACTCCCTTATGCCTGAAAAGGCAAAGATTGTCCGTTCCTGTTCTACCGGATATGGGGAAGCCCTGATCAAGGCAGCCCTGATGCTGGATGAAGGTGAAGTAGAGACTGTATCTCATTATACGGCTGCTGCATTCTTTGATCCGGAAGTAGACTGTATTCTGGACATCGGCGGTCAGGATATGAAGTGTATCAAGATTAAGAATCAGACCGTAGACAGTGTACAACTGAACGAGGCTTGTTCCTCCGGCTGTGGTTCTTTCATTGAGACCTTCGCCAAATCTCTGAATTACAGTGTCAGCGATTTTGCAAAAGAAGCTTTGTTTGCCCAGCATCCAATTGATCTGGGAACCAGATGTACCGTATTCATGAATTCCAAGGTAAAACAGGCTCAGAAGGAAGGGGCTTCTGTAGCAGATATTTCTGCCGGTCTGGCTTACTCTGTTATTAAAAATGCATTGTATAAAGTAATTAAAGTATCCGATGCTTCTTCCCTTGGAAAGCACATTGTCGTACAGGGTGGAACGTTCTATAATGATGCCGTCCTTCGCAGCTTCGAGCGTATTGCCGGCTGTGAAGCAATCCGACCGGATATTGCAGGTATCATGGGTGCTTTTGGTGCGGCTCTGATTGCCCGGAACCGTTATCATGGTGAAGAGACTACTATGCTGACCATTGACCAGATCAATGAGCTGACTTTCACTACCAAGATGGCCAAATGTAAAGGCTGTACCAATCAGTGTCGTCTGACCATTAACCGTTTTTCAGGCGGTCGTCAGTTCGTCAGCGGCAACCGTTGTGAACGTGGTCTCGGAAAGACCAAAAAGAACTCTGATATTCCGAACTTATTCGAATTTAAGAATCAGCTGCTCTTTTCCTATGAGCCATTAGCTGAAGAACAGGCAGCCCGTGGTACCGTTGGTATTCCACGTGTACTGAATATGTATGAGAATTATCCGTTCTGGTTCCAGTTCTTTACCAAACTGGGATACAGAGTAGTACTCTCTCCTGCATCCACCAGAAAGATTTACGAACTGGGTATTGAGTCCATCCCAAGCGAATCCGAATGTTATCCGGCCAAGCTGGCTCACGGACATATTGAATGGCTGATTCAGCAGGGTATTCATTTTATTTTCTACCCTGCGATTCCATATGAGCGAAATGAATTTCCGGATTCCAATAATCATTACAACTGCCCGATCGTTACCTCTTATTCTGAAAATATCAAGAATAACGTGGAAGAGCTGCGCAGTGAGCACATTGATTTCCGTAATCCATTTATGGCATTTACCAGCATAGATACGGTAACTTCACAGCTGATCAAAGCCTTCCCGGAAATTCCGGCTTCCGAAGTAAAAGAAGCTGCAAAACTGGGATGGGCGGAACTGACCAGGATCCGTGAGACCATGTACAAAAAAGGCGAAGAAACCATTGCATGGTTGAAAGAACATGGCAAACACGGTATTGTTCTTGCAGGTCGCCCGTATCACATTGATAACGAGATCAACCATGGTATTCCAGAACTGATTACTTCTTATGGCATTGCAGTATTGACAGAAGACTCTGTCTCTCATCTGCATCAGCCGGAACGTCCGCTGATTGTCAGTGACCAGTGGATGTATCACAGCCGTCTGTATGCAGCTGCCAATTATGTAAAAACTGTAGATTTTCTGGATCTGATCCAGCTGAATTCTTTCGGATGTGGTCTGGATGCCGTTACTACAGATCAGGTAAATGATATCCTGTCTGGATCCGGCAAGATCTATACCTGTCTGAAAATCGATGAAGTCAACAACCTGGGAGCCGCCCGTATCCGCGTCCGTTCCCTGATTGCAGCGATCCGGGCAAAGAAAGAGCAGAATAAAGAACGTAAGATCATACCATCCAGCATTGAAAAGGCTGTTTTCACACCGGAGATGAGAAAGAATTACACCATTCTTTGTCCGCAGATGTCCCCGATTCATTTTGATCTTCTGATTCCTGCTTTTAAGACCTGTGGATACAATATTGAACTGTTACATAACGATGGCCGAAAGGCTGTAGATGTGGGATTGAAGTATGTAAATAACGATGCCTGCTATCCATCTCTGATGGTGGTCGGCCAGGTGATGGATGCTGTGTTATCCGGAAAATATGATTTATCCAAAACCGCCATTATCATGACCCAGACTGGCGGTGGCTGCCGTGCTACCAACTACATCGGCTTTATCCGCCGTGCCCTGGAAAAGGCCGGACATCCTGAGATTCCGGTAATTTCCCTGAATGTCAGTGGTCTGGAAAAACAGCCAGGTTTCCAGATCACACTTCCGTTGCTGACTAAAGGCATGTATGGTATTGTATTTGGTGATATCTTTATGCGCTGTCTTTACCGTATGCGCCCTTATGAGGCCACTCCTGGTTCTGCCAACGCCATGCATGAAAAATGGAAAAAGAAATGTATTGAATTTCTGTGCCTGAAAAATCCGACTTATTTTGGTTTTACCAAACTCTGTCGCGAGATTATTGAAGACTTTGATCAATTGCCGATTCTGGATATTCAGAAGCCGCGTGTTGGTATTGTAGGTGAGATTCTGGTAAAATTCATGCCCGCTGCTAACAATTATCTGGTAGAGCTTCTGGAATCGGAAGGTGCTGAAGCCGTCGTACCGGATCTGCTGGACTTTCTGTTCTACTGCTTCTACAATTCCAACTTCAAGGCAAAGGAACTGGGTATGAGTAAACGCACTGCTTTCCTGTGTAATTCAGGTATCAAGTTCCTGGAATTTATCCGCAGCACTTCCAGGAAAGAGTTTGCAAAGAGCAGGCATTTCTCTGCTCCTTCTGATATCCGGGAACTGGCAGAATATGCCAAACCGATCGTATCCCTTGGAAATCAGACTGGTGAGGGATGGTTCCTGACCGGTGAAATGATGGAACTGATCCATGAAGGGGTCAACAATATTGTCTGCACACAGCCATTTGGCTGTCTGCCAAACCACGTAGTAGGCAAGGGTGTCATCAAAGAAATCCGCAGACAGTATCCTCTGGCCAATATTGTAGCAATCGATTATGATCCGGGAGCCAGCGAAGTCAATCAGCTGAACCGTATCAAACTGATGCTCAGTACTGCACAAAAGAATCTGAAAAAATAAAAATCCCAAAGGCAGTGATTCCATGTAGCATGGAATCGCTGTTTTTTTGCAGGCGTGTTGTCTATGGTTATGATCGCACAAGCAATTTTTCAGAACTCATATATAGAATACAACTGCCTTATACGCCACGCCCGAGGCCATAGTAGATATGCATGTAACACTACTCTTCAAAAATAAGGAGTATCACTCTATAACTGTCTGATCAGTTGTAAAGTAATACTCCTTATCTTCTTTTTATTCTGTCTGCGTCTCCTACTCTGATGTATCTAAGATTCCCCGCAGTTCTTCGATCATTTCTTCGTCTTTCAGTCGGAATTTTACTTCCACACGACGGGATGCTTCTGCATTTTCATTTCCATCTGCATCCAGCACCAGATTGCTGCTGGAGTGCCCGTTGACGGTCAGATTCTGACGCAGGAGTGCCTGATTGTCCTCTGAAAGGAAGTTCTGGGATAATTCCAGCAGATACTCCGCTACCGCCAGAGAACGTCTCTGGGACAGTTCCAGATTGTATTCATACCCTCCTGAGCTGTCTGTATAACCATCAATGATAATCTCTGCCAGATAAGAATAATACTGTGGATCCAGCAATACATTACAGTAAATTGGCAATACCTGCGCCAATACCTCTTTTCCTGCATCCGACAGCTCGGTCTCATCATAGTCAAACAAAACACTGGAATCCATAACCAGGGCACCATTGTTGGCATCGATCTCTACCGTCATATTATTGGCTGCAAATTCTTTTTTCAATGCTTCTATCACATCTGCCTTCACCCCGATTATATTATCGATACGCTGCTGTTGCTGGGCCAGTTGTGTGGTTTTCTCATTCAAAGCATTTTGCTGATCGTTTAGCGTCACACTCTGGGCATCCAGTTTTTTCTGCTGATCTGCCAGCTGGGCAGCCAGATCATCCAGCTGCTGCTTCTGTGCTGCCAGCAGTTCATCCTGACTGGCCAGCTGATCCTGCTGGTCAGAGAGCTGATTCTGCTGATCTTCTACTACCCCCTGCTGCTCCATGATCTGCTTCGTATACTCATCTTGCAGCACCAGCTTTTCCTGCTGTTCTTTGATACTATTCTCATAATTGATCTGGGACTGAAAAAGTGTCACACACATAATCAGCACAAACAGCAGCAGAATTCCGGCCATCATATCAGAATAAGAACGCCAGACATTGTGACCGGTCGTCTCTTTTTCTCTTCTTTTACGCATTTCATCCTCCTGCTAATATTTACCCAAAGAAGATTCCTTTTCCTTTTTTCCCGCTGCGATTATTCTCTTTCATATACTGCACCATCGTTTCCAGCAGTTCTTCCTGTCGACTTCCCTGTTCTTCCAGAGTTTTCTGAATCTGCATCAGCATATCACGGTTGCTGTTGTTGATGGCCATATTACGAATATTGGTCCGGTGGGTCTCATCTGGCGAAGTCACAATATTGTACAAGAGATTTTGTACCTGTTCCATTGTCTGTGCTGTCAGCTTCTGATACTGTACAAATTCCTGCATACGCTCATTGTAGCTCTGTACCACCCGTTCGTTTGCCTCATAAAGGCTGGCATTATGCTGGCTGGCTGCAGCAAATCCTTCCACACTGGCACCTGCTGCACTGACATACTGCTGCATTGCCTGATTGCAGGCTACCCAGAACTTGGCTGAACTCTGCTCTGCATCCTGCAGATATGTCATAATCTGACGGTAATTATGATCCAATACCTCACCATATTTCTGGTTGTTATCGATGGTCTGCTGTGCAGAAGTCATATATTCTTTTTGCATTGCGCCCATCTCACGCACCAGATTCTGCATCTGATCCCGTTCTGCGGAAAATGCGCTGTGAAGATCTGTCTCAGTTGCCTTATAAAGCGCCCTGGTAGCTTCAGTCATCTCTTTCTGTGCCTGAGTCATACTTTCCAGTGCCTGATTGAAGTCATCAAATTCCATCTGAAAATTCTCCCGCATATTCGACAGAAAATCATTCAGCAGACCTTTGAGCATCTCTTCCTGACCTTTCGCCATGGTTTCCGTCAGAATATCCATGGACTGATTCATTTTTCGAAAAGATGGTGTAATGACTTTTTCAAAGCTGTTTGCCAGATGCTCTGAGAACTGCTCTGACATCTTCTGGATGGCTTTTGTCTGTTCTTCCTGATAATTAACCATGATATTACGGGTCTCTGCCTCTGCAGAAGGGATCACCGTATTATGGAAATGATCCATGAACTCTGCCAGACGATCCATCAGAGATCCATAGGCAGATTTTAAGGCATAACTGAAGACCAGTGACAGAGACAGTCCATAAATCGAGGTCAAAAATGCCACCTTGATTCCATCCACAAGAGAAGATACCGAAGCAGTCATTGCCTCATAATTGGATGGCTCAAAGTCTTTCAATCCCACTACCAGTCCGATAAAAGTACCAAGAATACCCAAACTGGTCAGGATATCCGGAATCAGATCCAGCATTTTTTTACTGATCAGTCCGTCCACTACATCCTCATTGATGTAATCTTCTATGTCAGCCAGTCCACTCTGACTCTTTTTTACAAATTTACGAAATTCAGTATAACGGCTATCCAGCTGTGATTCTCCAAACAGATCCTCTGGAAGAGTTCCTTCCTCTTCGCCGGTCGCCACATCCAGTGATTCAAAGGTATGTTCTATCTCATCAGATGCTTTCCGAAATGCATTCTCATACCGGTTCATTTTTCCAAATCCGGTGAGCATGCCAAACAGATATATGAGAATCATGATTCCAAGGAATGCAAAATTATAGATCAGTGTGGTAGAGATACCGCCGCTGACAAACCAGGTAAACCCAATACTGATTCCCACTACCAGGACAAACAGAATTTTATCTGCAATCTTATGTCCCATGTTGTTTCCTCCCTGCTCTATATATTTTCAATCTGCCAGTCTATTTCTTTTAATCCATGCTCTTTCAGGTATTTATTCGTGCGGCTGAAAGGTCTGCTGCCAAAAAATCCCCGATACGCTGACAATGGACTTGGATGTGGCGACTCTATGATCAGATGATTTGGGTTCGTCAGCATAGACTTCTTCATCTGTGCCGGTCTTCCCCAGAGAATGAAGACCATCGGTCTGTCCTGTTCATTCAATACCCGGATTGCCGCATCCGTGAATTCTTCCCATCCGATACCTCTGTGTGAATTAGCCTGATGGGCACGTACAGTCAGTACCGTGTTCAGAAGTAGTACACCCTGCTTTGCCCACTTGGTCAGATAACCATTGTTCGGGATCTCACATCCACAGTCATCCTGCAGTTCTTTATAGATATTGACCAGTGACGGTGGGATCTCTACATCCGGTTTTACCGAAAAACAAAGTCCATGAGCCTGTCCTTCTCCGTGATAAGGATCCTGCCCCAGAATGACTACTTTTACCTCATGTAACGGTGTCAACGCAAATGCATTAAAAATGTCATCTGCAGGTGGAAAAATCTGATGTGTCCGATATTCCTCATTCACCGTCTGATATAAATTTTTATAATATGGTTTGGAAAACTCCGGCTTCAGAGGTTCCAGCCAGTCATTTGCTATTGCTGCCATATTCCTTCCCTCACAATCTCACTGAAAGACCCTTTTCTTTCAGGTACTCTTTTAATTCTCTGATCTCCAGTTCTTTGTAATGGAACAGGGATGCGGCCAGTGCTGCATCTGCCTTTCCCTCGGTCAATGCTTCATAAAAGTGTTCCTTTGTCCCTGCTCCTCCGGATGCAATCACCGGTACAGACACCGCTTCTGCAATCGCTCTGGTCAGTTCTATATCATACCCTGCCTTGGTACCGTCACAGTCCATGCTGGTAAGAAGGATCTCGCCTGCACCCATACGGCAGACCTTTTCTGCCCATTCTACGGCATCGATTCCCACATCCACTCTTCCACCATTTTTATAAATGTTCCATCCACTGCCATCTGCCCGTCTCTTGGCATCAATTGCCACTACTACACACTGGCTTCCGAACTTGTCTGCTGCTTCACTGATCAGTTCCGGCCGGTTAATTGCCGATGAATTAATCGATATCTTATCAGCGCCTTCCCGCAGCAATACCTTGAAGTCCTCCACAGTTCGGATTCCTCCACCTACGGTAAATGGAATAAATACGTTTTCTGCTACTCTGCGCACCATGTCTACCACAGTCTTTCGTGCATCCGAAGATGCCGTAATATCCAGAAATACTACCTCATCTGCGCCAGCCTTGTCATAAGCTGCTGCAATCTCCACCGGGTCTCCGGCATCTCTTAGATTGACAAAATTCACACCTTTTACTACCCGGCCATTGTGTACATCCAGACAGGGAATGATTCTTTTTGTAAACATTCTAGTTCTCCTCTATTTCTGCAAAATTCTTTAAAATCTGTAAACCTGTCTCACTGCTCTTCTCCGGATGGAACTGGCAGGCAAATACGTTGCCCTTTTCTACTGATGCGTGAATGTGCACGCCATATTCTGCAGAGGCCTTTACAATCTCCGGATCCTGCGCCTCCAGATAATAGGAATGTACGAAATAGACATAGCTGTTCTCCGGAATATTCTGAAATAATCTTCCATCATGTTCCAGATGAAGGGAATTCCATCCGATATGCGGCACCTTCAGTCCGTCTTCGTCCGGAATTCTTTTGATCTTTCCTTTTAATATGCCAAGCCCTTCTACTCCAGGACTTTCTTCACTTTCTTCAAACAAAAGCTGCAGTCCCAGACAGATGCCAAGAAATGGCTTCCCGCTGTCAGCAATCTCACGAATCAATGTATCCAGATGATACTCTTTTAACTTTGCCATGGCATCTCCAAATGCTCCCACACCTGGAAGAATCACCTTGTCCGCCTGCCTCAGCTGCTCCTGATCTCTGGTCACAATGACCTCTTTTCCCAGATAATGTAATGCCTTTTCCACGCTCTTCAGGTTGCCGGCATCATAGTCGATAATTCCAATCATAATTATTTTTCTCCTCTAAACAGGTGTTTTTTCGGTAAAATCAACGATTATTCATATCATTTAACGCCTGTTTCATTACTTTTTATTGCATCTAATTACATTTTATTTAGCAAACTAATTAGTATATTTTTAGTACGTTATTTTTCGTACTAATTAGCAGATAGAGCTGGCTACCGCATTGATTTCTGCCAACTGCTGGGCACTTGGACTTGGATCAACATAATGTGTCATGGTTGTCCTGACATCTCCATGTCCAAGCACTGACTGCAGTGTTTTAATGGCAGTCTCTGCATATTGGTAGCAAATGTATGTCTGCAAATATGTGGCTCAAACTTTCGAATAGGATTCTCCGGATTAGCATTATTGAACCGCTTGATGCAGTTACCCAGGTATTCCTCTACATGTGCACGAACTATCGTTTTTCTGCTTCTTGTAGCAAAAAATACAAACCCTTCATAAGCATTGCCACGCTCATCATAACGCACTGGTTCGATATCGCCTCTCAGATAACGCTTTTCCACAACATCTTTAAAACATTTATATACTCCGTCAGTCATTGGAATATTTCTAACACTATTTTGTGTTTTGGTTTTCACAACCACATGGGTATGATTGATGCATTGTAACTGCTTTTCAACCCTTATAGAGTGATTTTCGAAATCAATATTATCCAGTGTCAGCCCACACAATTCCGATGCTCTCATGCCTGTCCAGAATAAGATGTAGATCATATTATAACAGTGTGCACTGTGAGCATCTTTTGAACAAAAGTCAAGAAATCTGTTCATATCCTCAACCGAAATAGCCTCCATAACTTTGCTGTCACTTCTGTCCGTTGTAATTCTGCGGAATGGATTTTTTGCAATATAATCATAATCGACAGCATATTCAAAAGATCTCTTAATTAAACTGATCTGGCTTTGTATGGAAGATCCCCGATATTTTTTCTTCATATCGGCAAGCCATTCTTCGCAATGCTCCGGTTTGATCTTTCCAATCTCCATATAACCCAGTCGGTACTGCTTCAGGCAGTTAATAGTAACATTATATCCCACTTTCGTTGCATGGGCGAGTTCTTTTCTGTTGTAAAGACTGTTCAGATAACGGTCGATAACCTCAAGTAACGTTAGTTTTGAGCCATCAATATCGAGGTTATTTACCAGTTTGGCGTTTACCTCTGCTTCCTTTTCCCGCAGGCTTTGTCCTGCCCGTTTTCCTTTTGGAACCTGATCTGTTGCTTCCAATATGTAAGAGCTCACTACTCTTTTCTTTCCAAAGGCATCTATATAATGGTATTCATATCGCTTCGTCTTTGGATTATAGTATTCATTTGCCCGCAGTGCACGTCTTACTGGTTTGTGTTTGGTATTTGCTGTTTTATTTGCCATGATTCGAGATCCTCCTTATATAATAGAATGCCGCTTCTCAAGCATTCCATTATCATGAATAAAAAAGTACCCCGAATGCATTATTTATCATAACACATCCGAGATACTTTGTCGATATTATACCTGCTCCACCCTGTTGATATACTCTTCAAATGGCTTTCTTTTAATTCTGATCACCCGCCCGACCATAAGATGATATTTACACTCATAATCATCACTTAAAATTTTCCGCAGACGGTGCTGACCAATACCAAACAGTTCCGATGCTTCCGATATGGATAGCAATACCTTATCATTCATTTCTATTTATCCCCCAGACATTCATATATGAATTATCAGTTACCTTCCATGCAAATGTTGCTCAGTCTTCTCCCCCATAAGTAGCAACAGCCACATACATTTCTGTATATGGCTGCCACCTTCTACTGCATTGAGCTTTCATAACGCCCGATATAAGCCGGAACCTGATCTGACAGAAATGCTTCTTCCTGTCTCTGTCCCCTGTATCTCTTCGTACACATGAATATCTTCCCATCCCTGCTTCTGCTGCAGAGCCAGTAATCCCGTTCCCCGGTTCCTGCGACCTCTTCCCGGACATCCACGTAATACTCCTCTGATACTTTGTACCGTTCTGCTGTTATGATCTGTTTTTCCACGCTAGTCAACCTCCATTTTTCTTTTGGTTGCCCCTTACTTTCCAATTGCAATCATACCATATAAATAATAATATAAAAAAAGTATTGACTTATTTTCTTTTATCTGATCCAGTTCTGATCAATCTTACATTATGAGGACAATTTATATCTGATCTAATAACATTTATCATAAATTAGCGTTCACCGATTATCACCTCTTCTACAACAATGTTGTTTCTATTAATAATTCTTTTATTCTTTCTTTGTCCTTTGCTAAATTTCTTTCATTATTCTCAAGGAATTGTTTTTTCTTATCTGACAAATGCTTTTTCCCTCTTTCTGTATTCAAATTTGCTATTACACGTTCTCTTTTACGATTTTTTGCTTCTAATCGTGCAATTTCATTTATGAATTCCTCTTTTCTTTTTGCTTTTTCATCATCTAAAATATCCTTATACTGCTTTAATTCTTCTTCCTGTTGTTTCTGTTTTAATAATAGTTCAATTTCATCAATAGTGGCAGTATCTATTGTTTTACCAGTATTTTCATTAAATGTAGACAAAAATGAAGACATGGAATACATATGAAACTTTTGGGCAGTTACATCATAGAATTCTTTTCTTAACTCTACTCTCGGTCCTATTGTTTTACCATATCTTTGATTCCACCAATCTTCTTTTTGATCATGTGTAACAAAAATAATATCTTTCTTATTTTCCTTGGCATATTTCAGAATTTCTTTCCAAACTAATAAGTCTCCATATTTATTTTCAATTTTCTTTTTATCTTTATAACCTGGTGGTATAGAATTGGAATATCTTAGTTCACCTTCTTTTTCAATTTCTTTTAACTCCGTTTCTCCAAAAGGTTGTCCTGCTCTATTATCAAATATCTCTAATAGCTTATCAAAAATACTGTCTTCGTTTGGATTGGTAATTAACTGATTTTTCTTTTCCTTTTGTTCTACCCAATCGTGCAAAAATTCAGTTAATTTATCAATATCTTCATCCGTTGCATCTGTTCTCAATTGTTCCTTCCAATTACTTACCATTTTATCTGCTTCTATCCGAATGCTCTGAAATCTTTGATTTGACTCATATATAATATCATATCGGTCTTTTGCAAATTCATACGCAACTTGGTAAGGCATCCATACACGTTCTTTTAATTGTTCAAATGCATTTAACAATTGTTCTCTTGTATTAGGGCTATATCTGTACAAATTTAAAAATACATTTGTATCAAATATAAATATCGCATTTCTCCAAAGCAATTCCTTCTCTTTTTTGTCCAATTCTAAATATTCACGAATAACATTCTTCATACTTTTTCATACGCCCCATAGATTCTATTAGGTTTTTCATATTTTACAGAAAAATTCTCATTTCACATTATCATAATTCTGATAATTTAAATTTCTCTTATATCATATCATGAAACATAATAAATGAATACTTTTTTCTATTTTCCGTTATATAACTTGGATATCATCGGAATACTTCTCACACCCTGCTTTTTTACTAATTATTAAAATTTAATACTTTTTCCAATTTCTGCCAGCCACTTTTCCAGTCCGTCCCAGGATGGCTTTTCTTTCGGGCGGATTTCCGTATTCAGCAGTACTTCCGGATCTATTTCCAGGATGACTGCTTTTCCCTGTTTCTCCAGTTCCCGGAAATACTTCAGGTCTGTTTCATTGATCAGCTTCAGGTTTTCCATCTTCTTTTTTCGTCTGCTCCTTTTTTGCTTTCTTTTTGAACCCAAATACCAGTGACCGGTTTTCCGGACAGAAAAAGGCGGCTGCCTCTTTTGGTGACATTTCATGGAACACGGCATTTTCCTCTGTCCAGTCTTTCTGTATATCCGCTTTGGAAAATGCACCGACAATTGTATGTGCATGCAGGATACCGTCTGCCGCTTTTACCGTTTTTGCTTCTACCGAAAGTGCCACGCTCATGAGGTGTTCCAGCTTGCCGGTCTGGTTATAGCAGACATGGCTAAGCAGGTAGGCATTCCCGGCACGTACCTTTTCCAGTTCCTGAAATACTTTGGATTCTTCATAAATACAGTGGTACTTTTCAATCTGCCGGACATAGGATTTTACCAGTGTCACACCACCGCCATCCAGATAAAACCGTTTCTGCCTTTCCCGCAAAAGGCTCTCCTTTTCTGCCTTTGACATATACGGACCAAGCTGTTCGGATTCCAGATAGGCTTTGCTCTCCCAGGTATGGTACTTGTCATCCATAACGGCATCGTAACCCTTGATAAAGATCAGGCATCTGCGGTTGTCCATCTTTCTTACCTCATCCGGCATCAGAATCTCCCGGCCAAGGACATCATAATTGTTCGAACTGCTTCCATGGCTCCCTTTTGTTTCCCCATGGGATTTCTTGTCAATCGTATACTTGCCAAGCAGCTTGCTGATGTATTCATGTGTCCCTTGCTCGTTGCCGCCAAGGTAAACAAGCGTGTCACAGTTACCTGTCAATGATTCCCAGTCATCCTTAAACATGGATTTGATCTGGGCGATGTTCTGGATGATGATATTGGCACTCATGTTTCTGGAACGCATGGTTGCCAGCACGTTTATAAAGTTTTTTGGCAATGCAATATTGGCAAATTCATCGAGCCAGAATGCCACGTGGACCGGAAGCTTCCCTTTGTGTTTTTTGTCCGCAATCAGTTCCAGTTCCTGAAACATCTGTGTATACAGCATACCGCAGATGAAGTTGTAGGATTTATCGTTATCCGGGATCTTCAGAAACAATGCCACTTTCCGTTCCGGGTTTTCAAAGACGCCTTCCCCAAAGGATGCAAAGTCCATGTCATCAGTTTCCAGAATGCGCAAAACCTTTGGATTCTGCAAAAATGCAAGCCTTGCATGGGCGGATATGAAAATCGACCGGATCGTATCCTGTGCCCCGCCACGCACCTTTTCATAGGTGACACGGGCCGGATGGTCTGACGGGAGCTGTTCCATCAGCCTGTCCAGGTCAGACTTCTCACCCTCTTTTGCCGGGACTTTTGCCATGTTCAGCATTTCCATAAAACCGGGCATGTTCGCTTCTCTTCCCATCTTTGGGAACTCGTACCAGACATAGGACATTAACGCCTGATGCAGCATGGATTCTGCGTGTTCCCAGAACGGATCAGACGGGCTGGATTCCTTTGGCGTGGTATTTGCCATCATGTTGGTAATCAGCTTAATGATATCTTCATCCGAATGGATGTATCGGAACGGGTTGTACCGGTCCGATCCGTCAAAATCAATCAGGTCAAGAACACGCACCTCATAACCATGCTGCTCCAGATAACCGCCACAATCCCTCAGAAGTTCTCCTTTGGGGTCTGTTACAACAAAACTGGTTCCGCACTGGTACAAGTTCGGTTTCACCTCATAGAATGATTTACCGGAACCGGAGCCGCCAATGATGACCGAATTGGCATTGACGTTCTGCATGTCGTATTGAAGTCTGGCATTCTGAGACAGAATCTTGTTTTTCTCCGGCTTCTGGAAGTTACAGGTATAACGGTTCAGTTCCTTTGCCGTCAGCAGCCTGCTGGTGCCAAACTCTCTGCCCGGCATGAAGATCCTGGTATCTGCCATTTTGTACAGAAAGAAAAGACCCCACAAAAAGGATAAAAACACCGTCAGTAAAACTGAATTTTTTGTGATGAGCGGGGTGCTCCATGGATCGGTCAGGGCAAGGATCATGGTTTCCTCGAAATTCTCTATCGTTACTTGCTGGAAATCCATCCGCCCGACAGCCCATCCAACATAAATCAGGAACAGCAGAAGGATCACGTAAAGACCAGCATTCTTTTTCTGGTTGTTTCGGTTGTCCATGTTACCTTGCCTTCTGTCTGCCCTGTTCCCGCAACTTGTCCGGGAGATTTTTGATGGTTTCTGCCAGAGTGCCAAACGGCTTTTCCTGACTGAACACAGACATTCCCTCTGTCTGCTTTTCTGCTTCCTGCTTTGACAAATTCAGCATCTGCATGATCCGGCTGCCACTGTCATAGGAAACCTCTGGCCGTGCTCCTTTTTTCGCTGTTTTTCTGACCTCCTCCAGATCTACCACCGGGTAATTTTCTCTGCTGTCAAGGATGCAGATATCTTTTCTGTGCCCTCTCCTTGTCTCTGCATACAATTCCATTTCCGGTTCTTCTACGGCATCCTTGCCCGGATGCAGTGCCTGTGGGTCCAGTTCTTCTGCCTTAATAATATGCTCCTTTGGTAAAACCACGCCTTTTCCATCCACCGTCGCATACAGTCCCCACTTTTGTTTGTGCATCGGTTTCTTTGGATGGTTCCGGTACTGGACGTGCTTCGGTTTCCGTCTCTGTCTGCTGTTCTGTCAATTCTTCTGTCTGCTCCATCTGTTCCGTCTGAATCTGCTCCGCAGTAATGACCGGAAGAGGGGATATTTTCCTCCTGTTTTTGTTTTCGGCTTTTTTCTCTTCACCTCGTTTCCCGCCAGTTTTTAAGCAAAAAAAGAGACCGACCAGTTATGATCGATCTTACTTTGCAGGTCTTTTCTGCTTTTTCTTTTTTGCATCTTAACAGTAACACAGGTGGTTATTTCCATTCAATACCCATCCGTTTCGAATGGATTTGATTGATTTTCTTTCATTCTCATTTATTTTCTATCATTGATTAATTATACAATTCTTTTTCATGCAATGCGAAAAATGTAATATAACCTGAATTATTCATGGCACAATATCTGAACTGATAACTGTACCATGAAATTAAAAACTGATCCGTGCAGTCATAACATCGCTCAATTTCTCCGTCAAAAGGGCGTAAAGTCCCTATCGCAGAGTTCAGAGCAATTGTTAAGCTACATTCGAAGCTTAAAGCCTTTGATTGCGTGATCTTTCCTATCCATAAAATCTGTTCTTCGCAGTTTATCTGGGAAGTTCTTTGGTCATGTCTAAATTTAGAAACATCTGCTTTTTATCTTAATAATCCTGCAATGCAGGATTATTACCGCATTTTTAATCAGGATTGCGAACTTGTTTCGCAATTACCTATTATTTGTTTTGGAATACAATTAAATTATAGCAATGGCAGTGTTCAATTACACTTACAGTTTTGAAAGTAAACAGATAACAAAAGAGCCGTGATAATGCAGACCACAATTCTGTGAAGCATTTCCACGACCCTTTTATTATGATTTACCTTCATCTTTTTCGTAATGATATAAATGTATTCCTTTGGCGTAGGGCGTTTGTTCCTAAAATAGTTTCATCAATCGTTGTTTCACAATATCAGCCCAAACATAGCCAATGACGCTCCGCCAGCTTTTGCACTTGCTTTCAATGCTCTTTTACAAACAAACTGAAGTCCATCCCAATATGCTGACTTTTGATTATACACGCTTATAAATTATTGGTTCATCATATCCAAAAGTTCTCTTTCCATTAACTTCCATGCTTTCCGATACTTCCAGAAAATTGTTGGAAAACTTTTCCCAAAGTTTGAATGTCATTACCGGAGAGAACTGGCTTGTGCTGCCTCCCTCCCAGATTCCGTCCTTTTCATGATAAAGTGCCGGGGTAAATTTTTCAGATTTTTCTAGTTTAGAGTAATCAACATTCTTCATAGAATCATATGAAAATGTATTTTTATCTTCTCCTTTTGGAATTTCATAATAACTCTCTTCAACAACAAATTTTCCTTTGAAATCTTCAGGAAGGTTATTTATTTTGTCATTACAGA
>CAKRVB010000040.1 GCA_934408725.1 uncultured Marvinbryantia sp.
ATACCATATAAATAATAGTTCGTTTCCAGCTATGAAAACATAACTTGTTATATATGCACCAAATAGGAATTATAAAACAGCTGCCGCAACAATTTCGATAAGTGCACTATATATTCTATACATGTTTTTCTACCTCCGCAACTCCCGATTTGTATTTCTGTTTGTTTTAAAAATGGGCAATCCCGATTGGAATTGCCCACTCATTGCACTAATTATGCGATTTTTTCTTGCTTGCACCGATTTCTGCATCAAATGATGTAAGTTTGATGTAAATCGCTGTTTTTTCAGTTTTTTATCAAATGAAGTACGTCCCGTCTATTTGGTAAAACGGTACATCTTTACATCATCTTAATAGAGCTTTGCACCTGCCGGAATGTGGTCATCAACCATCAGAAGATGGAGCTTTTCTTCGCCTTCTTCTTCGTGAATAGCACTGAGGAGCATACCGCAAGAGTCAATGCCCATCATAGCTCTCGGTGGAAGATTTGTGATAGCGATAAGAGTCTTTCCAACCAGTTCTTCTGGCTCATAGAATGCGTGAATTCCGCTTAAAATCGTACGATCTACGCCTGTTCCATCGTCCAGAGTGAACTGCAGGAGCTTCTTGGATTTCGGTACTGCAACGCACTCTTTTACCTTTACAGCTCTGAAATCTGACTTGCTGAAAGTGTCAAAATCCACATATTCTGTGAACAGCGGCTCGATCTTTACCTTGGAAAAATCGATCTTTTCAGCAGGCTTTTCTTCCTCTACAGGAGCTGTCACACCTGCCTGTGCTGCGTTGTTTGCTTCGTTCTTAGCAGCACCCTGTGACTTCATTGTCGGGAACAGCAGTACATCACGGATCGCTGCGCTGTCTGTCAGCAGCATAACAAGACGGTCAATACCGTATCCGATACCTCCTGTTGGCGGCATACCGATCTCCAGTGCATTCAGGAAATCCTCATCTGTATGCTGTGCTTCTTCATCTCCAGCTTCTGCATTCTTATCCTGCTGTGCGAAACGTTCTCTCTGATCAATCGGGTCATTCAGCTCGGAATATGCATTACACATTTCCCATGTATTGATAAACAGCTCAAAACGTTCTACTTTTTCCGGATCGTTTGGTTTCTTTTTAGTAAGTGGGGAGATCGCCAGTGGATGATCCATAATAAAGGTTGGCTGGATCAGGTTCTCTTCACAATATTCTTCAAAGAACAGGTTGATAATATCTCCCTTGGTATGGCGTTCTTCAAATTCAATACCACGATCCTTTGCCAGAGCTTTTGCTTCTTCATCCGTCTTGACCTCATCAAAGTCTACACCAGCGTATTTCTTAATGGCATCGTTCATAGTCAGACGTGCAAATGGCTTGCCAAAGTCGATCTCGATTCCATTGTAAGTGAACTTGCTGCTGCCCAGTACCGTCTCTGCCAGATAACGGAACATAGATTCTGTCAGTTCCATCATACCTTCATAGTCTGTATAAGCCTGGTATAATTCCATCAGAGTGAACTCTGGATTATGACGGGTATCCACACCTTCATTACGATATACACGACCGATTTCGAAAACTCTTTCCATACCGCCTACGATCAGTCTCTTCAGATAAAGCTCCAGAGAAATACGAAGCTTCACATCTTCATTCAGCGCATTGTAATGTGTCTCAAATGGTCTTGCTGCTGCACCACCGGCATTGCTTACCAGAGTAGGTGTCTCTACTTCAATAAAGTCTCTTCCATCCAGGAACTTACGGATCTCTTTGATGATCTGTGAACGCTTCAGGAAAACTTCTTTGGATTCCGGACTCATAATCAGGTCTACGTATCTCTGACGATAACGCATATCTGTATTGGTCAGGCCATGGAACTTCTCTGGAAGAATCTGAAGTGACTTGGACAGAAGCACCATCTCGGTTGCATGAACAGAGATCTCACCTGTCTTGGTTCTGAACGCATATCCCTTTACACCATAGATATCACCGATATCAGACTTTTTGAATTCTGCGTACGATTCTTCTCCGATCGCATCTCTGGCAACATATACCTGAATGCTTCCCTTTAAGTCCTGAATATTACAGAAAGAAGCCTTACCCATGACACGTTTAAACATCATACGTCCGGCAATAGATACCTGAATCGGCTGAGCATCCATGATAGCTCTTCTTTCATTATAGTCGTCATTCAGTACCTGTCTGGCCTGTGCTTCATCCATTCCTTCTACGGAAGGTGTCTTTCTGCCTGCAAGAATCTTAGCTTCGTGAGCATAGTAAAGATCCTTCACCTCTGCTGAATGGTGTGTCTGATCATATTTTGTAATCTGGAATGGATCTTTCCCCATTGCCTGAAGTTCTGCAAGCTTGTCCCGGCGAACCTGTCTGAGCTTGTTCACATCTACTTCCTGATTGTTTCCCTGGTTCTTATTTCCCTGTGCCAATTCTCATTCCTCCTGTATTATTTCAAAACCACAATAGTCTTTTTCTCAATTCTGTTCCTGTACTTCTCTTACAGAGATCTTTCAATACCCAATACTTTGTATTTGATAATACCCATCTGGGTCTCCACTTCGATCTCCTGTCCTACAGATGCTCCGATCAGTGCTTTTCCAACCGGTGATTCATTGGAAATCTTGCCCTGCAGACTGTTTGCTTCTGTGGAACCTACGATCTTATATTCGATCTCTTCTTCAAACTCTTCATCGTATAACTTTACTGTACATCCTACATTAATCTTGTCAGAATCTACATCGTCTTCTACTACTACTTCTGCATTCTTCAGGATTTTCTCGATCTCTTCGATTCTTGCTTCGATATCACGCTGTTCATCTTTTGCAGCATCGTACTCTGCATTCTCGGAAAGGTCTCCCTGTTCTCTTGCTTCTTTAATCTTCTGTGACACTTCTTTACGTCTGTTCAGTTTCAGATCTTCCATCTCGTCTTCCAGTGCCTTTAAACCTGTATAGGTTAATAAATTTTTCTTTACTTCCATGATACTCCGCACCTTTCAAAATCTAATATTTTTATGCCTTTCGGCCTATAATTTACGCAAGTTTACCTAATCAGTCACAATATTATAATATTCCCGACTGTTTCTGTCAAGTTTTTCCGGTATACTCTCCAGCATTTCTTCCAGCTGTCCAATGGTCTCGATCTCATTCACCCTTCTTCGTATCGCTGCACTGTGTGGGTAGCCCGCTGTATACCAGGCCACATGCTTGCGCATCTCCCGAATACCGGTATATTCGCCTTTGTACTGCAGCTGCAGTCTGGCATGGCGCAAAATCATCGCTTTTAATTCTGCCACATCTGGACGCTCCGGTATATTCCCTGTTTTATCATATTCCACAAGCTGCCGGAATATCCATGGATTTCCTCTGCTTGCTCTGCCAATCATAACGCCGTCGCATCCGGTCTCCTCCATCATCTTATGGGCTGATATAGGATCCGTCACATCTCCGTTACCGATTACCGGCACGCTGACGGCTTCTTTCACCTGACGGATAATTTCCCAGTCTGCCTTTCCGGCATAATACTGTTCCCGCGTTCTTCCATGTACCGCTATTGCCGCAGCACCGGCGTCTTCCAGATATTTTGCCATCTCTACCGCATTACTATGCGCTTCATCAAACCCTTTTCGGATCTTAACTGTTAACGGCTTTTGAATCGCCTTCGCAGTCTTTCTCACAATCTCGGCTGCCAGCTTTGGGTTCTTCATCAGGGCCGAACCTTCCCCGTTATTGACCACTTTCGGTACCGGGCATCCCATATTCAGATCCAGAATATCAAACGGTCGTTCTTCAATCTGAGCCGCCATTTCCGCGATCAGATCCGGATCACTGCCAAACAGCTGCATGGATACCGGCCGTTCTTTTTCCTCAATCTCCATCAGTTTTTCTGTATTTTTATTATGAAAAGAAATTGCTTTCGCACTGACCATCTCCATACAGATCAGCCCTGCTCCCATTTCTTTACATAGCAAACGAAAAGGCAGGTCTGTTACACCTGCCATCGGAGCTAAGATATATGGATTTTCCAGTCTCACATTTCCGATCTTTAATTCCATCTTTACTCCTCTTCCATTGCCAGCGCAGAGGCATCCATTCCCAAAATCACCACTTTGTAATACAGTTCCAGAGACTCCAGAAGCTCTGCTTTACTTCTCTGCAGCTCCCGTATCTTCAGCACACTGCCAATTTCGTCATAGCTGAAGTCATTCTCCTGCGCTTCTGTATGAAAGCAGAGTTCTCCATCTTCGTCAAACTCCAGTGTCAGCACACCACCTACATCATTGGTATATAGCACACACATGATCTTCAGTTCATCTTTGATTGCGTCCGGCAATGCCTGAAATTCTTCGTTTAAATAATATTTTTCGGTATAGGCACTTGCTCCGCAGAGCACGGTCTTTTCCTTTTTCTGATTCATTTTATATCCTCTTTTACTTCTATTTCCATTATACATAATTGTAGATACCACGCACAGATACTTCTCCGGCGTAGACCTTTACCATGCTTCCATCTTCTTTTTCCACCAGAAGCTGTCCCAGTTCATCAATACCACGGGCAATTCCGGTATATTCATTTCCAGGTTCCAGAACACGCACCTGCTGGTTTTGATTTACCAGAAGCTCTTGATAGTCCTCGCGCAGCAGGGTCATATCTCCATATTCCATAAATCGGTCATAGAAATCTTCAAAAGCTTCCATATGGGCACAGATAATCGCCGCACGATCCACCTTTTCCCCCTTTTCCAGTATCAGAGAAGTGGCTATATCCTGGATTTCTTCTGGGAATTCAGTTACATTAGCATTAATACCAGTACCAATAACGATGTAATGGATTGCTCCCAGTTCCATACTCATCTCTGTCAGCGTTCCGGAAATCTTTTTTCCACGTATCACTACGTCATTTGGCCACTTAATCTTCACATCCAGACCAGTGACTTCTTTCACACTCTTCGCTACTGCCATGCCAGCCACCAAAGTCATCATAGATGCTTTTTCCGGAGCCAGCTGCGGCCGAACCAGAATACTCATGGCAATAGCAGAACCATGAGGGGTCACCCAGGCCCGTCCTCTTCTTCCTTTTCCGCCAGACTGATAATCAGCTACTGCCAGCGTACCATGGGGTGCACCTTCTTCTGCCAGCTTCTTGATATAATCATTCGTAGAATCTACACTGTCCAGACAGATCAGATTCTTTCCAGCCCACCTGGTATGCATCCGGCTCTCCAATTCCGTTTTGGAAATACTGTCCGGATATCCACAAAGGCGGTACCCTTTATTCTGTACCGCCTCGATCTGATATCCTTCATTTTTTAACTGATTGATACCTTTCCAGACCGCAGTTCTGCTGACGCCAAAGCGTTCACACAGTTCCTGTCCGGAGATATACCCTTCTGACTGACGAAGGGCACTGAGAATCTCACTTTTCATACTTTTACTGTTCTCCTAATGTGGCTGCCATCACTGCCTTAATGGTATGCATTCTGTTCTCTGCTTCCTCAAATACCTTAGACTGCGCAGATTCGAATACTTCATCCGTCACTTCCATCTCAGTCAGATTATATTTTTCTCCCATCTGTTTGCCGATCTTTGTCTTCAAGTCATGGAATGCCGGCAGACAATGCAGGAAGATTGCCTTCTCTCCAGCATTTTTCATTACTTCCTTTGTCACTTTATACGGAGAAAGATCTTTGATACGTTTTTCCCATACCTCATCCGGTTCTCCCATGGATACCCACACATCGGTGTAGATTACATCTGCATCTTTGGTTCCTTCTTTCACATCTTCTGTCAGTGTGATCGTAGCTCCAGACTCTTTTGCATATCCTTTGCATGTCTCTACCAGTTCTTCATTCGGGAAATATTCTTTCGTGGTGCAGGCTACAAAATGCAGTCCCAGCTTTGCGCAAACGACCATCAGAGAATTACCCATATTGTATCTGGCATCTCCCATATAAACCAGCTTTCTGCCTTTCAGGTCTCCAAAATGTTCCCGGATAGTCAGCATATCTGCCAGCATCTGGGTTGGATGATATTCATTCGTCAGTCCGTTCCATACCGGCACACCTGCATATTCTGCCAGTTCTTCCACAATTTCCTGACCATATCCACGATATTCAATACCTTCAAACATTCTTCCAAGTACACGAGCCGTATCAGCAATGCTCTCTTTCTTCCCTATCTGTGATCCTGTTGGATCAAGATAGGTGCATCCCATTCCCAGATCATGTGCCGCTACTTCAAAAGCACAACGGGTACGGGTACTGGTTTTTTCAAAAATCAGAGCAATGTTTTTGCCTTTGTAATGATCTACCGGAATGCCTTTTTTCTTTTTCTCCTTTAAGTCTGCTGCCAGATCCAGCATATAGGTAATCTCATCTGGTGTAAAATCCTTCAGTGTTAAAAAATTACGTCCTTTTAAATTCATCTTCTTAAACCTTCTGTCTTTTATTTTTCTTACGCTTCTTTGGCCACTTCCACTGCTGCCTTGATACTTCCTGCCAGATTCTGCATCTCAGACGGAATAATAATCTTGGTAGCCTGACCATCTGCGATCTTTGCCATCGCTTCAAAACTCTTCAGTGTCAGTACGCTTTCGTCCGCTCCGGCTTCCTTCAGGAAACGGATACCATCTGCATTGGCCTGCTGTACCTTCAGAATGGCTGCTGCCTCACCTTCTGCCTCGCGGATCATTTTTTCTTTCTCTGCTTCCGCCTTCAGAATTGCAGATTCCTTGGCTGCCTGTGCATCCAGAATCATAGCTTCCTTCTTACCTTCTGCTACCAGAATTGCGGATTTCTTCTCACCTTCTGCCACCAGAATGGTCTCACGTCTTTCACGTTCTGCCTTCATCTGCTTCTCCATGGCCTCCTGAATGGCTGCCGGAGGAATGATATTCTTCAGTTCCACACGGTTCACCTTGATGCCCCATGGATCTGTGGCTACATCCAGAGATGCTCTCATCTTGGTATTGATGGTTTCTCTGGAAGTCAGTGTCTCATCCAGTTCCAGATCTCCAATGATATTTCTTAAAGTAGTTGCAGTCAGATTCTCAATGGCCATAATTGGATTTTCCACACCGTAAGTATATAACTTCGGATCAGTAATCTGGAAGAATACAACGGTATCGATCTGCATGGTAACGTTATCCTTGGTAATTACCGGCTGTGGCGGGAAATCGACCACCTGCTCTTTTAAAATCACTTTCTTTGCTACGCGGTCCAGAATCGGAACCTTGAAATGCAGTCCCACATTCCAGGTTGCTCGGTACCCGCCAAGCCGCTCTACTACCATCGCCTGTGCCTGTGGCACAATCCGAATGTTTCTTGCCAGTAATAATAAAATAATAATAAGAATGATAATTGCAATGCCCATATCAGTTGTTCTCCTTTTCCTTTACAATTAGTTTTACACCTTCAATTGCACAAATCTTAACAATCTTATCCTTTTCAATCCTCTTATCCTGATCCTGGGAGCGTGCTGTCCACTCCATTCCTCTGACCTGAACTTTTCCGGTACTTTTCAGATTATCGATTTCTTCCAGAACCACACCTTCCATTCCAATCAACTCATCCACATTGGTAGAAACATGTCCCTTATTCACATATTTTACCGCAAATGGCCTTGTAAAAAACAGCAACAAAAAGGAAACTGCAACAAATGCCATCATCTGTGGCCAAAAACTGAGTCCACATACATTAGCGATCAGTCCGGCCAGAGCACCTCCCGCAAACCAGATCGTCGTCAGTCCCATGGTCAGCAGTTCAATTACCAGCAACAGGATAAAGAGTATCATCCAGTGCACCGGTAACATTACAAAGTCCATTCTTATCCCCCTTTCTTTTTGCATATCATATATTCAAGAATGCTTCTGCATGCTTTCGAACAGTATAGCACACAAGGAAAAAAAATACCATACCTGACACTCACGTATCTGGTATGGTACTCCGACTTTTTATTTTCCTGATTAGTAGAACTGATGTGCTCCGATCTTGTTTCCTTTTCCGGATCCTGTATTGAAATAAAGTGCTCCGCCTACTGTTCCTTCTCCATTCATGGCTGCCAGTGCCGCATCATAGCAATCACTTGGTGCGCTTCCGACCACACCTGCCAGCTGTCCGCTGTACGCTGGTGTGAACTGTCCACTTTCATAAATAACATCATGGATACTGTTTGCAAAAGAAGAACTTGCCACACGGTTCATAACTACCTGCCCTACGGCAATCTTTCCTTCCATTGACTGGTTACCTGCCTCACAATAGATCAGGGCTGCCAGAAGATCCAGATCACTGCTGCTTACACTGGATGCAGCACTTTCCGTGCTTTCAGTCTCCGGAGCAGTATACTCTGTCTCAGGTGCCGTATATTCGGTCTCTGGTACGGTATACTCGGTCTCCGGCACCGTATACTCTGTCTCCGGTGTACTATATTCGCTCTCAGCTGTGTAGTAGTCGCTTCCGTCCCCGTAATATTCGGTCTCAGGTACGGTGTACTCTGTCTCAGCAGTATAGTCTGTGTAATCTGTATAGTATTCTGTCTCCGGTGTATAGTAAGTATCTGCTGTAGTATCCTCGGCATAATACTCTGTCTCAGGAACATATTCCTCTGTCACATCATATCCAGAAACATCTGTGCTCTCTGCCGGCGCTGTGTATGTACTCTGGTCTGCGCTTTCATCTACTGCAACTGCACCGTCCACTACCATGGTTGTCTGAACATCTTCTGCCGCTACATAAGCCTTTTCTCCATTATCCAGCTGAATCTCTACCCAGTTGTCTGTGCTTCCCAGCACTTCATATCCTTCGCCTTCGTTCATGCTTCCAATGATGGAAGACG
Organism: uncultured Marvinbryantia sp.; assembly: GCA_934408725.1. Taxonomy (GTDB): domain Bacteria; phylum Bacillota; class Clostridia; order Lachnospirales; family Lachnospiraceae; genus Marvinbryantia. Next base: position 8,817 of record CAKRVB010000040.1, read on the forward strand.
TATCTTCATGATCTGAGAAAATCTTTACATCATCCCAGGATGCTACTGCACCCTGTACACCATACACGGACTTCAACTCGTCTGCTTTTTCGTCAAATGCCAGATATTCGGTCTTCACATATCCCGTCTTGTTTCCTACTTCTACTTTTGTCCAGTCAGAATCCATGCTTTTGACAATGACACCGCCTGCACTTGGTACATATCCGATCACAGCACTGCTATCGTCTGCACTTTCACGAATCAGTAATTCGCTGCTGACGTTGGCCACTGCCACGTTCTTTCCACCACATCTGTTGCTGTCAGCCGCCATAACCGCTGTGGTTGACATCATCGAAAGTGTCAGGACTGAGACAGTACTACAAATTGCTGCTTTTGTTCTGTTTTTCATTACATAACCTCCGTATGTGCCGATGTTCTTCTCAACTCTTTACATTTTCTGGCACATATTATTACAAAATTGTTAAGAAATTTTACAGTCCTATTGTACGATAGTTAACTTTTTTTGTCAACCCCCTAAAAATTGCCGTAAAAAAGCCCTTTAACCAGTTTCCTGGCAAAGGGCTTTTTCTATCCACGTTGTCTTTTTACTTCATACATCAGAATCGCTGCTGCTACTGCTGCATTCAGTGACTCTACCTGTCCTTCCATCGGAATACGGACATAGGTATCTGCCTGCTCTGCCAAATGGTCCGTCAGCCCATTTCCTTCATTTCCGATCAGAAATGCACACCCTTTTGTATAGTCTTCCTGATAGTAGTCCTGCCGTCCCTTCAGATGGGCTGCATAGACCGCTACCTGCCGTTCTTTTATCCTACACAGTACTTCATCCAGATCCTTTTCATAGGAAAACGGCATACGGTACAATGATCCCATCGTAGATCTCACCGTCTTAGGATTATAAATATCCACCGTGTCTGCACTCATAATGATGCCATCCACACCGGCGCCTTCCGCTGTTCGGAAAATGGTTCCCAGATTGCCTGGATCCTGCAGATTCTCCAGAATCATCAGATGAGGGTGCTCTTTTTTCAGCATCTCATCTAATGTATATTCCTTCTGACGTACCACACAGAGCACTCCCTGAGGTGTCTGGGTATCGGATACTGTCGTAAATACCTTATCCGTCATCACTTCATAAGGAATATCCTTCAGAACAGCTCTGTTTTCTTCTTTTTCCAGAAATCCTTCTGATACATACGTGCGTACCAGCCGTTCTGTCGGCACTTCCCGGAACATGCGGATTCCTTCTACTACAAAAAGACCTTCTTCCCGGCGTGTTCTGGATTTTTTCATTAACTGAATCAGGTTTTTCACCTGCTTGTTCGCTGTACTTTCTATCATACCTTATACCGACAGTGCCTTTGCTACTTCCCACATATATTCTGGCAGGTCTTTCTGCATTGCCAGTGCCTCATCAATGTCAAAATCCGTAAAATCGCCATGACGGTATCCAACCACTCGATTTGTCTTTCCTGCACACAACAGATCTGCTGCATAAGCTCCCATCATAGATGCATAGACACGATCCTTACAGGTAGGACTTCCTCCTCGCTGCATGTGTCCCAGAATGGTTGCTCTTGTCTCCACTCCGGTCGCTGCCTGAATACGACGAGCCATAGAGGTAGAATGTCCGATGCCTTCTGCATTGATAATAATATGATGCTTCTTTCCACGTTTTCTGTTACGGATAATATTGTTGATCAGTTCCTGTTCATCATAATTGTAACGCTCCGGAACCAGAATATCTTCTGCTCCATTTGCAATACCACAATACAGGGCAATATAACCTGCATGTCGTCCCATTACTTCAATAATGCTGCAACGCTCATGAGAGGTGGAAGTATCCCTTACTTTATCGATAGCCTCCATGGCTGTGTTAATCGCTGTGTCAAATCCAATAGTATATTCCGTACATGCAATATCCAGGTCAATGGTTCCAGGTACTCCAATGGTATTTACCCCCAATGCGGCCAGCTTCTGTGCGCCTGCAAAAGAGCCATCTCCACCGATCACCACAAGTCCATCAATGCCATGCTTCTTGCAGATCTCAGCTCCCAGTTTCTGTCCCTCTTCTGTACGGAACTCTGCGCATCTGGCAGTACCCAGGATGGTTCCTCCACGGGCGATGGTATCCGATACATCTCTGGCAGACATATCCCGTATCTCTTCGTTTAATAAACCACTATAACCACGGTAGATACCTTTTACCTTCTTGCCGTTGTAAATGGCTTTTCTGACTACTGCACGGATAGCTGCATTCATACCGGAAGCATCCCCTCCGCTGGTCAGTACACCAATTGTCTTAATCTCTTTTTCCATGGTATCTCCTCCTCAAAAGGCTTTGCAGATTTGCTTATTTTTGCTTATTTTTTTCTATAGTGTAATGCATTTCATTTGCATTTTCAAATAGTTTTTACATTTTCCGTTCCGAATTTCTCTGCCAGTTTCCGGATCAGTTCTTCGTCTCCGTTCACTGTCCAGTTCTCAGACAGACGTTTTACTGCTTTTGGTTCTCTGACATAGATCACCACTCTGTCTTTTCCATCCGATTCTCTGAGAATATTATACAGTTCCCGTTCCATGGACTGGTATGCTTCCATATTCTGGAACTGAATCCAGATTTCTTTGTGAATCTCCTTAAAATTCTGTATTTTTTCACAGATCAGCTTACTTGGCTTGTCCTCTTCAACCGACACTCTTCCACTGATAAACACTTTTTCGTCTTCCACCAGCTGATGTTTATTTTTTTCATAATCCCTTGGAAAGACTACCACTTCTACTGTACCCAGAAGATCTTCCAGCGTCAGAAATGCCATGGTCTGATTGGTTCTAGTATACTTGATGGTCTTCTCTGTGATCATTCCACCTACTGTAGCCTTACTTCCGTCTGTCACCCGGGAATGCCCGGTTTCTTCATCTAATGCAAAATCTGAAGTCACATTTGTGATATGTTTCTTCCAGATTCCTTCGTACTTTTCCAGTGGATGACCACTGACGTAAAAGCCCAGCACTTCTTTTTCATAAGCCAGAAGCTGTTCTTTTTCGTACTCCTCTACTTTCGGCAGGCTGATCTCATATTCTTTCTTTTCTTCTTCCCCCACAAAATCAAACAGGGACATCTGACCGGTCATGGAATTCTTCTTTTCCTGATTGACGGAATCCATCAGCTGTGCATAAATCAGCATAAACTGATGCCGGTTGCCTCCCAGGCTGTCAAACGCTCCAGATTTTATAAAGTTCTCTACGGTACGCTTATTGATCTCTTTTCCAGAAAGACGTTCCATAAAATTCTTCAGTGAAGTATACATTCCATTTCGCTTACGTTCCTCTACAATAGCAGCAATCACCGGTTTTCCCACACTTTTGATCGCTGACAGCCCATAACGGATATGATTGCCATCTACCGTAAATCCACTTTCTCCCAGATTGATATCAGGTGGAAGAATCTCTATTCCCATCTGACGGCAGGTCATATGATATTCTGCTACCTTTGAAGAATTATCAATTACAGATGTCATCAGTGCTGCCATAAATTCCACCGGATAATAGTATTTCAGATAAGCGGTCTGATAGGAAACCACTGCATAAGCTGCTGCATGTGACTTATTAAAGGCATATTTGGCAAAATCGATCATATCATCATAGATCTTGTTTGCCACTTTCTCCGGAATTCCGTTCTTGATACATCCTGGCACGCCTTCTTCTTCATTGCCATATACAAAATTCTGACGCTCCTTTTCCATGACCGCAGCTTTTTTCTTCGACATGGCACGGCGGAGCAGGTCACTTCGTCCCAGCGTGTAACCACCCAGATCCCGCACAATCTGCATAACCTGTTCCTGGTACACGATACAGCCATAGGTAGCCTCCAGAATCGGCTTCAGCTGCGGACAGTCATAGGTAATACTTTCTGCGTTATTTTTTCCTTTGATATACTGTGGAATAAAGTCCATTGGTCCCGGCCGGTACAATGCAATACCGGCTATGATATCCTCCAGGCTCTCCGGCTTCAGTTCCTTCATAAAGTTTTTCATCCCGGCACTTTCCAGCTGGAACACACCATCTGTCTTTCCGGTGCTTAAAGAAGCCAATACCTTAGGATCGTTATAATCTATGTGATCCATATCCAGTATTGTTCCTGTATTCTGCTCTACAAACTTCACTGCATTCTGGATTACCGTCAGAGTACGCAGGCCCAGAAAATCCATCTTCAATAGTCCCAGTTCCTCCAATGTCGTCATCGTAAACTGGGTAATTGGAGATCCATCCGATCCAAGGGCCAGCGGTACATATTCATCTGCTGCTTTCTGGCAGATGACCACACCGGCAGCGTGCATGGAAGTATGCCGTGGCAGCCCCTCCAGTCGTCTGGACATATCGATCAGTCTGCGTATCTGACTGTCTTCTTCATACAGCTTCTTCAGATCCGAATTCATCTTCAATGCTTTATCTATGGTAATATTCAGTTCCTGTGGAATCATCTTGGCCACATTGTCTACAATTGCATAAGGGATATCCATCACGCGCCCCACATCACGGATAACCCCTCGGGCGGCCAGGGTTCCGAACGTAACAATCTGTACGACTTTTTCTTTACCATATTTGCGCACTACATAATCGATAACTTCCTGCCTTCTCTCGAAGCAGAAGTCTACGTCAATATCTGGCATGGATACTCGTTCCGGATTCAGAAAACGTTCAAACAGCAGATTGTATTTGATCGGATCCAGCTTCGTAATCCCCAGAGTATAAGATACCAGACTGCCGGCTGCCGATCCACGTCCAGGTCCCACCATAATATCATGCTGCCTTGCATAATGGATAAAATCCCAGACAATCAGGAAATAATCCACATATCCCATTCTCTGGATAATTCCCAGTTCATAATTCAGCCGTTCCTTTAATTCTTCGGCCTGCTTTTCCTCATAACGCTCTGCCAGTCCGTCAAAACACAGCTTATTCAGATATTCCCATGAGGTATAGCCTTCCGGTACATCAAACTTTGGCAGCTTGGTCACGCCAAATTCAATCTCTACATGACAACGATCTGCAATCTTCTGCGTATTTTCCAATGCCTGCAAGGCATATGGGAACAGCTGCGCCATCTCTTCCTGTGATTTTACATAGTACTGCCCGCCTTCATAACGCATACGGTCTTCGTCATCCAGCTTCTTTCCAGTCTGAATACACAGCAAAATATCATGGGAATCTGCGTCCTCTGCATAAGTGTAATGTACATCATTGGTGGCTACCAGCTCAATTCCTGTTTCTTTGCTCATACGCAGAAGCTGCTGATTTACCATTTTCTGTTCTGGTATGCCATGATCCTGCAATTCCAGAAAATAGTTTCCTTTTCCAAAAATCTGTTCATGCTCCAGTGCCGCTTTTTTTGCCTCTTCATACAGCCCCCGGGTCAGATACTTCTGTACCTCACCGGCCAGGCAGGCACTTAAGGCAATAATTCCCTCATGATATTCTTCCAGTACCGAACGATCCACACGAGGCTTATAATAATACCCTTCTGTATATCCCTTAGATACAATCTTCATCAGATTACTATATCCTTTATTATTTTCTGCCAGAAGCACCAGATGGTAATAACGGTCATCTCCACTGGACTTTTCTCTGTCAAACCTGGAACCAGGTGCCACATAAACCTCACAGCCCAGAATCGGATTGATCCCTTCCGCTCTGGCCGCACGATAAAAATCAATCACACCAAACATCACACCATGATCAGTGATCGCTGCACTGTTCATGCCCAGCTCTTTTACGCGGCTCACGTATTCTTTAATCTTATTCGAACCATCCAACAGACTGTACTCTGTGTGGACATGCAAATGTGTAAAATTCAAATCCAAACCTCATTTCGTAAACTAAAATATGAAAAAAGACCGATGTAAAATGTCTTTTTTAAGTATAACATTTTACACCGGTCTTTGATAGTATTTTCTAACAGTAAATTTATTAGCCGTTGATCATGAAGTTCAGCAGTTTATCTACATCTTCCTTTTCATATGCAAGAATCTCCATCTCCGGGATCTCACCATTGGAGAAGATATTTGCCAGGGAAACATACTGACACAGCTTAGACTTCAGATTCAGTCTGTCCCCTTCACCTGTTACTAATTCTACTTTTCCCTTGCAGCTGTCAACTACATCAAAAAACTTGTTAATATCTGTAATATTCTGTACCTTCATCTTATACTCCTTTCATCGCAATTCTCTTCTGCGATCCACTTTTCTTATCTCTCTTTGCTACACCCATACTATATGCGGTTTGCAGCAAAATTACAAGTGGTTTTACAGCTTTCTCCATTTTGACGAAAAATTATCAAAGTGTGTTTTGCTTATTTTATTGCAATTGCTTCAATCTCCAGCAGTACATCCTTTGGTAATCGTGCAACTTCCACACAGGATCTTGCCGGGAAAGTGCCAGTGAAGTAGTCAGCATAAATGGCATTGATCTTACCAAAATCCTCCATATTCTTGATAAACACGGTAGTCTTTACTACTTTTTCAATAGAACTGCCTGCCTCTGCAAGAAGGGCTGCAATATTAGAAAACGCCTGCTTTGCCTGTGCTTCCACTCCTTCCGGGATCTCTCCTGTTGCCGGATTTACCGGAATCTGGCCAGAAGTGTAAACCATTCCATTCACCTCGATAGCCTGTGAATACGGTCCGATTGCTGCCGGTGCTTTGTCTGTACTGATAACGTTCATGTCTTTTTCCTCCTTATGTAATCTCATTGTTTACATTATTTTATCTTACGAATTGCTCTTTCCGTAATCTCGATGCGTCCTTCTTTTAATAAATGGCCAACTGCACGCTTAAATGCATTCTTGCTTAATCCCATCTCTCGCTTGATGACTTCCGGAGATGCCTTATCCGTAAACGGAAGCACCCCTGAAAATTCTTCGATCGCCAGCATCACGGCTTCCGCATCTTCATCCATCTGCAGATACGCCTTTTCTCTTGCAGACAGATCCAGCTTGCCATCTTCTTTCACTCCGGTTACTCTTGCAGAAATCTCTTCTCCGATCCGATACTTTCCCGCTGCTTCTTTCTGTGGAATCAAACCGGAATAGCGATTGTCCACCGCCACGAATACCCCGAATCGTTCACTGATCTGATAGATCGTTCCTGTCACATGATCATCTTTCTTGTATGGCGAATCGGTCTGCAGATATTCGTAAACATTCATCGTGGCACAAAGACGGCCGCTTTTATCTACATATAATGCTACCAGACATTCTTCTCCATCGCGCACTTTCCTGGTCTGCTGTTTAAACGGAAGCAGAATATCCTTTTCCAGTCCCCAGTCCAGAAATGCTCCAATCTTTGCCACTTCTTTTACTTTCAGCATTCCCACCTGTCCCAGTTCCAGCTTCGGCTGTCTGGTAGTGGCAATCAGCCGGTCTTTGGAATCCTTATATAAAAATACGTTCAGTTCATCACCGATCACGGCATGCTCAGGTACTTCCTTCTTTGGAAGAAGCACACGTTCCTCTTCCGCACCTTCTTCTGCCAGATATACTCCAAAATCCGTTCTTTTTACAATCTTTAATGTCTGTCTTTTTCCTAATTCTAACATATATTCTTCACCTAATCTGTCTTTCCTGTTTTACAAAACTCCACCACTGCAAAAGATCTGTCTTCTGCGCCACGCAAATCCACCGTCACATAATCCTCGCCTGCACTGACCACCGGGCAGATCACATCTCCCAGTACAGCCTGGCTCTTATATTCTGCTCTTACTCTGGCAATCTTCCAGTCCTTTGGGATATACTCCTGTGCCATATCTATATACTGTGCATTGTTCACATGATGGTTCGTATCCAGATGATGTCTGCATACTTTAAATGCTTCTCTGGTCACACCGCCTTCCGGTATTTTGATCTTACGGGAAGTCTGCTCCATCTCCAGCGCCGGTTCCATTGGATAAGCTTCCTGCACTTCCTGATCTACCCTCACCGGGTGACCCGTGTGGAGATCTACATAGATCCAGAGAGAATTGGCACAGGCAAGTGTTCTGCCATCTCGATCCAGCATACGGTAGTTGCGTTCTCCCTGAAACCCTTTAAATGCGTGCGCCCAGGTCTGAACCGTCACTTCTTCTCCCAGTACAGGCAGTCTCACCAGTTCAATCTGCCAGTAAGCCAGCACCCATACTTTATCTTTTGCCAGCATATCATCTACACCATTCCCCAGTTCTTCTGACTGAAAGGTACTGCAATCCTGAAAATAATTGATCAGCCCCGGCAGGGTCAGGCTCTTCTCTTCTCCGATCTCACTATATCGGATACGACTCTGAAACTGATACGGCATAGTTATCTCCTTTTTGTTCCTGTAATTAAATATACTCCTGCAATGGATTATAACAAAAAAAGTAATGGATGCAAAGTGGGTTTTTCGTTGTTGCATAAAAAAAGAGATGTTCAAACGAACATCTCTGAAAAGCTGGGCTACAAGGATTCGAACCTTGAAATGACGGAGTCAGAGTCCGTTGCCTTACCATTTGGCGATAGCCCA
>CAKRVB010000041.1 GCA_934408725.1 uncultured Marvinbryantia sp.
CACGTCCCAATATGGAATCATCATCAATTGGCATCCCGCAGCACTGACAAATCAGCTTTCTGGGTTCTCCCAAAAGCATATTGATTGAGACATCAAATTCTTTCGATAAGAGCTTAAGGGTATCCGTGTTTGGAACGGTATCTCCATTTTCCCAACGTGATACTGCCTGCCTTGTAACCATGATTTTATCTGCCAGCTCGTCCTGTGACATTCCTCTTTCAGTACGAAGTTTTAAAATAATATTTTTTGTTTCCATAATCGTCACCTCCGTTATCTTTATCATATCAATAAATCCACAGTCTGAAAAGCAACCTGCTGTTGCCACAAGCTCTGCCGTTCGTATTCTGCCTCTCACTTTAGCTGAACCGACAGCTGATGCAGAATTTCTTCTATTTTCCTGTCGTCAAACCAATCACAGAATCCAGCTGTATTCTATACTCTGATTTTTCAATAATCGTTTTTTATTTGATTCGATTTATTTTAGAAAACAACCACCAACAGCATCTTGAACTGTTCCTGTCCATATACTGCATACTCTTTTTATTTCCCATAACGACAGCAGAGCTGCTGCAAAACTGCAACAGCTCTGTTATCATTAATTCATTTTTCTTTTTACTGTATTGGTTCGAAGTCTGCTGCTCCATGCTTGCACAGCGGGCAGATGATATCTTCTGGAAGTTCCTCCCCTTCATAGATGTATCCGCAGACTTTGCATACGAATCCTTTTTTTCCTTCTGTTTCTGGCTTTGGTTTTACATTTTGCTGATAGTAGGTGTAAGTCATGGTATCCTGATCACTCATGACACGGGCTTCCGTCACGCTGCAGATAAACATTCCGTGAGTGCCCAGATCTACGTACTGCTCTACTTTCAGAGACATAAATGCGTTGATGTATTTGTCCAGGAATACCAGCCCGTTTCCGGATCGGTTGATCTTCTGTCCTGCGAATTTGTCTGCGGTTCTTCCTGACTGGAAGCCAAACTGCTGGAATACCGAGAATGGTGCGTCTACGGACAGGCAGTTTACATTCAAGACTCCGGTCTGCTGGATCACATGATGAGAATAATTTGCTTTGTTGATGTTCACTGCTACACGGTATGGATTATCTGTCAGCTGGGTAACGGTATTTACGATAAGTCCGTTATCCTTCTTTCCATCATTAGAAGTCACTACATAGAGTCCATAGCCAATGCGAAACAGTGCTGTCATGTCATTTTTGTTTGCAAGGCTGTCATCTTTGGCAATATACTCTTTGCAGAGCTCATCTGTCATGGCTTCTATCTGTTTACGGTTTTCTTCTTTTACTGCAGACCAGATGTGTACCGTATTCTTCAGCCACTCTATTTTCTTGCATCCAGACATCATCTCTTTCATGATCTTTGCTGCCAGCGGAGCCCAGGTACCATTTTCAATAAGGCCTACTGTACGATTCTGATAATTATGCTCTGCCAGTCTGGTAATAAAGTCATTCATAAATGGATAAATGCTGGCATTATAAGTGGTGGTTGCAAGGATCAGCTTAGAATAACGGAACGCATCGCTGATTGCCTGAGACATATCATCTCTTGCCAGATCATAAACTACAACCTTCGGACATCCTTTTGCTTTTAATTTATCCGCAAGCAGTGTCACTGCCTGTTTGGTATGGCCATATACAGAGGTGTAGGCAATCACAATACCATCTTCTTCCGGTGTATAAGAGGACCATGTATCATAGAGACCGATGTAATGTCCAAGATCTTCGGTAAGTACCGGTCCATGCAGAGGACAGATCATCTGAATATCCAGTGTTGCCGCTACTTTCAGAAGCTTCTGTACCTGTGCACCGTATTTTCCTACGATTCCAATGAAGTATCTTCTTGCTTCATCATCCCATGGTTCTTCCACATCCAGTGCACCGAATTTTCCAAATCCATCTGCGGAAAACAGGACTTTTTCGGTACTGTCATACGTAACCATTACCTCTGGCCAATGTACCATCGGTGCAAATGCAAAGGTAAGCTGATGATAGCCAAGAGACAGTGTTCCACCATTTTCCATCTCGATCTTCTTGCCTTCCAGATCCAGTTCAAAGAAGTTGTGGATCATATTCATGGCTTTCCCGGTAGCTACTACGGTCGTATCTGGGTATACTTTCAGGAAATTTGCAATATTGGCTGCATGGTCAGGTTCCATGTGCTGTACAATCAGATAATCCGGTTTACGGCCTTCCAGAACCTGCTGAATATTATCCAGCCACTGGTGAGTAAACTCTGCATCTACGGTATCCATAACGGCAATCTTTTCATCCAGAATCACATAAGAATTATAAGACATTCCGTTTGGCACTTTATACTGTCCTTCAAACAGGTCAACATGGTGATCATTCACTCCAACATATTTAATCGTATCTGTAACCTTCATCATCATTTCCTCCACTTCTTATTTATGTTTTCTATTTTGTATCTGTAACTTTGTGTTCCTTAACTTTGTTAATATAATAACAGATTGTTTTTAGAATTTCTGTTGCAAAAGTCACAAAACTGTTTTTTTATATAAAAAATATGTTATAATCGTACACAAAAGGAGAAAACACTATGTCACAGATTACACTTTTTACCGATATTCTTCCCGAAGAACAGGAAAGAATGCGTGTCTGTTTTCAGGCTAAAGAGATGACATTTCAAAATGGAGAAACGATCATGGAATACTCTCATTCCATGAATAAGATCGGCCTGATTCTTTCCGGCCGTGCTGTACTGTATTGCTGCGATGAAGCAGGCAATCAGTATCTGATCGATGAATTGAAAAAAGATGCAGTTTTTGGAGAACCGTTCCTTCTTCCGGCTGATTCTCAGCACTATTATGTCAATGCGGAAGAAGAAACCAGCGTCATGTTTATTGATTATGAGCATGTCATTAAGCGATGCGAGAATGCCTGTCATCATCACAGTCAAATGGTGAGCAATCTTCTGCAGATGACAGCCTTGCAGTCCAGGCAGCAGATGAATCGTATCTATGTACTGTCCAGATCTACCACACGAGAAAAGATTCTCGCCTATCTGAACAGCCTTTCTGCTGAAACACATAGTCAGGACTTACGCCTCCCTATGTCCTATACCGCTTTGGCTCAATATCTCAGCGTCGATCGCAGTGCCATGACAAGAGAATTAAAATTTCTGGAAAAAGAGGGTGTGCTGAGAAAAGAAGGACGGAATATTCATCTACACTAACTCCAATAATACTTCATACACTTTCTCATTTCTCATCACTACTAATGCCAGTCTTTCTTTAGCCTGATTCAGTACATGAAATAGTCTTCTTACATCTGACATCTCCTGTTCTCCTACTCTTTCAGATCTTAGATACCCCTTTTCATCATAATAATACCGCTCATCCAGAACCACTGCCAGCCGCTCTGCATCTCTCACTGCCATACCTTTCATCTCAGAACAGGTCAGTCTTCTCTGATGCCCTTGCATATCATACCCCTGCAACAGATTTTCTGCTTCTTTTTCGTTGTTCGCATAAACCACTTCGATATGAGGATAGCTTCTGTGACATTTGTTACGTGGCAAATGTATCATATTCTGAATAAACGAAGACAGTTCTGCATTAGTCCGGATACGGTTGGTCAGACGAAATGTCTGTACTTCCGGTAGATTTTTCAATATTCTGACTGCATTTTCTCCCAGTTCTTCCGGCGCTATCATATCTTCGCAGTCACTGGAAAATATCATTGGATATTCCATATTTTGTTCCAGCAAAATCTTCAATTTATCTGGCGACAATAGGTGTGCTTCATCAATCAGAACTGCATGATATGTACTAAAATCCATTTCTTTTTCTATCTGATTATCTGGCAAAAAAACGATCCGGCGTAGCCGTTCATGCAACTGTTCCCATTTTTTACCATTTTCTCCGCAATGAATCATACAAACTGACTGCCTGTTAGACAGCTTCATGGCTATATCATACAGCAGCAATGTCTTTCCAGTTCCCGGTAATCCACTGAACCAGAAATACTGTCCTTCTTTTATTTTGATTTTCCTTAAAATCTGACGTTCAATATCTCTCTGCTGGGAAGTCAAAAAATACTCTTTTCTAAGAAAACGATCCGGTTCTGCCAATGGAGATATAAGATATAATTCTGCCTGAAAAAGATCTTCAATATTGCCTTCATAGTCATTGCCGTCTTTTTGCAAATCAGTACAAAGTTCTCCCCAATCCGCATCTACAATACGATCATGATTTGTCAAACGTACCAACCGATTTTGACTGCTAATATAAGTATAAGAACGAATCTGCCTGCCAAGAGCTGTCAGATAATAACGATTCTGTATCAGTTGCTTTCGGATAGCTTCCTCTGATACTGCACCACTTTTTAGTTCTATATTTACAATCTGCTCATCCGTAATCTGAAGAAGATCAAATTCTTTTCCAAGTCTCGGAATCTGAAATGAATAAAAAAGACGGAGTTTGTACACCTCAGACATATGTTTTTCCAGATGATTTACCAACTCTTTCATACTGGATAATTCCCATTCTCGGATATTTAACGGATATTCCCTGCCCGATAAATGCTGCTCCATCTTCTGTAACTGCTTTATATTCTGATTCCTTGTGATTGTATAGACTGATACTGATCTCATAACTTCCACCACCATTTTGCTCTCTTATAAAACAGTTATTGTACTTCTTTACTCCAACACACTCTCCCAATGTTCACTTTCATAAGCTTCAAAACATAACCGTATCTGCTCTTCTGTGGTCTTTTCCACGGCCAGGTTCTCCGGCAATTCTTTCTTTCCGAAATACTTTATCTCAGTGGTCTCAATATTATCTTCAAAACTGCCTCCCAGTACGTTACAGAGCACAAAAATCTTTATCACGCCATATGGCAGGTTGCATCGATTGTGCTTTCTCCAGTCCTGGACTGCGATCAGTTTTTCTGCTGCCGCATCCAACCCGGTTTCTTCTTTTATTTCTTTGATTGTATTGGAAGCCACTGACTGATCTACGTCGCACCATCCGCCAGGCAGAGACCAGGTACCATTATTTTCGTGTACCAGCAGAATTTTTCCATCTTTGAAAATAGCAGCTCTGGTATCAATCTTCGGAGTCTGATATCCTGTCTCATTGCAGAAAAATGCCTGCACTTTTTCGATGGGGAGATCGGTTTCGCAGGCGATCATTTCTGCTGCGATCTTACGCAATTCTTCGTACCGCTCGATATCATATTCATTTTTGCAGTAAGCCAGCCCTGCCTGGGCAAGACTCTGTATTCTAATGGCAAATTCTGTCCACTTGTTCATACTATTTTTCTCCTCTTTACACTACCAGTTGGAATAAATAAATCATCACCGGCATGGTCACCACTGACAGCAATGTAGTCAGCACATACAGGGAACTGGAATAAGCTGCATCACTGTCATATAGCTGAGCCATAGAGGTCACGGCCGCACAGGCTGGGGTAATTGATGCCAGATATACGATCATCAGCACATTTTTGGCATCTGTGAGATTCGAAAACAGATAGATGACTTTCATCAATGGCAACACCAGCATTGGATAAATCAGCAGACGTGATACTGTCGGCAGATAATTCCGTTTTCTGGTAAATACAGTCTTCAACGGTATATCTGCAATGACCATTCCAGCCAGGAGCATTCCCAGTGGGCCCATCAGATTGCTCATCCGGTTCAGTACATTCTGCGCTCCATCCGGAAGCTGGATGTGTAATGCAAACAATATTATTCCGATTATAATTGAGATAATATTGATGTTACCAACGATCTTCTTCCAGTCTATCTTCTGTTCTCCACAAAGCAGGCTCTTACAATGCGTCCACAGCAGTATGATCTGAACCATAATAAAGGCACTGGTATAGATCACATATTCCTGACCAAACAATTTTTGCACCAGTGGAATCACCAGTATGCTGGCATTTGTGTAAATCATGGTGGTACATTCAATGACATTCAGATGCAGCGGTTTTCGCAGTACCGCAGTCACTGCCAGATATAAAATATGTACCGCTGTCGCCGCTATACAGGCTAATACCAATCCTTTTTGCACTTCCGGCGTGGCATCAATCTGAAACGCATTAATGATCATACATGGAGTGGCCAGGTACACAATAATCACAGAAAGACTTTTACTGTCTGAACCTTTCAGAATTCCAAGTTTTACAATCAGATACCCCATAATCATGATTGCAAATAATTCCAGAATTCCCTTCATCAATAAGAAACTAAGCTGCATATTTTTCTCTCCTTCGTATCCTGTTTTCTCTTTTTCCTATCTCTTGACACTACTGCAATCTCTGGAATCACACCGTGTTCTTTAGACACTCTCTTACTGTATCGACTTATAATATCACGATCTGTATGCATAATAAATGGATACCTGCCAAGGAGCTGCCACATTCCATCTGCATCCTGGATCTGCTTCAGTTTAGAGTATTCTTCCTTGTCCGGTATGGATCCGGGAAGGACGGCTTCTCTACTGCCTGTCCAGAAAGTTTGGATGATATTTTTGTTTATCTTAAATCCACTTTCCCGTTATACTATCCATATTTTTCCGTATCTGCTCTGGTGTACCGGCTGTCACCATTCGACCTCCGGCTTCACCTCCTCCAGGTCCCATATCAATGATATAATCTGCATTTCGGATCACATCCAGATCGTGTTCAATTATCACTACCGTTGCACCATTTTCGATCAATGTCTGGAATACCTGCAAAAGGGTTCTTACATCCAATGGGTGCAATCCAATGGTTGGTTCATCAAAGACAAATACCGAATCTTTCTGTACTTTCCCCATTTCACTGGCCAGCTTCAGCCGCTGTGCTTCTCCACCCGACAGACTTGGTGTTTCTTCTCCCAGAGTCAGATATCCCAGTCCCAGCTTTTCCAGAATCTCCAGTCTCTGATGTACCATCTTCAAGTCTTTTGCTACCTGCAATGCAGTATGAACATCCATTGCCATCATCTGCGGCAGAGAAATCTTTTGTCCTTTTTTATTCTCATAGTGAATCTGCCAGGCATCTTTTCCATAACGTGAGCCACGACACTCCGGACATGGCACATCCACATCTGGCAGAAACTGCACATCCAGACTGATCTCACCTGTTCCGTCACATGACGGACAGCGCAGTTTCCCAGTATTATAAGAAAAATCTCCCGCTTTATATTTCCATTTTTTTGCATCCGCTGTCCGCGCATAAATCTTTCTCAGTTCATCATGCACATTGGCATAAGTGGCCACTGTAGAGCGAACATTGATACCGATCGGCGTGGCATCAATCAGTTTTACATGCAAGATTCCCTCTGCCGTCACACTCTTCACATGTTCCGGCAAACGCACTCCATTGATCTGCGCTTCCAGTGCCGGAATCAGACTTTCCAACACCATGGTAGTTTTTCCTGATCCAGATACACCTGTCACCACCGTCAGCCGCCCCTTTGGAATATCTACTTCCAGTGGCTTTACCGTGTGAATGGTTCCGGTAGACAAATGAATCGTACCAAGTTCAAACAAATCTTTTTCTTCTATCTGATCCCACATCCTCACTTCTGCCTGCCCCGACAAAAATGGTCCTATCATAGATGCCGGATTCTCTGTGATCTCAGGAATCGTTCCTTCCGCAATCACATATCCTCCACCATTCCCGGCTTCCGGTCCCATCTCAATGATCCAGTCTGCTTCTGACAGAATCTGAGTATCATGATCCACCAGAATCACAGAATTCCCATCTGCCACCAGATCATGCATCACTGCATTGAGTCCTGCAATATTCGATGGATGAAGTCCAATGGACGGCTCATCCAGTACATACATGACTCCCGTAGTACGATTACGCACCGCTCTGGCCAGTTGCATACGCTGGCGTTCTCCGGTGGAAAGTGTAGCAGTTGCCCGATCCAGTGTCAGATAAGACAGTCCCAGTTCCATCAGTCTTTTGGCTACAGTCTGAAAGGATTCGCAAATACTTTCTGCCATAGGGCGCATCTCCTCTGGGAGAGAGGCCGGCATTCCTGCCACCCATTCTACCAGCTCACCCAGTGTCATCTGACAGGCTTCTTCCAGTCCGATTCCTCGAAGTCTTGGTGCTCTGGCTTTTTCGGATAATCTGCTGCCGTGACATTCCGGGCAGACTTCTTCTTTCAGGAATTTTTCCACCCGCTTCATGCCCTTTTCATCCTTCACCTTTGCCAGTGCATTTTCCACTGTATAAACTGCATTATAATAAGTAAAATCCAATTCACCAGCCTGATTGGATTTCTTTGCTTTATAGAAAATATGCTTTTTCTCCGCCGGGCCATGATAGACAATCTCTTTTTCCTGATCGGTCAGTTCCTTAAATGGCACATCAGTCCGCACTCCCATCTCTCGACAGACCTCGGTCATCAATGACCACATCAGACTGTTCCATGGTGCAACTGCCCCGTCATCAATACTAAGAGTATCATCCGGTACCAGGGAATCCAGATCCACTGTGCGTACACTTCCGGTTCCACCACACTCCTGACAAGCTCCCTGAGAATTAAAAGCCAGTTCTTCTGCACTCGGTGGTCGAACTACTGCACCGCATTCCTGACAAATGATCTCCTGTTCTGCCGCCACCTTTAATGTAGGTGGCACATAATGCCCGTTAGGACATCTGTGGGATGCCAGTCTGGAATACATCAGCCTCAGGCTGTTTAATAATTCCGTTCCGGTTCCAAAAGTACTGCGAATACCAGGGACAGCAGGCCGCTGATGCAACGCCAAAGCCGCCGGCACATACAATATCTCATCCACCTGCGCTTTGGCAGCCCCGGTCATTCTTCTTCTGGTATAAGTAGATAAAGATTCCAGATATCTTCTGGAACCTTCCGCATACAATACACCAAGCGCCAGAGAAGACTTGCCAGAGCCTGATACCCCGGCAATGCCTACGATCTGGTTCAATGGCACATCAATATCAATATTTTTTAAATTATGTACTTTGGCGCCCCGAACCTTGATATATCTGGGAGCCTCCTGTTTTTTTCTCATCCTTCTGCTTCCATCTCAGCGTTTATCGTATCTTCGCTTGCTGCCATGGCTTCCAGTGTCATAGTTAAGAGCCTGGTCAGTTCCCATCCCAGCTGATCTGCACCTCTCTGAATGACTTCTCTGGAACAGCCTGCTGCAAATCCCTTGCTCTTATACTTTTTCTTCAGGGATTTCAGATCCATATCTTTGGTACTTTTTGACGGACGCATCAGTGCAGCCGCCCAGATCAGTCCTGTCAGCTCATCCGCTGCAAACAGTACTTTTTCCATCTCATGCTGAGGCTCTACATCAATGGTAGCTCCGCATCCTACGGTGATTCCATATCCGTGTGATACTACACTGTGAATCACATCTTCACTCACTCCTGCTTCCCGCAGAAGCTCCGGTGCCTTCAGACAATGTTCTTCCGGATAGAGTTCAAAATCAATATCATGAAGGAGTCCTATGATTCCCCAGTACTCTGCATCTTCCCCATATCCCAGTTCCTTTGCATACCACTTCATGACAGCCTCCACCGTCAATGCATGCTGAATGTGAAAAGGCTCCTTGTTGTATTTCTTTAATAAAGCAAAAGCTTCGTTTCTTGTAATGGTCTCCATTTTTATTACTTTCCTTCCTCTTTGCATTGGTTTATCAAAACCGATTTCCACACTTCGGGCAATATTCAAAATCTTCCTGCGTGGTATACCCGCAGTTCGAACAACGTTTCCATCCTCCCTGCTGATACCCATTCAGTCTCTCCAGATCCTGTGGATGAATTTCCGGTTGTTCGCCCCGTTCGATCCTTTTTCCAACTTCCGGATTCAACCGATATGTAGTATGACAGCAACTGGTCTCAACATAATACTGCTTATTCCACTTCAGGCAGGGAATGAAAAACAACGACAACACCGTATAGGTCATGTATACCATGTACCGTCCATATCTTCCACACTGACTGCAAACCGCTGTCTGCTGAAAATTCAGTTCTTTCCTGCCTTCTGTAATTCCCATCATGAAAAACATATCCTTACCTCAGCCATTCTCTCATAAAATCATTTACTGCCCTATCTCTATTTCGCCAGACACTATTGACTCTTCTGAATCATTCAGTGTACTTTCCTGATCTTCGGATATCTCTTTTCCTTCCACAATCTCTTTTGGTGGCAGCGCCGCCAGTAGTTCCATATGCTTGCGATACATTTTCATAATCTCTGCCTTAAATCCAGTTACATCCATCAGAATACGATCATATTCGTGCTGCAGGCTGTCGCAGCGAAGTTCTGCCTCTGATGTCACACGCAAAGCTTCTGCTTTTGCATCTTCCACCAGTTTCTTTCCTTCTTCTTCCTGCTGCTTTTTATCCTGACGGGCTTTCTCCCTGATATCCATTGCCTTCTGCTGTGCTTCTACAATGACAATCTCACTCATTCTCTGAGCATTTAAGATCGCATCCTGAATGGTTTTCGGATCAGCGCCTTCCGCCTCCATCCGATTGCGGTATTCTTCATATTCCCGTTTCAGATCTTCATATTTTTTCTCATTCTCATCCAGTCGCTTCTGCTGATCTTCAATCTCCGTTTTCTGTTCCTGAAGCTCCTCTTCCAGCTTTTTCTGCTGCTTTTCCTGTTCTTCAAATTCTATCTTTATCCGTGTCACATATGCATCTACTTCAGACTTCTGGTAGCCCATAAATGCTGTGCGGAACTTGATATCCTCTGTTTCTACACTCATACACATTTCCTTTCCATTCTGTATTTTCTTATATTACTTTTTCAAATGGCTGTATTTCTCCTCTTTTAATACCTTCTGGTATGCATCATATGCCTCTTTTAAAGTGCTGTATTCCTGTCCATTTTGCTTACTGGAATTAATAAGTTTCACATAATCTCCGGGAGCCAGGTGCTCAGATATCGCAACATATTTTTTTCCATTCACTGTCGTCCTGCTTCCAGTGGTTGTTTCTGTAATATAATACTTACCGTTACTTGTCTGCATGATAACCGGTATCTTTTTTCCGGCTCCTACTTCGTTTGTATTAAAAGATGTCCAGGCCAGATATCTTTTTGTTTCCTCTTTTCCACTTCCCCAATAGGCCCAGGTACCATTTTTTAATAAGCTACTCTCCTTGATCATCTTTTCTATCACTGGTACATAACTGGATTCCGGGCATCTGGAATCAAACTCAAAATTAGGATTTTTTTTCAAATCATCACGCTCTAAAAGTTTACTGTCATTTAATGCATCAAACAGATTTTCCTTGATATTAAAATCATAAGATGCTCCCCCTCCTGTACCACTCCATTTAAACACTATATCAAAATTATCCTGGTCAAGATATACTTCACACGTTCCTTTTGGTTCCGGTACTCCAATCCATTGACCTGTATCTCCCTCTCTTTTATAGTGAGTCACATCTCCAATTGTTACAGGATCCCATGACTGCCAGTCTTTTATTTTCTGTTTCAATTTCACAGATACTCTCTTATCCACATTTCCCAGGATGACTTCTGTCATTACTTCTGCATAAGCACTCCTGACATTAGCAAGATCAGTTGCCTCTCTGCTTTTTTCTAACTGTTTATTGAAAATCGGAATTGCAATTGCCACCAGAACCGCAATGATTGCAACTACAATTAATAATTCCGCCAACGTGAACCCTTTTCTTTTTCTCATTTATACAAAACTCCATATCTATATACTTTACACTATCTTTTTAAGTATACTCAAAAAACTCTTATTCCGCAATCTGGAATAAGAGTTTTTTGAAATCAATCTGATTTATAAAATTTTCCGTTTCTTGAAGATAATAATAATCACAGCAACTACCACAAGACTCAGTCCTATCACAAAAGGGTAACCATGAGTCAGTTCCGGCATATTATCAAAGTTCATACCATACCAGCCTGTAATCAGGGTCAATGGAAAGAAAATGGTAGATATAATAGTCAGGAACTCCATGTTGTCGTTCTGGTGCTCTGCCACTTTTCCCTGATAAGTATCTCGAACCTGTCCAATGTAATCCAGCAGATACATGGTCCGGCCCATGAGCCGGTCAGCCCGGTCAGAAATGGTACCAAAGTAAGACAGGTTCTTTCCTGAAAAGAAATTATTTTCATTTTCCTCCAGCTGCTTTCCAAAGTCATTCATTTCGTCATAATATTCTCTCAGTATCAGAAGTTCTTTTCGAAGTAATGCAATCTCTTCGGTAACCTCATCCAGATCCCCTTCATTGATCTCTTCTTCTATGCCCATGATCTTTTTTTCATATCTTCCCAGATTATCCAGATCCTCATCCATAAACTTTGCACAGAAATTATACAGGAAACGTTCCCTGCTCTGTCCGGGTTTGGTTCTGCTGGCTATGATCCGCTTAATGATTTTTTCTGCAAAGTCCTCATCATCGATAATCACGATATTCTTACGGTTTGCGAAAAAATACATTCGGATCTTCTCTCCCAGTACATCATTGCGCCTTGGAATATGAAGGTTTCCGCAGATACACTTCTGCTGTGACTCCACTTTACAGAATTCAATATCATCCAGATCAATATCACCTTCATAAGAAATACCGGCAATCTCCAGAGCCTGCAATGCCGTATCAGATTCGGAGACAAACACTGCACGAAGCTCCTTTTTCTGCTTCTGTTCCATCGTGCTTTCCGGATTCATCTGTTTTTCCAGTTTTTTACGCTCTTTTAATTCTGCTTTCATTTCCAGATACTCGTCAATGGATGATTTCATAATTGACTTTTTCAGAATATATACTTTAATTGCCATTGATTCTCCCTCTTTATCCGCATACTACTTCAGGTATCTCTGCATTTCTTCCCTGATCTGTCCAAATTGCTCCAGCGTCTTTGGATTCTTACTTTCAAAATGCATCATACGATCCAGGTAGCCCTGTTTTCTTACAATCTTGCGACTTTCCGGATATACCAGTTCAAAGGTAAGACAAATATGCCCCACCACATGATCTACCGGCGTCTTTTTCACACTGCGCAGCACCGTATGATGATCTTTGACCGCATCCATTACTTCCGGTGTCACCATGCTTTGCCGCAGATCTTCTGTGGTCACATTGTAAATATCTTCCAGCGGTGTTTCCAGATTCACCCGTAAAATATCCAGCTTGTCCGCATCCCTTAAGATCTGGCAAAATGGATCTTCTTTCAAGCTGTCAGGCAGCCGGTATGCGCTGTGCCAGTATATGGCATCTCGAATCCGCTCATGCCAGTCTGTTTTATCCAGGAACCGGCAAATCAACTTTTTCTCTCCAAAAAGAAGCTCCGCTCCAAACTTCGCATGATCCACCGATTCTGCATCTATAAATGTATGAAACCTGTGAACCTGTTCAAATCTTCCGATATCATGGAGCATGCCACAGATCCAGGCTGCAGTAATCTCTTCTTCAGACATAGACAGACTCCGGGCAATCCTTTCACATAAATCAGCCACTTTATAAGTATGCTCTATTTTCAATCGAATCTTCGGATCCGCTGTATCATAATGACTCACATATTTTTCAAATTCTGACTGTACCCTTTGTCTGTTCATTTTCTTCTCCATGATTCTGCATTTTGTTTCTTGTCTTAGTATACTTAAAAAACTCCCGCACTGCAATGCAGAACGAGAGTTTTCATAGCGAAAAGGGAGGGTGTATTTCTAAAACCGAATTGCGATCTTTCCGATATTTTTCTTTGCTTTAAAGTATTCGATTGCCTCTACACTGTCTTTAAAATCAAACACGTCCGATATATAATTGGAACCCTTTAATACGCCCTGCTTTATAAGCGCTATGATTTCATCATGCACCTCTGCTTCTTCTGCCTTTGACGGCCACTGGGCAAATCGCAGATTAAAACAAAACGGCGCTTCTTCCCAGTTAATCAGATATTCGCTTTTAGCCGTCTCACCATAGATACATACATCACCAAAATTCTTCACCAGTTTCAGATTCTGATTGATCAATGCCGGCACTCCAGCCGCATCCAGAATCATATCTGCTTTCTCAGGAAGGATTTTTAACACTTCTTCTGATACATCACACTGGTCAAAATTCAGTGTATAGTCAGCGCCACATTTTCTTGCTGATTCCAGCTTTTTCTCCGTGTGATCCACACAAATAATCGGAGAAAGTCCCATGTATTTTGCCAGAGTAATAAATACCAGACCTACCGGGCCCGCTCCATAGAGCACCAGGCTTTTCCCTTTCTGAAAGCCAAGACGCTTCATCGTGGAATACACTTCACGATATGTGACAATCATAGCTGCTTCCACATCATCCAATTCCTCAGGGATCTTCTTCTGTCCCAGATTGCCCTCTGTCAGCAAACCGTCTCCCACAGTATGTCCGTTTTCCATCATTGCCTCAGCGTCACCAATGACCGCATACTCTGCAAAGGCACCCCAGGTAGAATAGAATTCTTCTCCATCATCCAGAAATGGAAGAACAATCTTATCTCCTACAGTGAAATTTTTCACTTTGCTCCCGATTGCTTCCACACGGCCAATTCCCTCATGTCCAAGCACCGTAGGATAATTATGAAATCCTTTTAGTTTGTCATAAATGATTTCTTTATCCGTACCACATAATGCGCCGGCAGTCATTCGTACCAGCGCCTGATACTCTCCAATCTCCGGTTTCTTCATTTCTTCCAGACTTGCATGTCCATCTTTCCAAATCACTAAGACCTTCATAGCATTCTTAACCTCCTGTTTCCTTTTTATCATGCAATTTTAAAATTATATATTCACTTTACCATGAGACAAATGAGATCACAAGCATTTCTCTTTCTTCTTTTCCGTTTACTTTCCACTCACGATCATGTATCATAGATGTGTTGAATTATATGAATGTGAGGGATTGCGAGAAAATGAAAAAAAGGGATTCTTTTAACAATAAATGGGGATTTATCCTGGCCTGTATTGGTTCTGCCGTGGGTATGGGAAATATCTGGATGTTTCCTACCAGAGTCTCCATGTATGGAGGCGGTTCCTACCTGCTTCCATACTTTCTTTTTGTTGCGCTGATCAGCTTCACGGGTGTTATCGGGGAAATGAGTTTTGGACGTGCTGCCCGCTCCGGTCCTGTGGATGCATTTGGCTATGCCGGTGAAACAAAAGGGCATCGGAAAGCAGGTGCACTCCTGGGCTATATCCCTGTACTCGGTGCACTGGCCATGGCCATCGGCTACACCGTTGTCATGGGATGGATTCTGAAATACATGATTGGCGCCTTTAGCGGAGCAACACTGGCGCCGGCAGATGCAGACGGATTTGGAGAGAAATTCGGACAGATGGCTTCTTCCTTTGGAAATAATGGATGGCAGGTTGCCGCACTTATCATTGGCATGATCATCCTTATGTTCGGTATCGGACAGGGGATCGAGAAAGCAAACCGGATTATGATGCCAGTCTTCTTTATCCTGTTCACCATTCTTGGCATTTACGTAGCATTCCAGCCGGGCGCTATAGAAGGTTACCGTTATATTTTTCGAATTGATCCGGCAGTGCTTGCCAATCCAAAGACCTGGATTTTTGCACTGGGGCAGGCATTTTTCTCCCTGTCTGTTGCTGGAAACGGTACCCTGATCTACGGTTCCTACCTTTCAGATGAAGAGGATATTCCAACGGCCGCAGGACGGGTTGCACTCTTTGATACGCTCGCCGCACTGCTTGCTGCACTGGTCATCATCCCAGCTATGGCAACTACAGGAGCACAGCTGAATCAGGGCGGACCCGGCTTAATGTTCATTTACCTGCCTGCCCTTTTTAAATCCATGCCAGGAGGCTGTCTCATTGCCATTATCTTTTTCGTTGCAGTTTTTTCCGCGGGGCTTTCTTCTTTGATCAACCTTTACGAAGCTCCTGTCGCAACGATTCAGGAAAAACTGCATCTTGGAAGAAAGGCTTCCTGCGGTGTGATCGCAGCTATCGCACTGGTTGTTTCTATCTGCATTCAGGGAATTGTCTCCGACTGGATGGATGTGCTCTCCATCTATATCTGCCCACTGGGCGCAGGTCTTGCCGGAATCATGTTCTTCTGGATCTGCGGAAAATCCTATGTGGAAACACAGGTAAACAAAGGAAGAAAGAAACCTTTTACCACTCTCTTTCTCCCTGTCTGCAAATATATTTACTGCCCGGTATGTGTACTGGTACTGATACTGGGAATTTTACTTGGAGGAATTGGATGATCCTATGAGTCACACAAATGATCTTGGACGGGATGAGATTCCCCGTCTGGTAGTAAGGCTGGCCATTCCAACAATGCTGGCACAGCTGGTTAATGTATTATATTCTATCGTAGACCGCATGTATATCGGTACCGGTGTAGGTGATCTGGCACTTGCAGGCGTAGGAATCTGCGCACCGATTGTCACTCTGTTAGCTTCTTTTGGTTCTATGGTCGGTCAGGGCGGAGCGCCTATTATGGCTATGAAAATGGGAAGTGGCAATGAAAAAGAAGCCCGCCAGGTATTGAACAACGGATTTTTGATGCTGCTGGTTCTGTCAGCAGTGCTGACCAGTATTTTTCTGCTCAGCAAAAATAAACTGCTCATGTGGTTCGGCGCCAGTGATGCCACTTTTTCTTATGCCAATACTTATGTCACGATTTATACTGCCGGAACTTTCTTTGCCCTAATCTCCGGTGGTATGAATAGTTTTCTGATTGCCCAGGGATTTTCCGGTCTCGGTATGGCGACAGTGGTGATCGGAGCAGTCCTGAATATCCTTCTGGATCCGCTCTTTATCTTCGTCTTCCATATGGGCGTTGCCGGTGCTGCCATTGCCACGGTCATCTCCCAGATCGTCTCCTGCCTGTTCGTCCTGGGCTGCCTGCTCAGTAAACGGATGCCTGTACGTCTTGGATGGGGCGATTTTCATTTACGCATGATGAAACGGATCGTTACGTTTGGTTTTTCTCCGTTCCTCATTCTTGCCAGCGACAGTATTCTGCTCATTGTTCTGAATACTGTGCTGCAGCGTTATGGTGGACCCGGAGAGGGCGATACACTGGTCACCTGTGCAACCATTGTGCAGAGTTATCTCTTGCTCATTACCATGCCTATGGGTGGCATCACCCTGGGCAGCCAGCCGGTTGTCAGCTTTAACTATGGAAAAGGTGATGCGGAGCGAATCAAAAAAGCGATTCTGTGCATCACCGGACTATGCGTTTCCTTCTGTATTTTTATGACCATCGTGACCTGGACCGTATCCCCGGTCTATGTACAGCTTTTCACAGAAGATCCTGAGATCTTAAGCCGTTCTGTCACTTA
>CAKRVB010000042.1 GCA_934408725.1 uncultured Marvinbryantia sp.
GGCCCAGTGGCTCAGTTGGTTAGAGCGTCGCCCTGTCACGGCGAAGGTCGTCGGTTCGAGTCCGATCTGGGTCGTTTTATCGGAATGATAAAACTTGGGATCTTAGCTCAGCTGGGAGAGCATCTGCCTTACAAGCAGAGGGTCACAGGTTCGAGCCCTGTAGGTCCCATTTACAATTTTATATTGTATATGCCGGCGTGGCGGAACTGGCAGACGCACAGGACTTAAAATCCTGCGGGACTAATCTCCCGTACCGGTTCGATTCCGGTCGCCGGCATTCATGGAAACCCTTGTAAATCAAGGGTTTTTTTGATGTTTATTTGGAATGTTAAGGTGAAAATTGACATTTATTAAAAAATGCGTTATGATTAAAAATAGTTTTTTGATTAAATAGGATGAAAAATGCCGGGAAAGCGATTTCAGGAGTAAGTATAAAATATGAAAAACAGATTAAAAGTATTATTATTGACAGGAGTATTATCGCTGTCAGCTATTGGAGCCGTAGAGTTTACCTATGCAGAGGATATGAATAGTTCGGAAGAGGTAAAAGTACAGTCTGAGGATGGAGCAAATGAAACAGCAGAGACTCCAGCCCCAGAACCAACACCGAGCCCAGAACCAACACCGAGCCCGGAACCAACACCGAGCCCAGAACCAACACCGAGCCCGGAACCAACACCGAGCCCGGAACCAACACCGAGCCCAGAACCAACACCGAATCCAGAGCCTATACCAGAGACACCGAGTACACCGGAGACAGAGACTCCAACACCGGATACTACACCTGCAACGGATACAGAGGCTCCTACAGAATCTTCCGAGAGTGAGACTTCTTCCGAGACAAATTCGGAGACCTTTATCGAGACGGAGACGGAACCTGCTGAGACTGAAGCTAAGAAAAAAGATAAAGATAAGAAAGAGATTGACAAAGAGGCAGCAGATTTATATGAACAGACAACAGGTGAATCTATTTATGTATTTGGTTCTTATCCAGTAGGTGATATTACAGAAAATACCAATGAGATTTATGATTATCTCAGAAATATTCTGGGATTAAATCATGCAGCTGCATGTGGTGTTCTTGCGAATATCCAGTGTGAATCAAACTTTGCTTCATCGGCCGTTGGCGATGGAGGAACCAGTTATGGATTGTGTCAGTGGCATCTGGGACGTTTTAGTGCCTTGATTAACTGGTGCAGTGCTAATGGGTACGAATACCATAGTATTCAGGGACAGTTAGGATATCTGACAACAGAGCTTCAGGGAGGATATGCATCTGTATATCAGTATCTTTTGAGCGTGCCAGATACAGCTCAGGGAGCCTATGATGCTGCATATTACTGGTGTAAGTATTTTGAGATTCCGGCGAATCTGGAATACAATTCTCAGATGAGAGCGGATCTTGCAATGAATCTGTATTATCCAAAGATACTTGGAACGCAGAAGGAGACAGAAGAAGAGACAGAGATTACAACGCTGAATGACACACAGATGGAGCAGGCAGTAAGTGCTGCGCCGAAAAGTATCAGCCGTCTTTCCAGACTGGATGTTTCAAAAGAGGCTACAGTATCCCAGGCATTGGAGGAAAAGGGAACAGAGGATGCAGCTGGCTCTATAGACAGGGCAGAACTGGAAGAAGAAGCGAAGAAAGCTGTTGATCAGGCACTTGCAGAATATCAGTCCAGAACGGCAGAGTCAGAGGCTGACAATGAAGCTGAGCAGGAAGAGACAGAAAACATGATTCAGCTGAGTTCAGAGGAATTGGCAGTGCTTGCAAATAGTCTGATTGTAAAATAAGTATAGAAAACTGAATGAAAAGAAAGAATCCACCATATGATAAAAAAAAGTATGGTGGATTTTTTATGCAAAAATATAAAAGAATGGGGATTTGGCTCAGTATGCTGGCTGCTTTTTTGACAGGAATTTTATTTATGAACCTGGCAGGAGACACGTATCTTGGAAAAAGCATGGTTTCCCTGCAGAAAATTATGTATAGTGGCAGAGAAGAGATGACAGGAAAAAGTGGTTATCTATATTATCTTTTGAAAATCAGAGGAAAGGAATATCTCTTCCTTGGGCTTCTTGGTCAGGCCTTTGGTGGAATGGCATGGATCATCTTATTTGGAAACTGGTTTTGCCTGACAGAAGGAATGCTGTTGACTTCAGGCTTCATACAACGGCAAATGAGTGGGAGTTGGATACTGGTGTTGGCGCAGATGCCACATATGATTTTGTATGGACTAGTATATACAATGTTATTGAGAAGCTATATGTTACAGGAAAATGAAAAAAGAACTATTTTTTTTCGTAACTGGTTAATGAACTTTCCTGTTCTCTTACTGGGAATATTGACAGAATACTATGTGAATCCATGGTGTTTGAAGTGGTTATACCATATGATTAAGTGAAAAGCAAAACCAGATTTAGTGGTTGACATAAGAAAAGAACTAGATATTGAAATGTGCATAAAAAAGTGGAAAAAAAACGAATTTTGTGGATAAATAGCGATTGATTTTAGAATGATTACTTCCTATAATGTTTACATAAATAAGTAAGGGAGAAAGATCAAGGAGAATCATTCCTCCTTGTTTTTTTAACGCATTCTCTGAAAAAGTATCAGAAAATGTAAAAGGGGAAGCAGAATGAACGGGAAGATAGAAGTACAGTCGCAGATACCTGAATTTCAGCAGGATATGAAACAATTTGTGAGTTATATGGAAGAAGAAAAGAATGCCTCAAACAGTACGGTAGTCTCTTACCAGAGAGATCTGAAAAAGCTGTTTCTGTACCTGGACGAAAAGGGAATTCGAAGAATTGATGATATTACCTCAACGAGTCTGAATTCTTATGTTCTGCAGATGGAGAAGCAGGGTTTTTCTATGTCGTCGGTTTCCCGGAGCGTTGCTTCTATGAGAGCTTTTTTTCATTATTTATTTAAAGTGAGAAAGATGGAAGATGATCCGAGTGAAAAAGTACGTTCTCCACATGTCGATAAGAAGATACCAGAGATTCTGACTATGGAGGAAGCAATTTTGTTACTGAAGCAGCCGGATACTACAACGGATAAGGGAATCCGTGATAAAGCAATGCTGGAGCTTTTATATGCGACAGGCATGAGAGTATCAGAATTGCTGGCTTTACAGATAGAAGATATCAATTTGCCAATGAATTATCTGGTTTGTCGGGAACGAAACAAAGAAAGGGTAATCCCGTTTGGAAAAGAAGCAGAAGAGGCATTGAAGATTTATCTGGAGAAGACCAGAGAAAAGTTTATTCATAAGCAGGACAGCGTATGGGTATTTACGAATTGCTCAGGAGATGCTATGAGCCGACAGGGATTTTGGAAAATTATTAAGTCTTATGTGCAGAAGGCAGGAATAAAAAAAGATATTACTCCACATACATTGCGGCATTCCTTTGGTGCGCATCTGGTACAGAATGGTGCAGATTTAAGAGCTGTGCAGGAGATGATGGGGCATGCGGATATATCTACGACACAGCTTTATATGGATATGAATGTACGAAGAGTGCGTGAGATCTATGCGAAAGCGCACCCGAGACGCTAGAGGGTAAGCAGTAACAAAAAATGCAGTGACCACAGTCAGTGGGCACTGCATTTTTGTAAATAAAATAAAATCATTCCAGATTAACAGGATTTATAGATATCATAAATCAACTGTTCAGATTCCTTCCAACCAAGGCATGGGTCGGTGATAGACTTGCCATATACATGGTCGGTACAGCCGATTTTCTGGTTGCCAGGTTCAATGTAACTCTCGATCATAACACCTTTCACCAATGTTTTTAAACGAGTGTTGATAGAACGGCTGTTCAGAATCTCTTTCACAATACGGATCTGTTCCATATACTGCTTATTAGAATTGGAATGGTTGGCATCAATGACAACAGCAGGATTCTGAAGATCACGTTGATCGTACATATTCAGCAGATTGACCAGATCTTCATA
The DNA here is from genome assembly GCA_934408725.1 of uncultured Marvinbryantia sp. Taxonomy (GTDB): domain Bacteria; phylum Bacillota; class Clostridia; order Lachnospirales; family Lachnospiraceae; genus Marvinbryantia. Next base: position 3,968 of record CAKRVB010000042.1, read on the forward strand.
GTGATAATTCGGAATAGAATTACCATGCTTGTTGGTTGCACCACGTAAAATGGTATGGGCAAGTGGATTGCCAGGGGTATGTACTTCCCATCCACGATAAATAAACTGCTGCGCAGCCTGTGCGGCGACAACGGAGTTCAGCATAACGGAGAGATCGCCACTGGTTGGATTCTTCATTCCGGCAGGAACGTCCATACCACTGGTCGTCATACGATGGTGCTGGTCTTCCACTGATCGGGCACCGATGGCTACATAAGAAAGGATATCAGCAAGATACCAGAAATTCTCCGGATACAGCATCTCGTCAGCAGCAGTCAGACCGGTTTCTTCTACGGCACGGATGTGAAGTTTGCGGATAGCAATTAATCCGGCCAGCATATCCGGCTTTTTCTCAGGATCTGGCTGATGTACCATACCTTTATATCCTTCTCCGGTAGTACGCGGTTTATTGGTATAAATACGAGGGATGATCATCAGGCGGTCACCTACTTTATCCTGAACCTTTGCCAGGCGATGAATATAATCCATCACAGATTCTTCATTATCTGCAGAACAAGGACCGATGATGACAACGAATTTATCGGAATTTCCTGTAAAGATATCCTTCAGTTCCGCATCACGCTGCTGTTTTACACTGGCAACATAATCAGAAACAGGATAAGCTTTTTTAATTTCCGCAGGAATCGGCAGTTTTTTTATAAATTCAAAGCTCATAATTTCCTCCAAATAGTTTCTATGCGTTTTTTATTATAAACCACCATATGACAAAATACCAGAAAAAAATTCTACTTGATGAAAATCAGAAGTTTTTGTATACTGATTAATTAGATGTACATAAAGCAACTATGAAATTTATGAGAGGAATCAGTAATGAAAAAACCTTATTTTCCGCTGTTTGTGGATCTTTCAGAAAAGAAAGTATATGTAATAGGAGCCGGAACCATTGCAAAAAGAAGGATTCGATCTCTGACAGATTTTACCGATCATCTGACCGTGGTTGCACCGGAGGTGAATCCGGAACTGAACGGGCTTGAACAGGAAGGGAAGATTACCATCCTCAGAAAAAAATTTGAACTGCAGGATATTGCAGAAGCAGATATTGTGATTGCAGCGACGAATGACCATACATTGAATGGTGAGATTTATGATTACTGCATAGAACAGGGAATTCTGGTAAATGTATGCAATGATAAGAAAAAGTGCGATTTTTATTTTCCGGGACTTGCCATGAAGGACAATGTGGTGGTAGGTGTAACTGCTAATGGAACGAACCATAAAATGGCAAGAAAGGTTGTAGAAAAAATCAGGGAGATGCTGGAAGAATGGTTGTAAAGATCTATACAGATGGTGCAGCAAGAGGAAATCCGGACGGACCGGGTGGATATGGCACGGTATTACATTATGTGGACAGCAAAGGGGTGCTTCATGAACGGGAGTACAGTCAGGGATATGTGCGGACAACAAATAATCGCATGGAACTGATGGCAGCAATTGTGGGACTGGAAGCACTGACCAGACCATGTGAAGTGGAGCTTTATTCCGATTCGAAGTATCTGACGGATGCATTTAATAAAAAATGGATTGATGGATGGATAAAGAAAAACTGGAAACGTGGAAAAAATGAACCGGTAAAGAACAGGGAACTGTGGGAACGTCTGTTAAAAGCCAAGGCTCCGCATCAGGTTACTTTTATCTGGGTAAAAGGACATGATGGGCATGAAATGAATGAACGTTGTGATACGCTGGCGACTACAGCGGCAGATGGAGAGGATTTAATAGAAGACCCGGGAATTGCATAAAAACTTGAAAAGACAGCATTCCTATGATATATTTAAGGGTAGATTTTTGAAAGAAGTTTTGAGGAGATCAAAGATGGGAATTTATGAAGAATTAGTTGCCAGAGGATTGATTGCCCAGGTAACAGATGAAGAGAAGATCAGAAAACTGATCAATAATGGAGAAGCGACCTTTTACATTGGCTTTGACCCAACAGCAGACAGCCTTCACGTAGGACATTTCATGGCACTTTGCCTGATGAAGCGTCTCCAGATGGCTGGAAATAAACCAATTGCTCTGATCGGCGGTGGTACCGCAATGGTTGGAGACCCTTCCGGACGTAGTGATATGCGTCAGATGATGACAAAAGAGACGATTCAGCACAACTGTGACTGCTTTAAGAAGCAGATGTCTAAATTCATCGATTTCTCAGATGGCAAGGCATTGATGGTGAATAATGCAGACTGGCTGCTGGATCTGAATTATATCGAGCTGCTTCGAGATGTGGGAGCATGCTTCTCGGTGAATAATATGCTTCGTGCAGAATGTTATAAGCAGAGAATGGAAAAGGGATTAAGTTTTCTGGAGTTCAACTACATGATTATGCAGAGTTACGATTTCTATGAATTATACCGTAAGTACGGATGTAACCTGCAGTTTGGTGGAGATGACCAGTGGAGTAACATGCTGGGTGGTCGTGAACTGATTCGCCGTAAGCTGGGACTTTCTGAAGAAGATGCTAAGGCACAGGCTATGACCATTACTCTTCTCCTGAACTCAGAAGGAAAGAAGATGGGTAAGACACAGTCCGGTGCAGTTTGGCTGGATCCGAATAAGACATCTCCTTATGATTTCTATCAGTACTGGAGAAATGTAGGCGATGCTGATGTATTAAAATGCATCCGTATGCTGACATTCCTGCCATTGGAGCAGATTGATGAGATGGATAAATGGGAAGGAAGCCAGCTGAACCAGGCAAAAGAGATTCTGGCTTATGAACTGACCAAACTGGTACATGGCGAAGAAGAAGCTTCCAAGGCTCAGGAAAGTGCCCGTGCACTGTTTTCATCAGGTAATGCAGCAGATATGCCGACAGCAGAACTGGAAGATGGAGATTTTAAAGATGGAGCGGCAGATCTGATCTCTATGCTGGTAAAGGCGGAACTGGTTGGAACACGTTCCGAAGGACGCCGTGCGATTGAACAGGGTGGTGTGACACTGGATGGTGAGAAGATCACAGATATTCATTTTACACTGAAAAAAGAAGATATTCCGGAAGATGGACTTGTGCTCAAACGCGGAAAGAAGAAATTTAAAAAGATCATTGCAAAATAGAAGGTGTAGAACCTTTAAGGAGGAACAATATGAAAAAGTATGGAGTAAATGAACTTCGTAAGATGTATCTGGACTTTTTCGAGAGCAAAGGCCATCTGGTTATGAAAAGCTTTTCCCTCGTACCACAGAATGACAAGAGTCTGCTGCTGATCAATGCAGGTATGGCTCCGCTGAAACCTTATTTTACAGGAGCAGAGATCCCGCCAAGAAGGCGTGTGGCTACCTGTCAGAAGTGTATTCGTACCGGCGATATTGAGAATGTAGGTAAGACCGCACGCCATGGTACATTCTTTGAGATGCTGGGTAACTTCTCTTTTGGAGATTATTTCAAGCATGAAGCCATTAACTGGTCCTGGGAATTTTTGACTGAAGTGGTAGGACTGGATCCAGAACGCCTGTATCCATCCGTGTATGTGGATGATGATGAAGCATTTGATATCTGGAATAAAGAAGTAGGTATTGCACCGGAACGTATTTTCCGTTTTGGAAAAGAAGACAACTTCTGGGAGCACGGTGCAGGACCTTGCGGACCATGTTCTGAGATCTACTATGACCGTGGAGAAAAGTATGGCTGTGGAAAACCAGGCTGTACCGTAGGATGCGACTGTGACCGTTATATGGAGATCTGGAACAATGTATTTACACAGTTCGAGAATGACGGTAATGGAAATTATACAACACTGAAAAATAAAAATATTGATACCGGTATGGGACTGGAACGTCTGGCCAGTGTGGTACAGGATGTAGATTCTATTTTTGATGTAGATACTGTATGTGCATTGAGAAATCATGTATGTAAGATGGCAGGAAAGGTATATCAGGAAAACTACAAAGATGATGTATCCATTCGTTTGATTACAGACCATATCCGTTCTGCAACATTTATGATCTCTGATGGTATTATGCCGACCAATGAGGGACGTGGATATGTACTGCGCCGTCTGATCCGTCGTGCAGCACGTCACGGCAGACTGCTTGGTATTGAAGGAAAGTTCCTTGCAGACTTAAGTGCAACAGTCATTGAAGGTTCCAAAGATGGATATCCGGAACTGGAAGAAAAGAAAGAATTCATCTTCAATGTTCTGAACAATGAAGAGAATCAGTTTAATAAAACGATTGATCAGGGACTTCGTATTCTGAATGATCTGGAAGAAGATCTGAAGGCTAAGGGAGAAAAGACACTTGGAGGCGCAGATGCATTCAAGCTGTATGATACCTATGGATTCCCGATGGATCTGACGAAAGAGATCCTGGAAGAAAAAGGATATGAGATTGATGAAGCTGGTTTCCAGGCCGAGATGGATGCACAGAGAAAACGTGCCCGTGAAAGCCGCGAAGTGACCAACTACATGGGAGCAGATGCCACTGTTTACGATCAGATCGATGTATCTGTCACTACAGAATTTACCGGATACACTACTCTGAAGGATGAGTCTGAGATCACAGTACTTACTTCTGAAACGGAACTGGCAGATTCTCTGGTAGAAGGTCAGAAGGGAACGGTATTTACTGCGAAGACACCATTTTATGCTACCATGGGTGGACAGGAAGGTGACACAGGTGTGATCTATACAGAGAACGGTAAGTTCCAGGTAGAGGATACCATCAAGCTTCGTGGAGGAAAATATGGACATGTTGGTCATATGGTTTCCGGTATGCTTTCCAAGGGTGATAAAGTGACTCTGGAAGTAGCAGAGCAGGAAAGACTGGATACCTGCAAGAACCACAGTGCAACGCATCTGCTTCAGAAAGCACTGAAGACTGTGCTGGGAAGTCATGTAGAACAGAAAGGTTCTCTGGTTACGCCAACCAGACTGCGTTTTGACTTTGCACATTTCCAGGCTATGACAGCAGAAGAGATTGCAAAGGTGGAAGAGATTGTCAACAAAGAGATTCAGGCAGCAATTCCGGTTGTGACCAAGGTAATGCCGATCGAAGAAGCAAAGAAGACCGGAGCAATGGCGTTGTTCGGAGAAAAATATGGCGAAGAAGTACGTGTAGTGTCTATTGGAGATTTCTCAGTAGAGCTCTGTGGTGGTACACATGTGGCAAATACCAGCAGTATTGCGCTGTTCAAGATTGTATCGGAAGCAGGTGTGGCAGCAGGTGTACGTCGTATCGAAGCACTGACTGGCAATAATGTATTGGCTTATTACAAAGAGATGGAAGAGAAAATGGCAGAAGCTGCCAAAGCCCTTAAGACAACACCGGCAGAGATGCTGGAGAAGATTGCCCATTTACAGAAAGAGGTCAAAGACCTTCAGAGTGAAAATGAGTCCCTGAAGAGCAAGATGGCTCAGAACTCTCTGGGTGATGTTATGAGCAAAGTAACCGAAGTCAAAGGTGTCAAAGTACTGGCTACTGCAGTAGATGGTGTGGATATGAACGGACTTCGTGACCTGGGTGACCAGTTAAAAGAAAAACTGGGAGAAGGTGTCGTTGTACTGGCATCTGCCAAAGATGGAAAAGTCAGCCTTCTGGCGATGGCTACGGATGGCGCTATGAAGAAAGGTGCTCATGCAGGTAACCTGATCAAGGCAGCAGCAGCAATCGTTGGAGGTGGCGGCGGTGGACGTCCGAATATGGCACAGGCCGGTGGAAAGAATCCAGATGCTATTCCAGAAGCAATTGCTAAGATCCCAGAACTGGTCGAGGGACAGATCAAATAAAAAGTGGATAACTTTCAAAAAAGGTAAATTTCCAGAAAGAAACTACTTGACGAAAGTGGATAAAGTAGGTATAATCCTAATAGTGCAATAAAATAACCCAACAGTTGTATTATGCACAATCTACAACTGGAGGGAGGTTAGGTGTGAGACAATGTCAAATGTAATCGTAAAAGAAAACGAGACTTTGGACAGCGCTTTACGCCGTTTCAAGAGAAACTGCGCAAAAGCTGGTATCCAGCAGGAGATTCGTAAAAGAGAACATTACGAAAAACCAAGCGTTAGACGTAAGAAAAAATCCGAAGCTGCTCGTAAACGTAAATTTAACTAATGTGCAGACAAATCCCTGGTCAGTTATTGATCGGGGATTTTTTCTGTCTAAAATACTGTAAAAGATATCTGTGGGTTGCTTCGCACTTTCAGAATCCCATATATTGAAATAGGTAGTATATAACGTTTTCAGTGTTCATAAGTTGTACTATTAGAAAAAAGGGGCGTGGTGCAATGATAAGAAATGGAAAAATGTGTATACTGCTTTTTATTTTGTGGATATCCCTGTTTTGTGGTATTTCATGGGACGTAGGGGCAGAGGAGCTGGAACTGGCTTCCCCGGAGGCGGTGCTGATGGAGGCTTCCACTGGAAAAATCTTATTTGAGAAAGCTTCTCATGAGAAACGCAGTCCGGCCAGTGTAACGAAGATTATGACGGTACTTCTGGCTTTTGAAGCACTGGAAAAGGGGCAGATTCATCTGGAGGATGAAGTAGTGACCAGTGCGTATGCCAAATCTATGGGAGGATCTCAGGTATTTCTGGAAGAGGGGGAGAAGCAGACCGTACAGACGTTGCTGAAATGTATTCTGGTTTCCTCGGGAAATGATGCCTCTGTGGCATTGGCGGAGTACATAGCCGGCAGTGAAATGGAGTTTGTCAACAAAATGAATGAAAAGGCAAAAACATTGGGGATGAATGATACCCATTTTGTGGATTGCTGCGGGTTGACGGACTCGGACGATCACTACACATCAGCAAATGATATCGCACTAATGTCCCGGGAGTTGATTATCAGATTCCCGGAAGTTTTCGATTATACCACCATCTGGATGGAGAACATCACCCATGTGACCCAGCGGGGAAGCAGCGAGTTTGGTCTGTCCAATACCAATAAATTGCTGCGCAGCTATAATGGCTGTAACGGATTGAAAACAGGAAGTACCAGTAAGGCATTGTTTTGTGTATCAGCAACTGCTCTGCGAAATGATATTCAGCTCATCAGTGTGATCATGGCCGGACCGGATTCCAAGACCAGATTCAAAGAGGCAGCACAGCTCCTGGACTATGGATTTGGAAAATGCTGTCTGTATACAGATGAAGAACAGATAAAATTCCCACCACTGAAGGTTCGAAAAGGGGTTCAAAATCAGGTTACCTGTCATGTGAAGGAAGATTTTCGATATCTGGACACTGATGGAAACGATCTTGCCGGGATTCAGCGCAGTATTCAACTGGCGGATACTGTCACAGCACCGGTACAGGAAGGAGAGACAGCGGGCTATCTGGTATACACACTGGATGGAAAAGAAATTGGAAGAAGTGAGCTGGTATTTGATGAGAGTGTAGAAAAAGCCGGGTATGGATTCTGTGTGAAAAAGGCGTGGGAAGTGTATAGTATGTGAGAAACAGCTTACGGAACAGCGGAAACCGAAATGATTGCATGAAAAATACAAATCTGGACTTTGCGGAAAGAAACAATTATAATGAACATGTATCCGCAATTTTTCTGATCTCAGACGGTCTCCTATAAATCCGTACTGTCATTTATCAGTATGAATTTTGACGGATTAAAAACAGCTATCATGGAAATGTATTCCGGATCAGAAGTAGAGGTAAATGTAGGATCATTCCAGAACAATATCAGTAGTTTTTCCGGGAAAGATGATGTACTGACTTATTTGATTCATCTTGGATATCTGGGCTATGACCAGTACCACAGAACGGCATTTATACCAAATGAGGAAATAAGACAGGAATTTCAGACAGTTTTAAAAGAAGAAAAATGGGATGAACTGAATCGAATGGAGCTCGCGTCCTATGAATTGTTAGAAGCAACGTTGGATATGGATGTAAAAACAGTTTCACATGAAATTGATTTGATTCATAGAAAATATGCATCCTCGATTCAATACAATAATGAAAATTCTTTGAGCTGTGTGATCACCATTGCATATTTAAGTAGTATGCAGTATTATTTCAAACCGGTCAGGGAACTTCAGTCAGGATATGGATTTGCAGATCTGGTCTATATTCCAAAACCGAAATATCAGAATAGTCATCCGGCACTTTTGATAGAACTCAAATGGAATAAAAATACAGAAACAGCAATTACGCAAATCAAAGAAAAGAAATATCCAGAATCAATTGAGGAATACACAGGTGATATATTGCTTGTAGGGATCAGCTATGATAAAAAGACAAAAGTACATGAATGCGTGATTGAAAAGTATAGGAAAGAATGAGTTACATGATATTTACATTTTAAAATGAAATTTGCTTTCTGACTACAGGCTGTTGAACCAAGAAAGTCAATTTACTAGCTAATTTTGAAGGAGTTGCATTTAACAGAGGGAAGAAATACAGGGTTTGGAAAAATACTGAGAGCACTTTCTGCAAATGGTTCGCTGAAACCAGAATTTGAAACAGATGATGATCACAGCTATTTTATATCAAGATTTTTTGTACATGAAGCATTCTTAGAAGATGAAAATGAGCGAAGTTTTAAAACCGGCTGATTTTCATAAATTAGAGAAGATAATCCAGTATATTGAGAAAAACGGAAAAATAACGCCTAAAGAAGCGGAAAGTGTCAGTGGAAGGTCTACCGCAACGGTAAGAAGATATCTGAAAATATTAGTGGAAACAGGATATGTAGAAGCAGAAGGAAGTACGAATAATTCTGTATATAGAGCAAATATATGAGGAAAAGAAGAAAAACGCTTTCCCTTGCCAAACCCCCAATATTTGTTTATACTATTAAACAGAAAATTGGGTTGGTAGAATTATGAGTAGAATAATTATCAGACACTACCGGATTGCGTTGCCGAAGAGAGTTCCGAAACCGACGGCACCGATCCGTATTGTAGTGATAGGAGATTTGCACAATCGAACATTTGGAAAAGGCAATCGGAACCTGATGGAGAAGATCATAGGGCAGCACCCGGATTTGATTTTTTCCGTGGGTGATCTGACAGTATGCAAGCCGGGAAAAGAAACGAATATTGATGTGGCGGTTTCACTGCTTAAGAGACTGTCTTGTGAATGTCCGGTATATTGCATTAATGGAAACCATGAATTCCGGGCGAAAAGATACCCGGATGCCTATGATGGTGTGTATGAGCAGTTCAAAAGGGGCATCCATACATCGAATATACGTCTTCTGGAAGATGAAAAAGAACAGATCGATATAAAAGGAACTCATTTGACGGTACATGGATTTGAGCTCCCTGAGAAATATTATAAGAGATTTCACCAGCAGTATATCAGTGCAGAGGAGATTCGCAAGTCGATTCAGGAACCGGAAGATGGACGTTACAATATTTTACTGGCACATAATCCGGTGTATTTTGAAGGTTATGCACTGTGGGGAGCGGATCTGACTTTAAGCGGCCATCTGCATGGAGGCTTGATGCGTCTGCCGCTGGTTGGAGGTATAATCAGCCCACAGGTGAAGCTTTTTCCAAAGTATGACTGCGGAATGTATGAAAAATATGGAAGAAAGCTTCTGGTCACAGCAGGATTGGGATCCCATTCCATTGCATTTCGCATCAACAATCCGGCAGAATTCATGCTGGTGGAGTTGTATTAGAAGAGGTAACTATGGGAATTTCGGTAAAATTGGAGCAGTTTGAAGGACCGCTGGATCTGCTGCTGCATTTGATTGATAAGAATAAAGTAGACATTTTTGATATCCCGATTGTGGAGATTACGAATCAGTACATGGAATATCTTCATGCCATGGAGACGGAAGATATGTCTGTGATGAGTGAGTTCCTGGTCATGGCAGCCACCCTTCTGGATATCAAGGCCCGTATGCTTCTTCCAAAGGAAGTTAATGAAGAGGGCGAAGAGGAAGATCCGAGACAGGAACTGGTGGAACGCCTTTTGGAATATAAGATGTATAAATATATGTCTTATGAACTCAGGGACCGACAGATGGATGCAGAGCATATGCTGTACAGGGATCCTTCGATACCCAAGGAGGTACAACAGTACAAGCCTCCGGTGAATCTGGATGAGATCCTGGGAGATTTAAATCTGGAGAAGCTGAATGCCATTTTTCAGGATGTCATGAAGCGTTCTGAGAATCGCCTGGATCCGGTGAGAAGCAAGTTCGGTCAGGTAGAAAAGGAAGAGGTGGATCTGGATCAGACCATCGCCTATGTGGAGAAATATATATCCCGGCATCGGAAATGCAATTTCCGTGATCTGTTGAATAAGCAGAAGAGCAAGATGCGCATTGCGATTACGTTTCTGACTATTTTGGAAATGATGAAGACCGGGAAAATCGAAGTGGAGCAGGACGAAATCTTTGGAGAGATTCTGATTACGGCAAAACAAAGTGAGGAATAAGTGTGGATAAAAAAGAACTGGAAGCGGCAGCAGAAGCCATTTTATTTACTATGGGAAATGCAGTAGAGGTAGAGCGGATTGCCAAAGCGATTGGCATGAGTACGGAGGCAACCCGGAAAATGCTGCGTGCCATGAAAGAAAAATATGAAACAGAAGGTCGTGGAATCCGCCTGATTGAACTGGAAGATTCTTTTCAGATGTGTACCAATCCGGAACTTTACGAATACCTGATCAAAATTGCCAAACAACCGAAGAAGATTGTATTAACGGATGTAGTTTTGGAGACACTTTCTATTATCGCATACAAACAGCCCATTACTCGAATCGAGCTGGAAAAGATTCGTGGAGTAAAATGTGACCATGCCGTCAACAAACTGATCGAATTTAATCTGGTCAAGGAGGTGGGACGACTGGATGCACCAGGGCGTCCACTGTTATTTGGAACGACAGAAGAGTTCCTGAGGAGATTTGGAGTATCTTCGTTGGAAGAACTGCCGGAAGTGAATCCTGTGAAGATGGAAGATTTCAAGGCAGAAGCGGAAGAAGAGATAGAGATGACGTTAAAGGTTTAGGAAGATCCGAACCGGAAAGGAAGCAGCGTGCCAACCACATATGCACATGATTTGTTTGGAAAAATGGTATATCACCGGCTGAGTCCGGAGATCAGAGAGGTGATAAAAGCGCATCAGACCACCTATCAGATTGGACTCCATGGACCGGATATTTTGTTCTATGTTCGTCCATTTCACAGAAATCGATTCAATCAGATGGCACATCGGCTTCACAGAGAAGAAGCGATTGGATTCTTTGAAAAGGGAAGACTGCTTTATCAGCAGACAGGGGATGAGGAGATCTTAGTATATCTTCTGGGCTTTATCTGTCACTTTATGCTGGACAGTACCTGTCATCCTTATATCAGTGAATATATGAAAAAGACCGGTGCAGGACACGATGAGATCGAGACAGAATTTGACCGGAGTCTCATGATTCGTACCGGAAAGGATCCATTTCATTATCAGCCGGGGAGTGTATTGCGGATAGAGAAAAAAAGTGTAGATGCCATATCGAAAGTATTGGAAGGTATGAGCCACAGAGATATCGTGCGGGCATTGATGGGAACGAAGTTCTATACAAAGCTTCCGATCTGTGAATCAGAACAGAAGAGAAAGATCAAGCTGGCGATTGCAAAGGCATTTTTTGTACATCGATTTGCAGATGGGAGGATTATCCGGGAAGAGGCGAAGCCAATCTGTCTGGAGAGTACAGAGCACCTGACCAGGCTGTTTCAAAGTACAGTACCGGAAGCAGTGGCAATGATAGAAGCATACTGCATGGATCGAAATGACGAGAGAGCATTAAGTCCGAGATTTCGGAGAAATTATAAATAAAAAGCAGAGCAGTTCGAACATAAAAATGCAGAAGCATCATAAGCTGATAAAAAGTGAATCGGAGCAAGTTATATGAAGGTAAGCAGAAGAAGAGTGCTGATGACCCTGATCATCTGGCTGGCATATATCTGGCCGGTATCAGCTGGAGAGGCAGCGCTTCCGGAGGAATTGCAGAATCTATACGCCCGCAGTGCCGTTGTGATGGACGGCAGCAGCGGGCGTGTTCTTTTTGGAAAAAATACGGAAGAAGTTATGCCGATGGCCAGTACCACCAAGATTATGACCTGTATTCTGGCTCTGGAAGCCTGCACACCGGATACGGTTGTAACCGTGTCAGAAACAGCAGCGGCTCAGCCGGAAGTGCATCTTGGAGCTTCTGTCGGAGAAAAATTCTATCTGGAGGATCTGCTTTATGCTCTGATGCTGGAATCCTTTAATGATGCAGCGGTGATGATTGCAGAGCAGGTAAGTGGAAATGTGCCGGCATTTGCAGAGCAGATGAATGAAAAGGCAAAAAAGATCGGATGTGAAAATACGCATTTTGTTACGCCAAACGGGCTGGATGAGACAGATGAAGGCGGCGCACATGGAACAACGGCAGAAGATCTGGCGCGCATCATGAAATATTGTACCTGGGATTCACCGAAATCAGAAGCATTCATAAAGATTACCAGAGAAAAGCAGCATACGTTTACAAATTTGTCCGAAACAAGAACCTATACCTGCTACAATCATAATGCATTTCTGGATTTATATGAAGGAACGATATCAGGAAAAACGGGCTTTACTGCAGCAGCAGGCTATTGCTATGTCTGCGCGGTGGAACATGATGGAAAAAGATTTACCGGTGTGGTACTGGCATGCGGATGGCCCTATAACCGAACCTATAAATGGAAAGACATGACGAGGATGATGGATTATGCAGAACAACATTATCGTTATGTGACATTGGAGTATCCACAGGAAATACATTATGTAAGAGTAGAAAATGGATGGAGCGGGGAAGAAAATCCATGGAATCCGGTCGAAGTGCCAGTTTATGTGGAAAAAACAGAGACACAAAAGATATTGCTGGGCAGTCAGGAAAAAATAGTGAGGCATACAGAATACAGAAAAAAAACAGAAGCACCGCTGGAAAAAGATACGGTACTTGGAAAAGTACAATTTCTTCTGAATGGGGAGGTGCTTCAGGAAAAAAAGATTCTGGCAAAATCATCAGTCAAACAACGAAAAATGGAAAACTGGTTAGTCTGGACTTTACAAAGGTTTCTGTTCTGAGGAAAAAAGGTATTGTCAAAATTGCTATAAAAAACAAGAAAACAAGGGGGAATTTTTATGCTTACTAATCGACAAAAGGCTTGCCAGTACCTGCAAAACAAGTTACAATGATACATGGCAGATAATTGGTTACAATTTATCTAATATAGAAAAATGGAGGGCTGAAAAATGAGTAACACAGCACAAAGCTTAGCAGGCAAAAGAATCGCGTCTTTGCTTGATGAGAA
>CAKRVB010000043.1 GCA_934408725.1 uncultured Marvinbryantia sp.
AACAACGGGGACGGTTACCCGTCCCCATGTAAATTATTTTCTGATTCCTAATTTTGCAATTAAAGCACGGTATCCTTCAATATCAGTTTTCTTTAAGTATGCCAGTAAACCACGTCTCTGACCTACCATTTTCAGAAGACCTCTTCTTGAATGATGATCCTTAGGATTACTCTGCAGATGAGCTGTCAGTTCCTGAATTCTTGCTGTTAATACTGCGATCTGTACTTCAGGTGATCCTGTATCTCCTTCTTTGCGTCCGTATTCAGCGATAATTGCCTGTTTCTTTTCTTTTGAAATCATGATTCTTTCTCCTTTCATTTTTAAACGCCTCACACTAAGAAACGGTCGGAGTGTCCTATCTCTGAGTGTCGGCTCATTTCATACCCGAACATTGTAACATGATCTTTTTGCTTCGTCAACCTCTTGTTGCAAATATCAGAAAGAATATTCCACCGATACAACAGCACAAAAATCCTGCATAATATATCGTCCTGGCAAGTTCTGTTCTTTTATCATTTTTGTATAGTTCAAATTCTTCCGGTTTTCTTTCATTATAGCGTATCTGTACCTCTTCATTTACCATATACAGACAGGGATTGCTTCCTTTTGCATATTGTTCCCGATGAAGAATTCCATCCGCATAAAATGTAATTACCGGATAAAAATAATCATGGATACCTGCCTGTCGTCCAAAGCTATCTGGTTCTCCCGCTACAATCTCTGCTACTACACCAGTTGTTTTTCCTTTGTATTTCTGTCTTTCTTCTATGGATAACAGCCAGAAATACCCTGCCAGAACCAGCAGACCTCCCAGCGCAATAAATACGATACTTGCTGTCAGCATGTTTTTTCACCACCACCAAAATATTCTTTTCCAAAGCAAATATCCCTGTGCATCTGTGCTTTCAATTCATCCAGATCCGGGAATTTCTGTTCCGGTCTCTCAAAGGAGTATAACTGTACTTCGATCTCTTTTCCGTACAGGTCTCCTTCAAAATCAAATAAGTAGGTCTCTACCCCACGGAAAAGTTCTCCCACCGTAGGCTTGTACCCGATATTGGTTACTCCGTTGAACGTACCATCCTCCATAACCGTCTTCGTTGCATAAACTCCATTGGGAGGCAAAAGCTTTCCCACGGATGGAATCAGGTTGGTGGTAGGCATCCCTAAGGTTCTTCCGATCCTCCGTCCATGAAGCACCTCGCCTCTGACTGTATAAGGATACCCCAGAAGGTCTGTGACCAGTTCCATATTTCCCTTTTCCAGTGCTTCTTTTACATAGGTACTGCTGATTTCTCTTCCCTGATACATCTCCTTTGGAACGATCTCCAGCGTATACCCCAGTTCTTTTTGCATCTGTTCCAGCAAATGGCAGTCTCCCTTTCTCTGATAACCAAACCGGAAGTCCTCACCTACTGCAATATATTTTGCCCGCAGACGTTTTACCAGAATATCACGTACAAAGTCTTCCGAACTCATATGAGAAATCTCCGGAAGAAATGGACAGTCGATCCACCAGGATACGCCCATCTTCTTTAAAAGTTCTTTTTTTTCACCTTTGGTCAGCAGTGCCGGATTCTTCGGATTCGGCCAGATGGTTACTACCACACTCTCCAGTCCTTCTTTTTCCTTCTCACAGATCCGCCGGATTAACTGCTGATGTCCCAGATGCAGTCCATCGAACTTCCCCAGTGTCACCGCGCTGTCTCTGTCCATGGTATAATCGTCCATTAAGCCTTCTATATACTTCATATTCTGTTCCTTTTGTCCTATTTCTCATTTCGCCAGTCTAAAAACATCTTTACCGGCTGATAACGTTTTTTCTGCGTATCATACTGATAAACCCCACAGAAATGCCCCTGTGAGTCATATATACGCACCCAGCCGGAAGCCCTTTTTTCTGCTGATGTTCCTGTGAACTGATTTGAAAATAACGGATTCCCGTTATACAAAAATCTGTCCATTCCTTCTTTCATCTCAAAAGCCGGATACTGCTTCAGCATCTGATCCACCGGAATAATATGCTCCAGGAGTTCCTGACTGACACTCTCTCCCTCTGCCTTCTTCTTCTGCAGTTCTTCTACTTCTGAAAGCCGCAGAGCGTCCTGAATCTCAAAGATCCCTACACGGATACGGGTCAGTTCTTCCATACAGGCACAGACTCCCAGCTTCTCTCCGATATCATGACACAGGGTACGGATATACGTTCCCTTCGAACAGGTCACCGTCATGGTAACTCTCGGCAGATCGATCTCTTCGATGGTCAGTTCCAGAATCTTTACAGGTCTGGCCTTCCGCTCAATGGTCTTGCCTTCTCTGGCCAGTTCATAGAGCTTTTTGCCATTTACCTTCAGTGCAGAATACATCGGTGGAATCTGTTCGTAATCCCCGATAAAACTCTCTGCCGCTTCCTTCACCTGTTCTTCTGTCGCGGTCACCGGCATTTCCTTCAGAACGGTTCCGGAAATATCCTGCGTATCTGTCTCTTTTCCCAGAAGCATAACGGTTCGGTAAGTCTTATCCTTATCTGTCAGCATATCGCATAATCTGGTTCCAGCTCCCAGACATACCGGAAGCACCCCTTCCGCATCTGGATCCAGGGTGCCTGTATGTCCGATCTTTTTCTGCTTTAAAATTCCCCGCAGCTTTGCCACTACATCATGGGAAGTGTAGCCTTTTTCTTTGTAAATATTAATGACGCCATGAATCATATTTTTCACTCGTCTCCTGTTATTACATCTGTTTTTCAATATGAAGGGTCAGATTGTTGATTACATCATGCATGGATCCCTGCATGGTACATCCGGCTGCACGCACATGTCCACCGCCTCCAAAATACTGAGCCACTTTACTGACATCCACATAGGACTTGGAGCGAAGGCTGACCTTGTATTCCTGTACATTGGTCTCATACAGGAAAATAGCTACTTCTACACCCTTTGTCAGTCTCATCTGACTGACGATACCCTCCAGGTCTGACGGTCCTACCCCATAGAACTTCATATCTTTTTTCTTAATGGCACTGATGATACATCTGCCATCCAGAACCATAATACTTTCCAGTAACGCTCTTCCCAGAATCTGATTCTGCACATAGGTCTTTTCCATATAGGTGGTATCAATGATATAGCTGCAGTCAATGCCCTTACGCATCAGGTCTGCTGCCACCTCCATGGTATGCGGCGAAGTGCAGGAATACTGAAAAATCCCGGTATCATGGGAAATTCCCATATAGAGTGCTTCTGCAATCTCTTTTGTGATCTTTTCCGGATCCATCACATGATAGATCAACTCTGATGTCGAACTGATAGCCGGATCCACATAATCGGTATCGGCAAATCCCTTGTTGCTCACATGATGATCATAGCAAAGGGTACGGCTGGCCGTCTGAAAATACTTTGCTGATTCGCCCAAACGTCCCAGATCTCCACAGTCCAGTGCAATAAACAAATCGTAGGTTTCATCACTGTCACAGTTGTGATGGATGTCCTCTGTGCCGCTGATGATATGATAACTCTCCGGTATCTCCTGCAGATAGACATCGATCTTCTTCAGCTGTGGAAAGTTCTCTTTTAAGTACAGATACAGTCCCATACAGGAACCGACACAGTCACCGTCCGGCCGGATATGGCCGGATATGGCTACTGTTGTGATTCCACTCAGTTCTTCCCTGATGTTATTCGTCTTGATCATCCTCATCCCTCCCGGATTCTTCCACATGATTTTCATCAATCAGCTTTGACATATGAACACCATATTCAATAGACTGATCCATTATGAATCGGATCTCCGGTGTGTTTCTGAGATTCAGGTTTCTGGCCAGCTGACGTCTGATATAGCCGACTGCACTGTTCAGACCTTCCAGCGTCTTTTCCTGCGCTTCCTGATCTCCAAGCACACTGATATATGCTTTACATGTCTTCAGATCCGGCGCTACTTCTGCCGTAACCACTGAGGTCAGCGGATGAATACGTGGATCTTTGATCTCTCCACGGATAATATTGGCCAGCTCACGCTGTACCTCGCTGTTAATCCGCGTATTCTTTATGCTGTTTTTTCTCATAATTGCTCCATTTCTCCAGGCTTTCGCTTGTTCCTATCTTGGTACCTCTACCATGGTATAGGCTTCTACCTGGTCAAACTCCTTGATGTCATTGAATTTTTCAAATACCAGACCACATTCATAACCGGTCTTTACTTCCTTGACATCGTCCTTAAATCTCTTCAGAGAAGCCAGTGCTCCGTCAAAGATCTGCTCTCCGTCTCTGGTGATACGGCAGGAACAGCCTCTCTGGAATACACCATCCAGTACGTAAGCACCTGCAATGGTACCAACACCGGATGCTTTGAATGTCTGACGCACTTCTGCATGACCGATGATCTTTTCTTCGAATACCGGATCCAGCATACCTTTCATAGCTGCTTCTACATCGTTGATTGCATCATAGATGACACGGTACAGTCTTACATCTACGTTTTCACGTTCTGCAGTTGCTTTTGCACCTGAATCGATACGTGTGTTAAATCCGATAATAATTGCATTGGATGCAGCTGCCAGGCTGACATCGGACTCGTTGACAGCACCTGCTGCCGCATGGATTACTTTTACTGCTACTTCTTCGTTGCTAAGTTTTACCAGACTCTGTTTTACTGCTTCTACCGATCCCTGTACGTCTGCTTTTACAATCAGGTTCAGTTCTTTTAAGTTACCAGCCTGAATCTGTGTAAACAGATCATCCAGAGACATTTTGGACTTGGTCTCTTCCAGAAGCTTTTCTTTGCTCTGGCTGATGAATGTCTCTGAGAAGCTTCTTGCTGCTTTTTCATTTTCGCAGACTACAAATACTTCACCTGCATTTGGTACGTCGGAAAGTCCGAGAATCTCTACTGGTGTAGATGGTGTTGCTTCTTTGACACGTTTTCCTCTGTCATCCATCATAGCACGAACCTTACCATAGCTTGCGCCTGCTGCCACGATATCGCCTACATGGAGCGTACCTTTCTGTACCAGGACAGTAGCAACCGGACCTTTCCCTTTATCCAGCTCGGCCTCAATGACCAGACCTCTTGCTTTTCTCTTTGGATTAGCCTTCAGTTCCGCTACTTCAGCAGTCAGAAGAACCATTTCCAACAGTGTATCCAGACCTTCATGGGTATGAGCAGATACTGGTACACATACAATATTTCCACCCCAGTCTTCCGGAACCAGTTCGTGTTCTGCCAGTTCCTGTTTTACTCTGTCGATGTTAGCTGCCGGCTTATCGATCTTGTTGATGGCAACGATCACTTCCACACCTGCTGCCTTTGCATGGCTGATTGCTTCGATGGTCTGTGGCATCACACCATCATCGGCTGCCACAACCAGGATTGCAATATCAGTTGCATTGGCACCACGCATACGCATAGCGGTGAATGCTTCATGTCCCGGTGTATCCAGGAACGTAATCTTCTGTCCGTTTACTTCAACCATGTAAGCACCAATGTGCTGTGTAATACCACCGGCCTCTCTGGAAATCACATGGGTATGGCGGATGGCATCCAGAATAGATGTTTTACCATGGTCAACGTGACCCATAACACAGACAACAGGTGGTCTGCTTACCAGTGTATCTTCTGGATCATCCTCTTCTTTTAACAGTTCTTCTATGACGTCTACTTTCACTTCATGTTCTGCAATACAGTTGTATTCCAGTGCAATCTCTTCTGCCGTTTCATAGTCAATCTCATGATTTACGGTTACCATAGTTCCCTGCAGGAACAGCTTCTTCACAATAGCTGCTGCCTGAATCTTCAGGATATCTGCCAGCTCACGAATGGTCATACTATCTGGCAGTGTTACGGTTCTGATTTCATCTTCTTTCTTTTCTACCGGTTTTTCTACTGGTTTTACCGGTTTGATGAATCTTCCTGCTTTCTTTTCATTCTTCTGAGAATTATTCTTCTGTCCGGAACGTCCCTGTCCCTTTTCTTCTCTGTCGAACTTGTCATGCTTATTATATTTTTCTTTTTCTGCACGGATACGGGACTCTTTGGTTACCGGCTTGCTTGCGATCTCTGACTGAGCCATGGCACGTCCGCCACCGTTTCTTCCCTGGCTGCGTCCCTGTCCTCTGTTATCTCTGCTGTCTCTTCCGTCTTTATCGCCAAACGTTCTTCCCTGACCACGGTTGTCTCTGTCTCCAAAGCTTCTTCCCTGACCTCCACGGTTGTTATCTCTGTCTCCAAAGCTTCTTCCCTGGCCTCCACGGTTATTGTCTCTGTCTCCAAAGCTTCTTCCCTGGCCTCCACGGTTGTTATCTCTGTCTCCAAAAGATCTTCCCTGGCCTCCACGGTTATTGTCCCTGTCTCCAAAGCTTCTTCCCTGACTTCCACGGTTGTTATCTCTGTCTCCGAAAGATCTTCCCTGACCTCCACGGTTATTGTCTCTGTCTCCAAAGCTTCTCTGACCCTGGCTGCGGTTATTATTGTTGTTATTTCTGAAGTTCTGACGATCCCCTCTGGATGTCTCTTCATTTCTGGTATTCTCTGTTTTTACCGGTTCTGCTGGCTTTGTCTGACTTTCTGCTTTTGGTGCTGTCACCTTAGCTGCAGGAGCCTGTACCGCCGGTTTCACTGCATTTGCAGCAGCTGCAGGTTTTTCTGTATTCTGTACCGGTACTGTCGGTTTTACCTCTGTCTGAGCTGGCTTTGCAGCTGCCGGGCGATTCTGTGGCGCTGCTGCCGGGCGCTGTCCTGCCGGTCTGCTGCCTGCTGCCGGGCGCTGTCCCTGCGTACGCATACCGGATGGTCTCTGAATTCCGGTGCGGCTGTTCTGAGAATGGAAGACTCGGGAAATATTCTTTTTCTTCGGTGCTTCCCCTGTCTTTACAGCTTCTGTTGCAGGTGCTGCCTCAGTTGCCGGCTTTCTTACAACCTCTTTTACTGGTACCTGACGTCTTACCGTCTGTATCTGATCCTCTTCCAGCACGCTCATATGACTCTTTACTTCAATGCCGTTTGCTGTCAGACAGTTGATGATTTCTTTATTATCTCTACCTAATTCTTTTGCTAATTCATATACTCTCATTTTTGACATACTCACTACCTCCGTTAGCCAATGTTAACTGCTTTCTGATTGCATCGGAAAGACCCTGATCGGTTACTGCCATGGATGCTCGGAATTCTTTTCCCATAGCTGCCCCCAGTTCTGTTTTCGTACCGTAAAAATATACGGGAACCTGATAATAATCGCACATATTCCTGAACTTCTTTTTTGTATTATCAGAGGCCTCATCTGAAACAATGACGAGATACGCAGTTCCAGTCTTCACAGCTTTTTCTGTAGAAAACTCACCGCTCACGGTTTTACCGGCCTTCGTTGCCAAACCTACGAGAGAGAGTACTCTATTCTGCTTCAATCTGCTCGATCTCCTTCTTCAAACTTTCATATATTTCCACTGGAATATTCATCTTCAGTGAACGTTCCAGTCCCTTATTTTTACACGCTTTTTCAAAACAGGCGGACTGTTTGCAAAGATATGCTCCCCGTCCGTTCTTACGTCCTGTTGTGTCAATCACAAGTTCTTCCTCCGGTGTCCGGATGACGCGCAGCATCTCTTTTTTGCTCTTCATTTCCTGACACCCGATGCATTTGCGCATAGGGATTTTTCTTGCCTGACTCATATACTCACTCCTGCCTTATTCTTCTGACGATTCTGCCGGAGCTTCTGCGTCAGCAGTCGGTTCTTCTTCATAGTATTCATCGTATCCGTCTTCGTAATACTCATCTTCATCATATGCTTCGAAATCGCCTGCCTCGATAGCCTGTGTCTCACTCTTGATATCGATCTTGAAGCCGGTCAGTCTTGCTGCCAGTCTCGCATTCTGTCCTTCCTTACCAATTGCAAGAGATAACTGATAATCTGGAACTACTACCTTGGCTGTCTTCTCATCATTGTCTGCTGCAACATAGATAACTTTTGCAGGACTTAATGCATTCTCGATCAGAATTGCAGGATTCTCATCCCAGTTAATGATATCGATCTTCTCACCCTTCAGTTCATCCACAATCGCATTGACTCTGGCACCGTTTACACCAACACATGCTCCTACCGGATCTACATCCGGGTCATTAGACCATACTGCCATCTTGGTTCTGTTGCCAGCTTCTCTGGAAATGCATTTGATCTCTACTATACCATCTCTTACTTCAGTTACTTCGTTCTCAAACAAACGTTTTACCAGTTCTGGATGAGTTCTGGAAACCAGGATCTTCGGTCCCTTTGGTGTGTCTTTTACTTCCAGTACATAGACTTTTACTCTCTGGTTTGGCTTGAAAGTCTCACCTTTGACCATTTCGTTTTCATTTAAAATAGCATCTACTTTACCAAGATTGATGCTGACATTTCTTCCCAGATATCTCTGTACAATACCAGTTACTACTTCTCTTTCTTTGCTGTAGTATTCATTGTACAGTACCTTTCTCTCTTCTTCACGGATCTTCTGCAGAATCACGTTCTTTGCATTCTGAGTAGCAATACGTCCGAATTCTTTGGATTTGATCTCTACATTTACGATATCACCCAGCTCATACTTGGAATCTTTCATCTTTGCATCTGCCAGGCTGATCTCCGTTACCGGATCTTCTACCTCTTCCACTACTGTCTTGGCAGCCATAACAGTGAAATCTCCGGTTTCCGGATTGATGGTTACTTTTACGTTATCTGCTTTTCCGAAATGGTTCTTACATGCCTGAAGCAGAGACTGTTCAATCGCTTCCAGTAAAGTGCTTTTACTGATATTTTTTTCTTTCTCCAGAATATCCAATGCTTCGATTAATTCGCTGTTCATTTTCCTCATTCCTCCTTAAAAATCAAATGCGAGCCGGATCAACGCTATGTCAGACCGGTTGATCTGCATCTTTTCTTCTTCTTCAAGCTCAATCGTTACGGTTTCCTTATCGTAGGCTTCCAGTATTCCGATAAATTCTTTCTGTCTGTTGATCGGGCGGAAAGTACGGATCTCCACCTCTTCCCCGATGCTTCTGGCGAAGTCTTTTTCTTTCTTCAGCGGTCTTCCAAGACCAGGAGAGCTTACCTCGAATACATAAGAATCTTCTACAAAATCCTTCTCATCCAGAATATCATTTGCTGCTCTGCTTACCAGTTCGCAGTCATCTACGGTAATTCCACCCGGCTTATCGATATATGCTCTCAGGTACCAGGTACCGCCTTCTTTCACATACTCCACATCTACCAGTTCAAATCCGTTGGCATCCACGATCGGCTGCAGAATTTCTTCTGTCTTCTGTTCATATTCTTCTCGTTTGGTCATTCGGTTTTTCTCTCCTCCTTTATTTTCCAAGTTCCTGCAAAACATAAAAGAATGAGTGAACTTTTCGTCCACTCATTCACGCCAGTTACATATATATCGTTATTATCATAGCACGCTTTTTTCAAAAAAACAAGTGTTTTTCAGCTTTTTTGTGCCTCAATTTTCTCAGCAAGCTCTGTCAGATACTCCCAGCGCTCCATTTTTTGTTCCAGAAGTTCCTCTGTCTCTTCTTTTTCTTTTGTCAGATCTGACAGCTTTCCGTAACTGCTGGCATTGGCCATCATCTCTGCTTCCAGATCAGCAATTTTCGTTTCCAGTTCTTCGATATCACTCTCAATCGTCTCAAATTCCCGCTGTTCTTTGTAGCTGAACTTTAACTTTGGTGGCTGCTTTCTTCCTGCATTTTTCTGTTCTTTGACCGAAAGGGTGTCTGCTTTTTTCTGAACTGCTGTGTTTTTCCATCCACCAGGCTCCTGACCATAGCGTCGTTCAAAGGCAATCAGATAATCGCTGTAACCGCCTTCATATTGCTGGATATGCCCATTTTCTTCAAAGGCAAAGATCCGCCGCACAATCCGGTCAAGGAAATAACGGTCATGAGACACCGTAATCACAATGCCATCAAAATGATCCAGATAATCTTCCAGAATTGTCAGAGTCTGAATATCCAGATCGTTGGTCGGCTCATCCAGAATCAGTACATTCGGAGCACTCATCAACACACGGAGCAGCTGCAGTCTTCTGCGTTCCCCACCGGATAATTTTCCAATCAGACTATACTGCATATTGCCATCAAATAAAAATCGTTCCAGCATCATAGCCGCCGTGATCTTACCTTCTGTAGTGGTGATATATTCTCCCACCTCTTTGACATAATCGATCACGCGCATATTCTCATCCATTTTTCGGCTGTCCTGGGAAAAATAACCGATTTTCACAGTATCACCAATCGTGACTGTTCCTTCTTTCGGCTGTTCTTCTCCTACGATAATTTTCAACAGGGTACTTTTTCCACATCCGTTTTCTCCTATGATGCCGATGCGGTCATTTTTCAGGAAAATGTAGCTGTAGTCCTGAAAGAGTACCCGGGCGCCATAAGCCATGGTCAGATGCTCCAGTTCAATCGTCTTTCGACCCATTCTGGTGCTGACCGAACTCATCTCGATGACAGAATCCTCCACTGGCCCTTTTTGTGCCTGCATCTCTTCAATACGCTGAATATGGGCCTTCTGCTTTGTAGATCTGGCTCTGGCACCTCTGGCCAGCCATTCCAGTTCGGTACGAAGCATACTCTGGCGCTTCCGCTCCGATGCAATCTCGATATTCTGCCTTGCCTCTTTCAGACGAATGAATTCGGAATAATTTCCCGGGTAAGTATAGATCTTCCCTTTATCCAGTTCTACGATCCGGTTGGATACCCGGTCCAGAAAATAACGGTCATGAGTAACCATCACCACCGCACTTTTGGAATTCGTCAGATAATCTTCCAGCCATTCGGACATGGCATTATCCAGGTGGTTGGTCGGCTCATCCAGAATCAAGATATCTGCTTCAGATAACAATACCTGAGCTAATGCCACACGCTTTTTCTGTCCGCCGGACAGTTCACTCATCGGCTGGTCAAAGTTCGGCACCTTCAGCTGATTCAATATGGTTTTCGCATCACTCTCCAGTGTCCAGGCATTCCATTCATTCTGATTGCCATCCATCACCGCTTCCAGAGCAGTCATATGCTCTGGGAACGTCTGCTGCTGGGTCAGAAAGCGAATCTGCACCTTGCTGCCCTTCGTGACTTTTCCTGCATCCGGTTCCTCCTGTCCGGCAAGAATCTTCAACAGTGTAGACTTGCCGGTTCCATTAATGCCAATGATTCCGATCTTGTCTCCTTCCTGAATGCTGAAATCTGTATCATCAAACAGCTTTCGTTCCGTATATGCTTTCGTCAGATGTTCTATGGTCAGTAAATTCATACTCGGATCCTCGTTCCTTTCGTATCGCGCCCTGCAATCTTCAACTTATCCAGATGTACTTCTTTTTCTTTATAGTAAATGACTTTATCCTTTTCACTGTCCGGATAATATACCTCTTCAATCCGGTCTTCTCCATCCAGCTTCATGCCGCGAACGCCAATCGCCGCTTTCTTCTTCTGTGGTATCTCACTGATGGCAATTCGCAGGCACATACCCTGATGACTGCGAAATACACAGGTCTGTGCCTCACCCAAAGCTGCAATTGATACTACTTTATCTTCCTCGCCCAGCTTCGTTGCTGCAATGGTACGTTTGGCTACGTCAAACTCCATACCCTCTACCTGCTTGATCATTCCCTTTTCCGTGACAAAAATCAGTACTGACATTCTTACTTTCTGCAGAGTATCTACAAAAATAATTCGTTCCGTCTTACCATCATAATTACAGATATTATCAATCGGCTTGCCCTTATCACGGAACTTACCATATGGCACATCCATGACTTTTAACAGATGCTGACTCCCTGTATCGGTCATGACGCAAAGCTTATCCGTATTCATGCAGAACAGCACATACTTACTCTCTGCATCTGCCGCTTCTTTGTTTCTTTCATAAACTGCCGGATCTACCGTTCTTGCATAGCCGAAACGATCCATGAGAAATACCACTTCCATAGCTTCCGCTTTCTTTTCTTCGTAAACAGCTTCTTCGCCATTCTCCACTACCGTCCGACGTTCTCTGCCATATTCCTTCTTGATCGCTTTCAATTCTTTTACAATCAGGTTCGCCATGGAATCATAGTTATTCAACAGATCCTGATAGGTCTCAATATGTTCCAGTGTGGTCTCGTATTCCTTCTGCAGTGCCTCGATCTCCAGCCCGATCAGCTTATACAGACGCATTTCCAGAATTGCTGACGCCTGGGCTTCTGTAAACTTCAGCTGCTCTGCCTGCTTCCTGGATGCTCTGGACTTGAACTTGATTCCATCTGTCACGCCCAGTACCAGACAGTCCTTTACCTGCTGCTGGCTCTTACTGCCTCGCAGGATCTCGATAATCAGATCAATCACATCACAGGCCTTGATCAGACCTTCCTGAATCTCTTTCCTGTGCAGTTCTTTTTCTAATAAAGTCTGGTATTTTCTTGTATTGACTTCAAACTGAAAATCAATATGATGCTCAATGATCCTCTTCAGACTCAAAGTCTCCGGTCTGCCTTCTGCCACCGCCAGCATATTCACTCCAAAGGTATCTTCCAGCCTGGTCTTTTTGTAGAGCATGTTGATCAGATTCTTCACATCCGCATTCTTACGCAGCTCCAGTACAATACGGATACCGTCTTTGGAAGACTGGTTGGAAATATCTGTGATATCTGTGGTCTTTTTTGACTCTACCAGATTCGCAATATCATTTAAGAACTTGCCAATATTCGCTCCCATCATGGTGTACGGAATCTCCGTAATGACCAGATTCTCTTTTCCACCCTTCGTCTGTTCCACTTCCACTTTTCCACGCAGACGAATCTTGCCGGTTCCTGTTTCATAGATTTCCAGCAAATCGTCTTTATTGACTACCAGTCCGCCAGTCGGAAAATCCGGTCCCTGGATATATTTCATCAGTTCTTTTGTGGTAATGTCGCCATTTTTGATCGTAGCAATTACCGCATCGATCACTTCTCCCAGATTGTGAGGCGGAATGCTGGTCACCATACCAACCGCAATACCATCTGATCCATTGACCAGAAGATTCGGCAGACGTACCGGAAGCACCTCCGGTTCTTTTTCCGTCTCATCAAAGTTCGGCAGAAAATTCACTACGTTTTTGTCCAGATCTCCCAGAAATGCCTCTTGGGTGATCTTCTGCAGTCTGGCCTCCGTATATCGCATAGCCGCTGCCCCGTCTCCTTCGATAGAACCAAAGTTACCATGTCCGTCTACCAGAGGCAGTCCTTTTTTGAATTCCTGTGCCATCACCACCAGCGCATCATAAATCGAACTGTCTCCATGAGGATGATACTTACCCATAGTATCTCCCACGATACGGGCACTTTTTCGATAAGGCCGATCATAACGGATACCCAATTCATACATATCATACAGAGTTCTTCTCTGTACCGGCTTTAATCCATCCCGGACATCCGGAAGTGCTCTGGATATGATAACACTCATGGCATAGTCGATATAAGACTTCTGCATCACTTCCGAATATTCGGTACGAATGATCTGTTCTCCTGTTCTCTCCATATATTCACACTACCTCTTTCTTTGCAAATTCGTATAAGCCATCTATACTTTATCAGATATCCAGTTCTGCATCCTGTGCATGTTCATAGATAAAGGCCCTTCTTGGCGGAACTTCTGACCCCATCAGCATCTCCGTTACGCTGGAAGCCATACGGGCATCCTCGATCTCCACCCGTTTCAGGATTCTGGTCTCTGGATTCAGCGTTGTCTCCCACAGCTGTTCTGCATCCATTTCACCAAGGCCTTTGTATCGCTGAAGAGTAAAATTCTTATGTGTCTTTCTGTACTTTTCCAGTGCTTTATCATCATAGAGATATTCTTCTTTTCCTCTGGCCGGCATAGCCTTATAAAGAGGCGGCATGGCAATATAAACATGGCCTTCAAAAATCAGTTCCGGCATAAAGCGATAGAATAATGTCAAAAGCAGGGTGCTGATATGGGCACCATCCACGTCCGCATCGGCCATGATAATGATCTTGTCATAACGCAGCTTAGTGATATCAAAGTCATTGCCATATCCTTCTGAGAATCCACATCCAAAGGCATTGATCATAGTCTTAATTTCAGCATTGGCCAATACTTTATCGATACTGGCTTTCTCCACGTTCAGAATCTTTCCCCGGATCGGCATAATTGCCTGATAGTTTCGATTTCTTGCCATCTTGGCTGAACCGCCTGCTGAATCTCCCTCTACAATAAAGATCTCACACAGCTCCGGCTTTCTGCTTTCACAGTTGGCCAGCTTACCGTTAGAATCAAAGGAATATTTCTGCTTCGTCAGCATATTGGTCTTGGCTTTTTCCTCGGTCTTACGAATCTTAGCTGCACGCTCTGCGCAGCTTAAGACCTGCTTCAATACCTCCAGATTACGGTCAAAGTACAGCACCGCTTCATCACTGACCACTTTCGCCACAGCTTTAGAAGCATCCTGGTTATCCAGCTTTGTCTTGGTCTGTCCTTCAAACCGTGGTGCCGGATGCTTGATGGATACCACCGCTGTCATACCATTTCGTATATCCGCTCCGGTAAAGTTCACATCTTTTTCTTTCAGGATACCAATTTCTCTGGCATAGGTATTCATGATACCGGTAAATGCCGTCTTGAAACCGGTCAGATGGGTACCGCCCTCTGCATTGTAAATATTGTTACAAAAGCCCAGCACATTCTCATGGAACTCATTCACATACTGGATGGCACATTCCACGGTAATGCCATCACTTTCTCCCTTGAAATACACCGGTTCCTCATTTACCAGTTCTTTGTTCTTATTCAGATCCTTCACAAATCCCAGAATGCCATCCGGTTCATGGAATTCTTCATGATCCGGTTCTGCCTGTCTTCTGTCTTCAAAGATGATGGTCAGCGCAGGATTCAGATAAGCTGTCTCATGAAGGCGACTTTTGATCTCATCTGCGGAAAAATACGTCTTTTCGAAAATCTCCGGATCCGGAAGGAAATTAATGCTGGTTCCGGTCTCTTTCGTCTTCCCCAATGTAGGAAGCAATCCATTCACCAGCTCAATGGTCGGAACTCCCCGTTCAAACCGGTCATGATGCACATATCCTTCCCTGCTAATCTTCACATCCAGGTAAGTAGACAGCGCATTCACCACCGAAGAACCTACCCCATGCAGACCGCCGCTGGTCTTGTAATTACTGTTATCAAATTTTCCTCCCGCATGGAGTGTGGTAAATACCAGACGCTCTGCCGGCATTCCCTTTTCATGCATGCCAACCGGAATACCACGGCCGTTATCGACAACCGTAGCAGAACCATCCTTTTCCAGATACACCTGGATCCGGTCACATTCCCCTGCCAGATGTTCATCCACCGCATTATCCACGATCTCATACACCAGATGGTTCAGACCTTTTCTGGAAACACTTCCGATGTACATACCAGGTCTCTTCCGAACTGCCTCCAGTCCCTCCAGTACGGATATACTTGCTGCATCATAGATTTTCTTCTTTGCCATACTGCCACTCCATTTCTCAATCCAATCCTACTGTGTCAAAAAAAGCTCCCCTTAATCTCTTAAGGAGAGCTTTTTATTTTGTGAGCAGTTCGTAGGGGAATCGAACCCCTGTTTCCGCCGTGAGAGGGCGGCGTCTTAACCGCTTGACCAACGAACCGTACTTGCATATAATACAATGCTATCTTCTAAATGTCAACACTTTTTTTAAATTTTTTTATTTTGACTGACTTTATTTTTTAATTATACCAGAGGTATTAATCAAATTCCCATAACTAACCCTACCCCGGAAAAGCAAAATCACTCTGAATCCGTGGTCATATACCCGATTTGCAGTACAAGCTCGACCCCGGAAAAGCAAAATTAAGCTGAATCCGTGGTCATATACCGGATTTGCAGAACAATCTCGACCCAGGAAAACAAAAATCATGCTGAATCCGTGGTCATATACCGGATTTGCAGAACAATCTTGACCCCGGAAAAGCAAAATTAAGCTGAATCCGTGGCTGCTTACCGGTTTTTCCAGATAAATTTCTTCTATGGAAGGAAAAGAAGAAAAGAATCTTCAAAAAAGGCCTCATTCCAGATACTAATTCGTACCAAGATATGGGGCCTTTAAGATCCATTTCTATTTTAGATCCATTTTAATTTTACTTCACAATCATTCCGGTCTTTCTGTCACTGAACAGTGCCACTTCGATCAGGAAGATAATTCCTAAGATCAGCTGCTGCAGCTGCGTCGGGATCATCAGCATAACCAGACCACTGGAAAGTACTTTGTAGGTCATAACACCAAGAACGATATTATAGAACCGTACTTTCGCACCACCATTTACCGGCATTCCGCCAAGTACCAGTGCAATCATAATCTGTGTCTCCAGCTGATTACCTGCTGTAGAAGTTACAGAACCTACTTTTACAGAGTTGATGAATGCAGCCAGTCCGGTAATACATCCTGCTGTCATGTAGATCAACATCTTGGTGCGCTCTACACGGATACCTGCAAATCTTGCTGCGGTCTCTCCTGCTCCGATGGCTTTCAGTCTGGAACCAAGTCCTGTGTAAGTAAATACCAGATAAGCCACTACGAAAATGACAATGGTAAAGGTAAGCATGAATGGCAGTGTATTGTATTTGGAAATATCACTGACACCATATACCGGAGAATTGGTGGTTGCATACGCACACACTCCACGGAACAGGTACATATTACAGATTGTTACAATGAAGCTGGTGATTTTACGTTTTACATTGAAATATCCATTCATCAGGCCAATCAGTCCACCGGCGATTATACCGCCGATAATGGCAAGAATAATATTGTAATGTGACAGCCAGCATACTACGATAGAGCATACGCCCAGCATGGATCCCTGTGAGAAATCCAGTCCGCCCATGGTCATGACCATGAACACTCCGATAGATGAAATCAGAAGCATATAAGACTGACTCAGCAGCAGAGAAATATTTTTCGGTTTAAACAGTTTTCCATCTGTCAGAATTGCAAACAATATACAGATAATTACAAATCCCGCGATCGGAAGAATTGTTCTTACTATGGGCCGTTCCAGAAAAGGAATCTTTTCTGCCGACTCTTT
>CAKRVB010000044.1 GCA_934408725.1 uncultured Marvinbryantia sp.
AAAAAAGGACCCTGAGGTCCTTTTTTAATACCCAAAATGCCGGTTCCTACCTTTTGACTCCTAGCGAAGCTAGGTGGGTAACCGCAACCGTTCTTCTGCCTTCCCCTGACAAATGGGGGCCTGGCATCTAATTGGCAATATAGGAATCCCGTTTAAAGTAATGTAGGTTCAAAACAGTAGAAGTTGTCGAACATCCCAGGCAAATGGTCAACTTCTTTGTGATTCATTTCTCATACATTATCGCATTCTCATGTCGAAAAGTCAAGTATGGAAACAATTCACAGAAAGAATATCCCTGCTAATCTGTAATCCGTTTCATAGACTTCTTGATCGTCTGCTTCAGTCCCTTTGGTGTCTTATTCAGAAGGGAAAGCAACGCTTTTTCCATCTTTGCATAACGTTCCAGATTGTGAATGGATCCATACTGATCCATAATGTGTTTATAGTAAATATACATTCGATCTGACTGTTCCTTCAGATCCTGCAGATTCAGTGCAGTCACACCTCCAGGGAACGTCAGTGCTTCCAGCTGCTTATCAAACGCGGTCCTGTGATCCGTACGTTCCGGACCAAATGCATGATCCAGTCCGTTGGCTTCCAGAAAATCCAGATAATGGCAAAACCGTTCTTTATGTCCCTTTTGCACACTGGTAAAATCTGCTTTTTCATAAACATCAAAGATATTTGTCGTATCTGTGATCTCTTTTGCCGGCATATGTTGAATATTGTGATATCTGGCCAGTTCCAGAATTCTGGAATCCGGAGCAAAGATATAGGCCGGTGTTCCTGACATCACAGCTGTAATATTCCCGTGTATCCGGGAACCAAACGAGAAATCCCTCTGAGACAGGAAATCCATCCAGGATGGAACATTGGTAAATCCAATCTCATGTCCGCTCCCGCAAATCTCACTGTCCATCTTCCATGGATATGTCTCATGCATCTTCGGATACTTGCTGCGATCAATAAACTTACCTGCATACAGCAGCAAAAGATCATCAATCCCCTGCGGCACAAACATGGCATCTTCAAATTGCAGGCTGGCATCATAGATGAACTGATGCAGTTTCGGAGGAATATTAATCTTCCGGTTCACACTGACTTTAGACTTCGGTGTCAGATCTACCGGAGTCTTCAATGGGACGGTATCCCCGTGCAGATACATGGAAGGGCACCCGATCACCGTAAAGTCTTTTTCTTCCCGAAAGCCCAGCTTCTTCATATACTCTGCTGTAATCTCACCCCGTACACCAATCATAGCAGACTTCTCCAGTACTGCTTTGATAAATCTGGTGGAAGCATCATCAAACTCAAACTTCTTGGTTACGCTTTCATCAATCTTAGCCTGCACACCTACCCCAATTACAATACAGGGAATTTTTAACTTTTTAATTAATCTGGTCATAAAATCCAGATCGTCCTGAAAATTCGGACGGAAGGCATTGGCCAGAGGAATCACAAAGCAGTCATATTCTGCATTGATCTTCTCCACTTCTGCCCTGGAGAAATTTCTCTTTGTTTTTGTCACATCCAGCACTGTGTCTTCCTGCATCAGTG
Organism: uncultured Marvinbryantia sp.; assembly: GCA_934408725.1. Classification (GTDB taxonomy): domain Bacteria; phylum Bacillota; class Clostridia; order Lachnospirales; family Lachnospiraceae; genus Marvinbryantia. The sequence goes on from CAKRVB010000044.1 coordinate 1,558, forward strand.
CTCTCGCTATGCTGTGGGCAAAAATCATATTGCCGGTGTTTCCGTTCATGACATCCTGGGTAATGGCTTCCCCTGCGCTGATTGCCTTCAGCGGATGCATGGAGGATCTCATCAGTATCCGTTTCATTTCTTTTCCTTATTCGAAATCTAATTTTTATTTCTTTTTCTTTGTAACAGTCTGTGTAGTTGGCCAGTATTTCTCAGCTGACTTCTTCACTGCAAAAGCGAACCAGAAAGTAACTGCCAGGAATATGGCGATGACTGCCAGATACCATCTGCCAAGCAATCCGGTCTGTGTCTCCAATACGCCACAGCCTCCGCAGATCAGTACCATGATTCCATATACCAGTATTTTGTTTTCGACTTCTCTGGTATAAGCAGCTTTATCGGTACACTTTTTTACATTCGTTCCTTTCGGGAGAAGCAATCCTTCCTTGATCTCTCCCTTAAACTTTAACAGATAATAGCAATACAGCACATACGCGCCTGCCCCCAGGATAATCAGGTCCATTAATGAAAACATTGAATCCATGTTCTTTCCTCCTATTTTACCCCAAGAATCTTCTTTACCGCATTCTTCATCTCTGCTGTCTCTACTACAGTATCGTGCAGAACCGGTGCCGTACGGATCTCTTCAATGGCTGCCGGCACTTTCACTCCAGAGATACGTGACAGTTCATCTACCAGTTCAAAATCTGTCATATTCCTGCTGTCTTTATGTAAGGCATCCATGACACTTCTGGTGAATTTATATGGGCTGGCTGTAGAAGCAATCACCGTCTTAGTCTGATCACCGCTCTGTTCCTGATATTTATGATATACACAGGAAGCGACAGCAGTATGCGTATCCATCACATAACCGGTGTCCTGATAAACTCTTGCGATCTCGTCTGCCACTTCTTTTTCTGTAGCAAATCCACCGGTAAAATCCTGCAGTCTTTCCCGCATCTTTGGTGTAATCTCATATTTGCCTTCTGTGGTCAGCGACTTCATCATCTCTGCATTCTTCACTGCATCCTCTCCTGCAATCTTATAGATCAGACGTTCCAGATTGCTGGAAATCAGAATATCCATGGATGGTGATGTGGTCAGGATAAATTCTCTGTTACGATTGTATTCTCCAGTCTGGAAGAAATCATATAGTACTTTATTATCATTCGAAGCGCAGATCAGTTTTGCAATCGGTACCCCCATATTTTTTGCATAATAAGCTGCCAGAATATTACCAAAGTTACCAGTCGGAACTACCACATTCATCGGTTCGTTCTCAGCCAGCTCACCTGCTGCTCTCAGCTTCGCATAGGCATATACATAATAAACTACCTGCGGAACCAGACGACCGATATTGATGGAATTTGCGGAAGAAAACTGGAATCCACTCTCCTGCATCTCCTTTGCCAGCTCCTTATCCCCAAACATCTTCTTGACTCCGGTCTGAGCATCGTCAAAATTGCCCTTGATCGCAACAACATAGGTATTCTTTCCCTTCTGAGTCACCATCTGCTTTTCCTGAATCGGGCTGACACCATTCTTCGGATAAAATACAATAATTCTGGTGCCAGGTACATCTGCAAAACCTGCCAGTGCTGCCTTTCCGGTATCTCCGGATGTGGCTGTCAGAATCACGATTTCATTTTCCACATGATTCTTTTTCGCAGAAGTGGTAAGCAGATGAGGAAGAATAGACAGTGCCATATCCTTAAATGCAATGGTAGCACCATGGAACAGTTCCAGGTAATAAGCACCATCTTCCTTCTTCAGCGGTGCAATCTCTTTGGTATCGAACTTTTCATCATATGCCTTAGCAATACAATTCTTCAGTTCTTCTTCTGTAAAGTCTGTAAGAAACAGCTTCATTACTTCATATGCAGTCTCCTGGTAACTCATGCCTGCCAGCTGCTCCATTGTCACATCCAGATGCGGAATCTGCTGTGGTACAAATAATCCGCCGTCATCAGCAAGACCTTTTAAGATTGCCTGTGAGGCTGTTACAGTGCCTTCTGGAGTTCTGGTACTTCTATATAATACTTCCATCTCTTCACCTGTTCCTTTTCCTATTTCTTCTCTGCCTGTTTTCAGACATTTTTACCAAGTATAGCACACCTTTTTTTGTCACGCAACCCTGGGTTCCTGTTTGAAAAGATGAAAAAAAAGAGCAGCCTCTGACTGCTCTTTTCTGCTATATCCACTTAGGATACCTGTTGATTCTGGGATAATGTATAGTATTCATGTCCACCATGTGTCAGCAGTGGAATTAAATTCTCTTCAAACCATCCGATACTGGATGCATCGGATCCGTTCCTTGCCATAAAGAACAGTGCCCCCTGGGACTTGTCCTCTCCGGCCAGCACCCGGTCTACCGCTTCTATTGTGGAATCGGTAATCTCCACACTGTTGATTCGTCCGTCAATGGTTGGCTGGAACTGAGCTGAGCCGTCGATGGTCTGCCATACCACTTCTTCAATGGTATTCGGGAAACGTGAATCTCTGACTCTGTTCAGAATGACGTTTGCAATCAGCATCTTGCCTTCCAGATCTTCTCCGGTAGCTTCTGCTTCCACTATACGTAATAATGTATAATACTCGCTCTCCGGCATCTGATTACTCTCTACCACCTGTCTGGCATAGGTAAACACATTCCGGGCTGACTGTGTACTTTTCTCCATATTCGTCCGGCGGCGCTCCGTACGGCTTGCCCTCGCTGCACCTACCAGAATGTTCTCATTTGCACTTGCAGTGTTTATCTCACTCGCTGCCTGGGAATATGCGTTCATGGACATTGCGCCACTTACGACTCCCATCAGTCCCGCCTGAAGTCCTTCTGTCTCGTCTGTCTCTATCATTTCGGCAGCCAGAACTTCTCCTGTTCCTGCATGCAATCCTGTCCTCTTTCCAATCTCGATGGAAATAAGATTCCCGCTTACCCCGCTTACCCCCATAGCGCACAGGAAAACGATTGCCAGCAAAACAGCTGTGCGGACAACAGCAACGTGTTTCCGATATACACGTCTGGTCAAACGATTCATACGATGCATCATCCCCAGAAGTATACTTTCTACTTCCATATGCTGTTTTTCCTTCCTTTCTTGCTGATAGTGATACTCCCGTCTTTTTCTATTTTATTTCATTTATATTAATATGTCAATTATTATTTCACACTTTTGTAATACTTTTGTATCTATTTTTCACATTTTTACGACAAAAACGGCGTAACCCACTGTCAGAAAAGGGATTACGCCGTCTTATTATATACAATTCTGATTATTTACTCTACGTCTGCCAGCATATTATTGATAGCTGTCAACAATGCATTATAGGAAGCTTTGATAATATCCTGATCTACACCTGCGCCCCAGTAACGTTTTTCCTGTGCATCACGGATACCCACATACGCGATCGCTCTGGAACTGGAACTCTGCTCCAGCGCATGCTCCTGATAAGTCTCCAGACGATATTCCAGACGGAACTGCTTCTTCAGCGCATTGCTGATGGCATCCAGACGTCCGTTTCCTGATGCAACTGCCAGCTTCTTCTCTCCATTATGTTCTACCATTACCTCTGCAATGATACCATTATGCTGCTTGAAGTGTGCTTCTGTAATATTAAACGGTGTGGTAATATCTTCATATCTGGTCTTGAACAGGTCGAAGATTTCATCTGGAAGCAGTTCTTTCTCTTTTTCATCAGATGCTGCCTTAGCTGCATAGCCCATAGCCTCGCGCATCTTGGCCGGCAGGTTCAGTCCATAATACTGCTCCAGAATGTAGCCTACGCCGCCTTTACCGGACTGGCTGTTAATACGGATCACGTCTGCTTCGTAATGTCTTCCGATATCGGCTGGATCGATTGGCAGATACGGTACGGTCCAGTGCTCGCAGTCATGAGTCTCTCTGTACTTCATACCCTTGGCGATTGCATCCTGATGGGATCCTGAGAACGCTGCAAATACCAGTGCTCCACTGTACGGACTTCTCATATCAATCTTCATTCCGGTAAACTTCTCATACTGCTCACAGATCTCCAGCATATTCGTGAAATCCAGTTCCGGATCTACGCCCTGTGCATACATATTCATAGCCAATGTCACAATATCTACGTTACCGGTACGTTCTCCGTTTCCGAACAGAGTACCTTCGATACGATCTGCACCAGCCAGAATACCCATCTCTGCATCACTGACTCCTGATCCTCTGTCATTATGAGGATGAAGAGAAAGGACTACATTTTCACGGTACTTCATATTCTTACTCATATACTCGATCTGGCTTGCATATACATGAGGCATAGAATGCTGTACCGTACTTGGCAGATTGATAATCACCTTATTGTCTGGTGTCGGCTGCCATACATCCAGTACTGCATTGACTACTTCCAGTGCATATTCCGGTTCCGTTCCGGTAAAGCTCTCCGGGCTGTATTCAAAGGAGAAGTTACCTTCTGTCTCATCAGCCAGCTTCTTTAATAATGCCGCTCCGTCTACAGCAATCTTCAGGATCTCTTCTTTGGACTTCTTGAATACCTGTTCTCTCTGAGATAAGGAAGTAGAGTTGTACACATGTACCACTGCCTTCTTTGCACCTTCCAGTGCTTCAAATGTCTTACGGATAATATGCTCTCTTGCCTGTGTCAGCACCTGAATGGTTACATCATCCGGAATCAGATCCTGTTCGATCAAGGCGCGAAGGAAATGATATTCTGTCTCAGATGCTGCCGGGAAACCTACTTCGATCTCTTTGAAACCAATCTTAACCAGCAGCTTGAAGAAATCGATCTTCTGCTGCAGATTCATCGGTACAATCAGTGCCTGATTTCCATCACGTAAGTCTACGCTGCACCAGATCGGAGCTTTGTCAATGTACTCTTTCTTTGTCCAGTCCATGCACTCTACTGGCGGCATAAAATACTGTCTGGTATACTTCTTATAGTTCTTCATGTGTCTCTTCCTCCATTTTCATTTCACTGTGTTGTTCGACCTGTTACTTTTCAGGGTAAAAAAAAATCCTTCATCCCGTGACTTCTTGCTGTCACTAGAGACGAAAGACGATCGCTGTCCTACGCGGTACCACTCTACTTTATGAAATAACTTCATACACTCATTCGATACGGATCTGTAAAGATCTTATATCTTACCCGGATAACGGTCAGGACTCCGTCTGCGTCTACTCACCAGAAACTGTCTTAAAATAAGCACTGGCTTTCAAGCAGCTGCTCTGAGGTGAGTTCCCCTTACTCTCTCGGTTGTCTCGCATCGCCCGACAACTTTCTGAAACCAAGAATAAATGTACTATTCCTCTTCATAGCTTTTTCTATTTAACGTAGGTTTAAGATAACACTTTTCCCTGAAAATGTCAACCGGGAGAATTCATTTTTTCTTTTTCTTATTATATTCTTAATTTTACTAATTTAGTCTTTTTTAATGGATTTTTTTTTACATTTGTGTTAACATGATTGTAACATTTATGTATCTGTTAAGTATCTTCACAGATACATATTTTTAGAAAGGAGAGGGGTAGTATGCATAGAAAACATACACTATTTGCAAAATGCGCTTCCGGACTCTTATCATTCTCACTGATTATGAGCATGATTCCTTCTGTCCCAGCCTGGGCAGAAGACGATTTTTCTGAGGATATTTCAGCGGAAGAATCTGGATTGGATGCGGAAGCTGAAGATAGTGCTTCTATCTTCTATATTACGAAGTTCCCTGGATTCGAAAAGGATGAAGAGGGACATTTTACAGATGAACAGACAAAGGAGAAATACGGCGATCTGAAGGCTGTTCCAGGAACTGCCCTGGATGACTTAAAGCTCCCGGAGGATCTGGATCTGGAAGGTTACTGGGAGGCAGACGGACCGGATGTACCGTCTACTCTCACACTGGAGAAGATCGACTGGAAGTTAAAGACTGACAACCCGGAAGAGATCTATTCCGAAAGTTCACCGGAAGGCACTTACACTTTTATCCCGGATTACGAAGCTTATGTCGCTGATGATGAGTCTCTGGATGACATTCTTCTGGCTGAAGGTGTAAAGGACCTGTCCATTGATGTAGTCATTGCTCCGGAAGAATCTGAGACTCAGGCATCAGAAGAAACAACTGCTCCTGCCGGTGAAGAACAGGTACCGCCTGCTGATCTTTCTGCAGATGGCGAAGCTGTTGTGACAGATCCTTCTGTTCAACCAGATGATACCATCCCATCCGACAGCAATGAAACGATCCCGGAAGCAACCGGCGATACACAGACAGATGCTTCTGCCGATAGCAGTGGAGACATCAATATTTTTGATACAGTAGATGAATCTGCGATTGACGCAGGCACACAGGAAGAATATAAGGGCTCCGATGAGAGTACTTCTACCGACGAAGGTGCTGTTCTCCTTCCAGGAGACTCTCAGGCACAGCCAGTCGTTGTACAGGAAGAAACCACTGCTCAGACAGAGACCACTGCTCAGACGGAAACCGTTACTCAGACAGAGACCACTGCTCAGACGGAAACCGTTGCTCAGACAGAGACTGCTGCTCCTGCTGAGGCCACTGCCGAGTCTGATGCCGTGCAGGGAGAAACTACTGCTGACGTACAGACACAGGACGCCCCTCAGGGAGAACCGGCTGTACAGACCGTCACACTCACTGGTACATTGCAGTTCTTCAACCCAAATGCAACAGATCCTGTATACACTTATCCGACGGATGGATCAAAAGTGACCCTTACTGCCACTGATGCAAATGCAAATGTGATACCAGCCATCACTCTGCCATGTAATGCAGTTCTGACCAATCCGACTGTGAAGTTTGTCACAGATGGTGCAACGCAGACATATACTTTAACAACCGCTGATTTTACAACGAATTCCACTCAGCGGATCACATTTACAGATGCAGCAAATAATCAGTACTCCGTTCAGCTTACTCTGACACAGAATGCACATCAGTTTGATGCTGCTACCTGTAATCATCTGTCCACCTGTACCGTATGCGGTGCAACCACAGGTGACTACGCCGCTCATACGAATGCAGGCAATGCGACCTGTACCAAGAATGCAACCTGTTCTGTATGCGGTGTAGAATTGTCCGGTACTGCACTGGGACATGACTGGAAGGATGCGACCTGTACCACACCGAAGACCTGCTCCCGCTGCCAGGCCACCGAAGGCAAAGCACTGGGACACGATCTTCGTGATGACTGGGAGACCATGGAAGCTTCTACTTATTCTTCCCACGGTTATCAGGAACGCTTCTGCCATCGTGACAACTGTGATTACACCGAAGATCGTGACCTGAATATCGTAGGTAATCCGAATGACAATGCGATCCAGAACCTGTCTGAAGGTGCTACCTATGACATCAACACACGCCTGACCTTCAGTGCATATGGCGCTGCAAGCGAGAACAGCAAACCAATTGCAAATGATATTCGCTACATTCCTTCTACCTGGTCGATTCAGGGAACTGCTGGAACCTGGCTGGATAACTTCAGCGGTGCGTTCTCCATTTCCAAGACCGGGACTTACACGGTTACTGTTACCTTCCAGAAACAGGTATACGGTGACGGAAGCTGGCAGAACACTGATATTGCAGACAGCAAGACCGTTACTTTCTCCATCGGAGGCAACTCTTCTGACGGAACCAACGATGCAGTCCGTATCAATCCACAGACTGGCGATCAGACACCGATTCTTCCATTTGTGATTGTACTGATTGTAGCTGCTGTTGTGATTATCGTAGTAGTAATCATGCGTAAGAAAAAACAGAACTAATCGTCATACGTTCACTTCTATGATGTGACCTAAAAAAATCAGGATAAACGTGAAATGCGTTTATCCTGATTTTTTCGCTTCATATCTGTTCAGTTCCCTCATAGTAGATTCTGAATACTTACTATTATTCTGTTATTTCAGCCAGGTCATTTGTCATGGGACAATTCCTCTCATCCTCTCAAGGGGCAAAACGCCCAACCTCAGACCTTGCACCTATTCAATTATTAAGGAGAATTTCAAAGTCAATAAAACTGCGATTTTATTGAGTTAATAATTTGCCTTTACCCTTAATTTCCCTGCCGAGAATTTGGCATTTTTACAGTTTATAACAAATTTCCCTTATGTAAAGCCTGCTTTCGCACCGCTCTGCGGCTCTGGGCTTGACATTCGCTCAATTTATTATTTGTCTGGTTTGTTGCCGAATTTGGCGGTTTTACGCCACTTCCACATTTCTCCTGTATTGGCATAATTTGCTATCGGTTTTGCCCGGTTTGCTGTATAATTAGGGTAGTTCTGCCACTAATTCTATACCATATACAGGAGGTTTGTTATGAACAAAGCTACACTTCTCAACGCCCTAAATGATTATTTGGCATATATTCAACTTGATTCATTAGGCGACATCAATCCGAAAATCAATGCTATTGTCACTTGCAGAGATTCAGCCAGTTGTCAGGATTCTATAACTGAAAACTTTGTAAAATCAAATTTTATGATTATATTACCGGCGATTACTTTTTTCCGCCAATCATTAAACTCTCTTATCAAAGATGCAGATAGAAACCATGATGAAGAAAAATTGGCTAAATATCGAGCTGAAAATAAACTGTTACAGCCATATTTTGATCTACTGAAGTCGTTCCATAAGTTCCTTAGTTGAATCCACATCAAAGTCTATTCCGCTACGGATTCGTTCTATGAACCGCTTTTGCTTATCAGTTAGCGGCACTTTTTGCTCGCCCCATCTTAGGAGATGTGCTGTTGCCAAGAGTCTTTTCCACTGAGCATTATCTATTTTGTACTCTTTATCAGTCCATTCCTCTTTTGGCTTTCTAACACTGAAATTCCGGTTGATGTAGTTGCTATACTCAGTAAACGGCACATCTTTCGGAATTTCCCCTCCTATGTGCTTGAAGTTCATTCTGAGATACTTTAAATGCTCATATGATCCTTTTTCAAATTGTTTTGTCGCATTTTCTAAGTCTTTCAGTTCTGATTCCGTCAGCTCTGTTATTTCTTTGCGGTTGTCAGTTATTTGGACAGATGGAATTTCTGCCACTACCTCTGTTTTACTTGTTTCTAATTTCTTATTTTCTTTCATTGTTTGATCCTCTCTTTTCTGTTTTTGCCTTTTATGTTTTGCCCAGGGAGAATCGGTTTTCCTATTATTTTAAAGTTGCTATGTTTTCGTAGTTGATTATTTTGTCCTATGCTCTACTCAAGCCCTTCCAGAAGTTCATGCCATGAATCACTATTGAAGTCTGTCCCATTTCGCACCATTTCTATAAATTGCTTTTGGTAATTCGTCAATGGCTCTTTTTGTTTGCCCCATCCTTTGATTACCGCAGACATCATATGCCTGTCATGGATTGACCAGTATTCTTTATAATCTTCATAAGTCCATTCTTCTTCGGGCTTTCTGACTTTGAAATTCCGTATGATGTAGTCGCCGTATTCCGTAAACGGCACATCCTTCGGGATTTCTCCGCCCTTATAGGTCATATTTTGTCTGACATACATGTAGTTCTTAAAGACTTCGGCTGATTTTCTCTGTATTTCTTCCCACAGAGCCTCGTCCTCTTCGGTTACTTTCATCAATTCTTCTAATTCTTTTTGTTTATCGGTCATTTCTACCGGTATGTTTTCTGTATCATTTATTTCTTCCAAATTTTTACTCCTTTATTGCGCTGGAGTTTAACGCCACTTCAAGGTTAGAAATAGGGTAAACTCCGCTATTTCGTTCTATGTATTGTTGTGATGCCTTCGTGCCACCTAGATTATTTCAATTTTAAAAGGGTAAGAGAAAATTATTTTTAATTTTTCTTCTGAGGTCAAATTTTTGCACTCAGGCATTGTTTTTATTTTGGCTGCGAATTTGTAAATTTCTTCTATGTTTGCGATTATTGCTTTTTTCGTTTCTGACATTTTTTCTCCTTATAATCAAAAAGACCTTGCGCCTAGTAAAACTAGGTACAAGGTCAATTTTATGTTTGGACAGATAATGGGGCTATGTATTTTGCCCCTTAACAGGATATTTTACTTTGCCTGTTGACATCATTCTCTTATTTATTATTGATATAATTGATCAGACCTTCTGCCTGGATGATCTTCTGCATGAATTCCGGGAATGCCTGTCCCTTAAATTCTGTGCCTTTGGTACGATTGTAGATCATACCGCTGTCGAAATCTACTTCTACTTCATCTCCATCTTCAATCCCCTTTGCTGCTGCAGGACATTCGATGATCGGCAGACCAATGTTGATGGAATTGCGGTAAAAGATTCTGGCAAAGGTCTCAGCGATCACACAGCTGACACCAGCAGCCTTAATAGCGATCGGTGCATGCTCTCTGGAAGAGCCACAGCCAAAGTTCTTGTCTGCTACAATGATATCTCCCTTATGTACTTTATTGACAAACTCTTTATCAATATCTTCCATACAATGAGTAGCCAGTTCTGCAGGATCTGAGGAATTCAGATATCTTGCCGGAATGATGACATCCGTATCTACGTTGTCTCCATATTTGAATACTTTTCCGTGTGCTTTCATCTTTCTCCTCCTTATAATCCCAGTTCATCCGGTGTGGAAATCTTTCCTGTTACCGCACTTGCTGCTGCAACTGCCGGGCTGGCCAGATATACTTCTGATTTTACGTGTCCCATACGTCCTACAAAGTTACGGTTGGTAGTAGAGATACAACGTTCTCCTTCTGCCAGAATACCCATATAACCTCCAAGACATGGGCCACAGGTCGGTGTGCTGACTACTGCTCCTGCCTCGATAAAGATCTTCAGCAGGCCCTCTTCCATAGCCTGAAGGTAGATCTTCTGCGTAGCCGGGATCACGATACAGCGTACACCCTTTTTCACCTTACGTCCTTTTAAGATCTCTGCTGCACATCTCAGATCTTCGATACGGCCATTGGTACAGGAACCGATCACAGACTGATCGATCACAACATCCTCAGAAATCTCATCCATGGTCTTTGTATTCTCCGGCAAATGCGGGAATGCGATCGTTGGCTTCAGTTCGCTTAAATCAATCGTGTATTCTTCATCATATACTGCATCCTCGTCTGCTTCAAAGATCTTATATGGACGTTTGGAATGTTCTTTCATGTAAGCAATCGCCAGATCATCTACCGGGAAGATTCCATTCTTTCCACCAGCTTCAATAGCCATGTTCGCAATCGTAAAACGATCATCCATAGACAGATTCTGAATGCCTTCTCCGGTAAATTCCATAGAACGGTACAGCGCTCCATCCACTCCTATCATACCAATGATATGAAGGATTACGTCTTTTCCGCTTACCCATTTGGATGGCTTGCCAACCAGATTAAATTTAATAGCTGACGGTACTTTGAACCATGCCTTTCCAGTCGCCATACCCGCTGCCATATCAGTACTTCCCACACCGGTAGAAAATGCTCCCAGTGCTCCATAAGTGCAGGTATGAGAGTCCGCCCCGATGATGACATCTCCGGCAACCGTCAGACCACTCTCCGGAAGCAGTGCATGTTCAATTCCCATCTGTCCAACATCAAAATAATTGGTAATATCATGCTTTGCAGCAAACTGGCGTACACATTTACAGTGCTCTGCGGACTTGATATCCTTATTTGGGATAAAATGATCCATAACCAGCGCAATCTTATCTTTGTTAAATACGCCTTCTTTTGTAAACTTATCCATCTCGTGAATCGCTACCGGTGAGGTAATATCATTACCAAGTACCAGATCCAGATCTGCTTCAATCAGCTGTCCAGCTTCCACAGATGGAAGACCTGCAGCTGCAGCAAGAATCTTCTGAGTCATTGTCATTCCCATGATTCTATTTCTCCTTTATCGCTTACTACAAAATCCGGAACAACTTACATACGCCGTCCCGGATTTTTCATACACTATTATGATATCTGATTAGTTGTTAATCAGCTTGTCTTCGCCATTCCAGCTATACAGTTTACGGATCTCTGCTCCAACTTTTTCTGATGGATGCTCAGAAGCCAGCTTTCTCATAGCTTTGAAATGTACCTGTGAACCTGCACTGGACATATCTAATAAGAAGTCTTTTGCAAAAGTACCATCCTGGATATCAGAAAGAATCTTCTTCATAGCTTTCTTGGTATCTTCTGTGATGATCTTCGGTCCTGTGATGTAATCGCCGTATTCAGCAGTATTGGAAATAGAATATCTCATTCCTGCAAATCCTGACTGATAGATCAGGTCAACGATCAGTTTCATCTCATGGATACATTCGAAATATGCATTTCTTGGGTCATATCCAGCTTCTACCAGAGTCTCAAAACCAGCCTGCATCAGTGCACAAACACCACCGCAAAGTACTGCCTGTTCTCCGAAAAGGTCTGTCTCTGTCTCTGTTCTGAATGTAGTCTCCAGAACACCTGCTCTTGCTCCACCGATAGCCAGTGCATAAGCCAGTGCGATCTCCAGAGCTTTTCCTGTAGCATTCTGATGTACAGCTACCAGACAAGGAACGCCTTTGCCTGCCTGATATTCGCTTCTTACTGTATGTCCAGGTCCCTTAGGTGCGATCATAGTAACATCTACGTTTGCAGGTGGTACGATGCATCCGAAGTGGATGTTGAAACCGTGTGCGAACATCAGCATATTTCCTTCTTCCAGGTTTGGCTCGATATCTTTTTTGTAAAGAGCTGCCTGTTTTTCATCATTGATCAGGATCATGATGATATCTGCTCTCTTTGCAGCTTCTGCTGCTGTATAAACTTCAAATCCCTGAGCTTCTGCTTTTGCCCATGATTTGCTTCCTTCATAAAGACCAATGATCACATTGCATCCGGACTCTTTTGCATTTAATGCATGTGCATGTCCCTGGCTGCCGTAACCGATGACTGCGATAGTCTTGCCTTCCAGCATGGAAAGGTTACAGTCTTCCTGATAATAAATTTTTGCTTCTGACATTTTTTCATTCCTCCATAGAAAATATACTCTCCGGTAATCTCCTCGTACCGTATATGTTAAAGGCCTGGCCTTTAGCAATCCCTATAAATATCTGACATCGTCTGCCCCACGGGATAATCCTGTCATACCTGTTCTGGCAAGTTCCAGAATCTCGTAGTCACGAATCAGCTCCAGAAATGCAGATAACTTACCCTGATCTCCGGTCAGTTCGATGATCATAGATGACTTTGCCACATCTACTACCTTCGCACGGAAAATATCACAAATTGCATTGATACCCTGACGATCCTGGGCATCTGCACGCAGCTTCACCATAATCAGCTCTCTGTTCACGCTGTCACCAGGCTTCAGTGTCTTCACATCTGCCACATCCACAAGCTTTCGCACCTGCTTCTCTATCTGATCCAGGATCTGTTCATCTCCATTTACCACTACTGTCATTCTGGAATATCTCGGATCAGCTGTCACACCTACCGTAAGACTGTCGATGTTGTAACCACGACGGCTGAACAGCCCTGCTACACGGCTCAGTACACCTGATGTATTATCTACCAGCATGGATAACACTCTCTGATTCATTCTTTCACCCCTTTTGTGTAAACTCACGTATCTGTTCAGTACTTTTCCAAAACAATGTCCCTGAACAGTTACAGACTTTCTATATTTTACCAACTATATTTTTGTTTGTCAATGTTAATCGCTTTAATGTGCTAAATTGTTGCTGTTCCCCGAGACTTCTCATAACAATACTGAATAATGTCTCTTCTGGTCACAATACCAATAAAGATATTCTTATCATCGATCACCGGCACAAAGTTCTGATTCATAGATGTGGTGATCAGATCTTCGATTTTACAATCAATGTTCACCGGTTCATTATGCCAGTACCGTCTGATCTTCGTCATGGGAATATCTTCCATCTCTTTCAGTTCCCGGAAACCAGTGGCCTTCAAATACCACAACAAGTCTCCCTCAGTCAGCGTTCCTACATAATTTCCATTTCGATTAATCACTGGAACCGCACTGTAACGATGCTTTTCCATCTTTTCCAGAACCTGGCGGAGTGTAAAATCATCGTAAAGATATACCACTTCGCTCTTTGGCTTTAAATAAAATAATATATTCATCCTAAGGCCTCATATCATTCCTGTTCTTTTGATGTTGCTTTTACAACCACTGCATACTTTCCAATGGTATCATAAATGGACTTGAATTCTTCATAATCTCTGGTAACAATCCCTTCCAGTGGATCATTGATCTGTAAAGTGCCATTATCCAGATCATAACCAGAAAGTACTACGCAGTGCTCCTGATAATACCAGCGATAAGTCTCTCCTTCATACTCTGTGGTATCTTCTGTAAATTCCGGTTCTGCCATATACATGGTAGTCCAGAGTACTACTGGAGTTCCCGCCTGTACATAACTGAGCAGTTCTTCCATCTCACTTCCGGAAATATTGTAAGCTTTGTAATCATAGCCCTGATCTTCAAAAAAGTTATCTGCTGTAGCTGCGATCGCCGGTGCAAAACATCCTGCACCATCCTTACTAAATGGATCCCCAATATAGCCAACTGCCATGTTGTCTGTCTCCTGATTATAGATCAGGAACTCTCTGGCAATTGTAGTCTTATATAGCATAAATCCTTCATATTCCAGTGCCATGGTCAGTGCAACGGACTCACATCCTGTTGGAAGCTCTGGCAGCTGTCTCACTTCCGGCACCTTCAGGCTGACAGAACGTGGAAGATCCTCATAGCTGACAAGATCAAAGTCCCTCTCTGCATCTTCTTTTGTCAGAATATCGAAGTCCTCTGTCTTTTTAAAACGATCTGTCTTGCGGATAGAAATATACGGATCATCCTTATAATAGTGATCAGCTTCTGTCTCTTCAGAAGCTTCTTCTTCCGTCACAACATTGCTGTCACTGTCATAATATTCGGTACTGTCCGGCGTCCAGGCTTCTGTCTCACTGTAATATTCTTCTGCCGGCTGTGGGGCATATGTCTGATCTTCATAGGTGGTATATGTATCTTCCTGAACAGAATCCCCCTGATAGGCATTATCCCAATATCCTTCACCAGTATCATAATATCCCATTTCCCCGTCTAACTGCTCCGCAGAAACTGTCGCACCAAAAGTGCTTCCGGCGCCAATGCAGCCCGCAAGCATCCAGACTGAAAACTGTTTTCTTGTCATTCTATACTCCTTTATTTTGAACCCCTTATTCTCTCACGGAGCCCTTTTCACTCATTATTTTACCTTACTTTACTCCCTGACTTCGTTTATTATACCTAAAATCTGGCTGGATTTCAACCTTAGCGGGCAGTTTCACAAAAACTTCAGAATTGCGTTACTACATCAAAGTGTTGCAAAAACCAGACCTCGGATTTCACTTGTTTCTTCTTTTCCGGGGTTTCATCTGCCTTGGATACCCGGTACCTGACCACGGATTTCACTTGTTTCTTCTTTTCCGGGGTTTCATCTGCCTTGGATACCCGGTACCTGACCACGGATTTCACTTGC
>CAKRVB010000045.1 GCA_934408725.1 uncultured Marvinbryantia sp.
TATAAGGAGGAACAACAAATGCAGGAAATTATCAAAAATATCGAAGCAGCTCAGTTAAAAGAGAATGTGCCACAGTTCAACGTAGGTGATACGGTAAGAGTTTACGGAAAGATCAAAGAAGGAAACCGTGAACGTATCCAGGTTTTCGAAGGAACTGTTCTTAAGAAACAGGGTGGAAGCACTCGTGCTACATTCACTGTAAGAAAGAATTCCAACGGAATCGGTGTTGAAAAGACATGGCCGTTACACTCCCCGAACGTTGAAAGAGTAGAAGTAATCAGAAGAGGTAAAGTAAGACGTGCGAAACTGAATTACTTAAGAGAACGCAGCGGAAAGAGCGCAAAGGTAAAAGAACTTGTAAAATAAGAATTGTAAAAGGGCTGTCTTCGGACAGCCTTTTTGTCACTCAGGGGCAAAGCACCTAAGTGACAAAAACGCTCCGAGGGCGCGCACATTGTCCAGTGGACAATGGTTATGTGCTGACCGAAACGAAGAGAAGACGCATTTGCGCAAAGAGAAATATGTCGCAGGCGACTGCGCTCGGCGCGAGAATGTGCCGAGGCACATTCTATAAGCAGGAGGGTATGATGAGAAGAGAGAAGCGTGCCACAAGAAAACGACAAAAAGAAAAAAAGTCTATGCTGGAACAGGTGAAAGGAATTCTGATCTGGATCTTTGAGATTGCAGTGGTGGTGTTGATTGCTTTTGTACTGGTGTTATTTTTCGGACAAATGAGGACGAATACCGGTCAGTCTATGGAGACCACTCTTTCAGATGGAGATCATGTGCTGATAGATACTTTTTCTTATCGTATAGGGACACCGAAGAGAAATGATATCATTGCCTTTAAACCGAATGGAAGCAGTACTTCTCATTCGTATATTAAGAGAGTGATTGGCTTACCTGGAGAGACTGTACAGATCAAAGATGGTATGATTTATATTAACGGAAAAGTATATCTGGAAAAAACGGATTATCCGGCGATTACCAATCCGGGACTGGCAGCCGAGGAGATTACCCTTGGTGTAACAGAATATTTTGTTCTGGGAGATAACAGGAATAACAGTGAAGACAGCCGATATGCAGATATCGGACTGGTAGATGCGGATTATATAGAAGGCCGTGTATGGCTGCGCATTCTGCCGTCAGATAGCTTCGGTCTTATCAAATAGGGGGAATATATGAATTATCAGTGGTATCCTGGTCATATGACAAAAGCAAGACGTATGATGCAGGAAGATATAAAGTTAATTGATCTGGTAATAGAGCTGGTAGATGCCCGTGTGCCATTATCCAGTCGTAATCCAGATATTGATGAACTGGGAAAAAATAAATCCAGACTGATTCTGCTGAACAAAGCAGATCTGGCAGATAAATCTGCCAACAAAAAATGGACAGAGTTTTTTCAGCAAAAAGGATACTTTGTGCAGGAAGTAGATTCCAGAAGCGGAGCAGGTATGAAAGCAATCTCTGCGATCATTCAGGAAGCATGTAAGGAAAAAATCGAGAGAGACCGGAAGCGGGGAATAAAGAATCGTCCGGTGCGTGCTATGGTGGTAGGAATCCCGAATGTTGGAAAGTCAACTTTTATCAATACCTATGCGGGAAAAGCCTGTGCCAAGACAGGAAATAAACCAGGAGTGACGAAGGGAAAACAGTGGATACGCCTGAACAAGAATGTGGAACTGCTGGATACACCGGGAATTTTGTGGCCTAAATTCGAAGATCAGGCGGTTGGTATGCGGCTGGCCATGATTGGATCTATCAATGATGAGATCCTGAATATCGATGAACTGGCATTGGAATTGATTCAATATTTGCGAAATGCATATCCTGGAACTCTGGAAAAACGATATCAGTGCGAAGAGGCAGCTGAAAAAGAGGCGCTGCAGATTCTGGAAGAAGTAGCGAAGCTGAGAGGATGCCTGATAAAAGGCGGAGAACTGGATTATGGAAAAGCTTCCAGACTGCTGATGGATGATTTCAGAAGTGGAAAACTGGGCAGAATCACACTGGAGATGCCAGAGGAGGCATAAGATGGGAAAATCGATTTCTGAGATCAAAAAAGAACTGGAACAGATACCGTTAGAGGAACTCTCTGCCTGCATGGCACAGTATGAAAGTGATGAGCGAAAGGGAGTACAGGTGATACTGGCTTCCTGTCAGAAAAAGCTGGAGAAAGAAGAAAAAGAACAGCTTCGGTTGGATACAATGCTAAAGTATGAAAGATCCTATGCTGCTTATCAGCATATCTGTGGGATAGACGAAGCCGGACGGGGACCTCTGGCGGGACCAGTCGTAGCAGGTGCTGTGATTCTTCCGGTGGACTGTAAAATCCGTTATCTGAATGACTCTAAAAAGCTTTCAGCTGCCAGAAGAGAAGAGTTGTTTGATGAGATCATGGATAAGGCAGCAGCTGCTGCTGTAGGCATTGTGTCTCCGGCACGCATTGATGAGATCAATATTTTACAGGCGACTTATGAAGCTATGAGACAGGCTATTGGCAAGCTGTCTGTGACACCGGATCTTTTGCTGAATGATGCTGTGACAATTCCACAGGTGGCTATCTCGCAAGTGCCGATTATAAAGGGAGATGCCAAAAGTATGTCTATTGCAGCGGCCAGCATTCTGGCGAAGGTAACCAGGGATCGGCTGATGGTAGAATATGATAAGGTTATGCCAGAGTATGGTTTTGCCGGACACAAAGGATATGGATCGGCAGCGCATATTGAAGCTCTGAAAAAATACGGTCCTTCACCGATTCACAGAAAGACATTTATCGGTCATTTTGTAGAGGTATAAGAGATAATAATATTCAGAAGAGGCAGAAGTTGAATCGAAGAGAAACAGGAACCCAATATGAAGAAAGAGCAGCGGAGTATCTGATTGCTCAGAATTACCAGATACTGGAACGCAATTATCGGATTCGGTCTGGAGAGATTGATATCATTGCCAGAGATGGAACGGTTCTGGTATTTACAGAGGTTAAGTATCGGAAAAATGAGGAAAGCGGGAATCCTCTGGAAGCGGTAGATATTCGAAAGCAGAAGAAAATCATAAACGTGGCACGTTATTATCTGTATCAGAAGAAATACGGCGATGTGCCCTGTCGATTTGATGTGATCGGTATCTGCGGCAGTCATATTGAGCATATAAAAGATGCATTTTGGGCCTGAGAGATGGCTGCGGCTGCCAATATCGGAAGCAGGAGAAAAAATGGAATATATACAGGATCAGAATCAAAAAATCAGCATAAAGAGAGTTGGAGAAGATCCGGTTCTTGGCGTACATCAGAAGGGAGGAGTGTACTGGCTTTCTTTTCCCCAGCTGGATGCCAGACAAGAGTTTTTGCATGGCTTTTCTACCCGTCTTGGCGGTGTGAGTAAGGAGCATCTTTACAGCATGAACCTCAGCTTCAGCCGTGGTGATTCAGAAGAAAATGTAAGAGAAAACTTCAGACGTATGGGAGCAACTATAGGATTTGACCCGGAAAAGATGGTATTTTCGCATCAGACCCATACTACCAATATTCGGAAAGTGACCCGGGAAGACTGCGGAAAAGGATTTTCCAGAGAACGGGACTATCAGGATATTGACGGATTGATTACCAATGAGCCGGGAGTGGTTCTGACTACTTTTTATGCGGACTGTGTGCCGATTTTTCTGGTTGATCCGGTGAAGAAAGCGATTGGCCTGTCTCATTCCGGATGGAGAGGCACCGTAGGGAAGATCAGCCAGGAAACGATTCACTGTATGCAGGAATCATATGGCAGCCGGCCGGAAGACTTGCTGGCTGCAGTAGGTCCATCTATTTGCCAGGACTGCTATGAGGTCAGCAAAGATGTGATAGATCGTTTTAAAGATGGTTTTGCACGAAAGTACTGGCCAGAATTATTTTATGAAAAATCAAATGGAAAATATCAGCTGAACTTATGGAAGGCAAATGAAATTCTGCTTTGTGAGGCCGGAATTCCAATAGATCAGGTATCAGTAACGGATCTCTGTACCTGTTGCAATCCGCAGCTGCTCTATTCACACAGAGCTTCGCAGGGACGGCGTGGAAATCTGGCAGCATTTCTGATGATTCGATAAAAATTGATATAGATGATAATAGAAAAGACTGGCTGTGATAAGCCAGTCTTTTTGATGTAGTGTTTATATTATTTTTGAATCTTTCTCAGAAGCTTCTGAATCTTTCCGGTTGGGCTGATAATTGGTTCAATGGAGATATCATGATTCAGACTATCCATGATACTTGCTGTGAATTTTGTCATATCAGCTTCTACATAATATGGCTTTGTGAGAAGCTCCGGATCACGATAATTCAGATTCGTGGTAATTACTTTATAGATATATTCTTTCTCATAGAATTCGTCGAATTTTTCAAATCCATCGGTGAAGAGACCGAATGTCGTGCAGACAAATACTCGTCTGGCCTTGCGATCCTTCAGCTGTTTCGCAACATCCAGCATACTTTCTCCGGAAGAAATCATATCGTCAACAATTACTACGTCTTTTCCCTCTACAGAAGAACCAAGGAATTCATGAGCCACAATCGGGTTCTTTCCATTGACGATGACAGAATAGTCACGTCGTTTGTAGAACATTCCCATATCGACACCCAGAATCGTTGAGAAGTAAACAGCACGTCCCATTGCACCTTCATCCGGGCTGATAATCATCAGATGGTCACTGTCAATACGGAAGTCCGGTGTAGTGTCAATGATGGCTTTCAGAAACTGATAAGTCGGCATAAACGTATCGAATCCAATCAGCGGAATGGCATTCTGCACACGAGGATCATGGGCATCAAAAGTAATGATGTTGCTGACACCCAGATCAGCCAGTTCCTGAAGAGCAAGCGCACAGTCCAGAGACTCACGGCCGGAACGTTTATGCTGACGGCCTTCATAAAGGAACGGCATAATAACATTCAATCGTTTGGCTTTTCCGTCTGTGGCAGAAATAATACGCTTCAGATCCTGAAAATGATTGTCTGGAGACATATGGTTTTCCTGTCCAAATAATTTATAGGTCAGACTATAATTGGTCACATCTGCGAAGATATATAAGTCACTTCCACGGACAGAAGCATTAATCATACCTTTTCCTTCTCCGGTTCCGAATCTCGGGCAGATACAGTCTACCATATAGGAATCTTCAGAATAGCCTCTGTAGTGTATATTCTGAAGATCCTGAGTTGGATTGGTGTGACGATACTCAACAAGATGTTCGTTCACCTTAGTGGCAAAGTCTTTACAGCCTTCTAAAGTTGCAATTTTAATTGGCGCAATTGGTAATGCGTTTCGTAATGTATCAAACTGATCAGTCATACATGCCTCCACAATCTTATAGTAATCTAATTCACTTGACAGTATAGTGGTTCTTTAGAATTCCGTCAAGAAAATTGTCGTAATTTTGGTTTAAAAATATAAGATTGCAATTTAGAACCAATTTTAGTATGATATGAGTGGACATTTTTGATCAGCAGTAAAATGTCAGAATCAATCAATTTAATAAGATAACAGGAGCAGTTTCCATAATGAAGAAACAAAAAAAACATATTGTCAGCCGTGTGATCAGCGGCAGCATTGCAGAGGAGATGGAGATTGAGCCGGGAGATGAGCTGATATCCATCAATGATCAGCCGGTTGGAGATATACTGGACTACCACTATCTTTGCAATGAAGAATATCTGATTGTGGTGATTCAAAAGCCAGATGGAGAAGAGTGGGAGCTGGAGATAGAAAAGGAATTTGAGGAAGACCTGGGAATGGAATTTGAGAATGGTATGATGGATGAATATCATTCCTGCCATAACAAGTGCATTTTCTGTTTTATTGATCAGATGCCTCCGGGTATGCGGGATACGCTGTACTTCAAAGATGATGATTCCCGTCTTTCTTTTTTACAGGGGAATTACATTACCCTGACCAATCTGAAGGAAGAGGATATACAGCAGATTATCCGTTACCATCTTTCTCCGATTAATATTTCTTTTCAGACAATGAATCCACAGCTTCGCTGTAAGATGCTGAATAATCGTTTCGCCGGGGAGGCATTGAAAAAAGTAGACCGTTTCATAGAGGCAGGGATTGAGCTGAATGGTCAGATCGTCCTTTGCAAAGGCGTAAATGACGGGGCAGAACTGGAATATACCATTGAACAGCTGACCCGTTATCTGCCCAATCTGGTCAGTGTCTCCGTGGTACCGGTGGGACTGACAAAGTTTCGGGACGGGTTATATCCACTGGAACCATTTGGAAAAGAAGATGCGGCAGAGGTACTGGATATCATTCATAAATGGCAGGAACGCATCATGGAAAAGTATCATACGCATATGATTCATGCATCCGATGAGTGGTATCTTCTGGCAGGACGGGATCTTCCGGAGGAAGACAATTATGATGGCTATCCGCAGCTGGAAAATGGGGTCGGCATGATTCGTCTTTTCATGAATGAAGTGAAAGAAGAACTGGCACATCGAAAAGGAGACGACCGCTGCCATACGGTATCGATTGCAACCGGTCTTCTGGCCGGCGATTATATCCGGTGGGCGGCAGAAGAAGTGCGGACTTTGTATCCCAATGTGACGGTACTTGTTTATCCAATCAAGAACGATTTCTTTGGAGAAAAGATTACAGTAGCCGGCCTGCTTACCGGACAGGATCTGGAAGCACAGTTAAAAGGCAAAAAGCTCGGTGAACGGCTGTTTCTAAGCAGTAATGTTCTGAGAGATGGGGAGAATGTCTTCCTGGATGATATGACAGTGGAAGATCTGGAACGGTCTCTGCAGACGAAAACAGGTATTGTAAAATCAGACGGAAAGGATTTTGTGCATGCAATTCTCCTGGAAGATAGTTCTTCCGGACGGGAGAAGCAGCCATATGAGGTGAAAGATTATGAGTAAACCGATTGTAGCAATTGTTGGGCGGCCAAATGTAGGAAAATCAACTCTTTTTAATGCGCTGGCCGGAGAGAATATTTCGATTGTAAAAGACACACCGGGTGTGACCAGAGACCGTATCTACGCAGACGTAGAATGGCTGAATCATACCTTTACACTGATCGATACCGGTGGTATCGAACCGGACAGTAATGACATCATTCTGTCCCAGATGAGAGAACAGGCACAGATTGCCATTGATACCGCAGATGTGATTCTGTTTATGGTGGATGTGAAGCAGGGTCTGGTGGATTCTGATTCCAAAGTAGCAGATATGCTGCGCCGTTCCCATAAGCCGGTAGTATTGACTGTGAATAAAGTAGATCATCATGAAAAGTTCCTGGCAGATGTATATGAATTCTATAATCTGGGAATTGGTGATCCATTCCCGATCTCTTCTGTGAATAAGCAGGGACTTGGAGATCTGCTGGATCAGGTGATTTCTCTGTTTCCGGAATCGGCGACAGAAGAGGAAGAGGATGACAGACCGAAGATCGCTGTAGTCGGAAAGCCAAATGTCGGAAAGTCTTCCATAATCAATAAGCTTCTGGGTGAAAACCGTGTGATTGTATCCAATATTGCAGGAACAACCAGAGATGCCATTGACACAGAAGTGAAATGGGATGGAAAAGAATATGTATTCATTGATACAGCCGGCCTGCGCAGAAAGAACAAAATCAAGGAAGAACTGGAACGTTACAGTATTATCCGTACAGTAACAGCGGTGGAACGTGCTGATGTGGTAGTTGTTGTCATTGATGCAACAGAAGGCGTTACGGAACAGGATGCCAAGATTGCCGGTATTGCCCATGATCGTGGAAAAGGTATTCTGGTAGTAGTAAATAAGTGGGATGCCATTGAGAAAGACGATAAGACGATCTATAAGTATACCAACAAAGTAAAAGAAGTGCTGTCTTTCATGCCATATGCAGAGATTATGTTTGTATCTGCAGAGACCGGGCAGCGTCTGCCGAAGCTGTTTGAAAAGATTGATATGATTATTGAAAATCAGACCATGCGTATTGCAACCGGTGTCCTGAACGAGATCATGTCAGAGGCGATTGCACTGCAGCAGCCACCATCAGATAAAGGTAAAAGACTGAAATTATATTATATTACCCAGGTAGCGGTAAAGCCACCTACATTTGTTATTTTTGTAAACGATAAAAAGTTGATGCATTTCTCCTATACCAGATATCTGGAGAACAAGATCCGTGATACCTTTGGCTTTAAGGGAACATCATTGAAGTTTATTATTCGAGAAAGAAAGGATAATGAATAACATGAGTATTCGGGTTATCTGTCTGGCAATTGGCTATGTCTTCGGCCTGTTCCAGACAAGCTACATTATAGGAAAAAGACATGGCATTGATATCCGCGATTATGGCAGCGGCAATGCAGGAACGACCAATATGATGCGTACTATGGGAACTAAGGCTGGCCTGATTACTTTTGCCGGTGACTGTCTGAAGTGTATTCTGGCAGTAGCACTGGTACGGGTTCTGTTCCGGGCACAGTACTCCTCTATGATGCATCTGCTGGTACTTTATGCGGCGACTGGTGTGATTCTGGGACACAATTTCCCATTTTATCTGAACTTCCGCGGTGGAAAGGGGATTGCGGCTACAGCGGGACTGGTGCTTTCTTTCCATCCGGTTATGGCTGTACTTGGGATCATTACCTTCTTTAGTATTTTCTTTACCACACATTATGTATCACTGGGATCCCTGGCTGTTTATGCCGGTCTGATGATTGAGATGGTGGTATTTGGACAGATGGGATGGTTTGATCTTTCTCAGAATCATCTGATTGAACTGTATGTGCTTATGGCGTTTCTGACAGCACTGGCTTACTGGAAGCACAGAGGAAACATCAAACGTCTGCTTGAAGGCACGGAGCGAAAAACATATCTGACAAAAAAGAGCCAGCAGTAAGTTGCTCACAGGAGGTGTAAAATGGCGAGAATCGGTGTTTTAGGTGCGGGAAGCTGGGGAACAGCCCTTGCAATCCTGCTGCATGACAATGGACATGACGTGACGGTCTGGTCCATTCATGAAGAAGAAGTAGAGGCATTAAATACAACCAGACGGCATGAACGCAAGCTGCCGGGAGTAGAGATCCCGGAAGGAATTCTGTTTACCACAGATATGAAGGAGACGATGTCGGATAAAGATGTCTGCGTTCTGGCAGTGCCTTCTCCGTTTATCCGAAGTACCTGCCAGAAGATGAAGCAGTACGTCCGTGCCGGACAGATCATCGTAAATGTGGCAAAGGGAATCGAAGAAAATACACTGTATACACTGACTGATATCATTGAAGAAGAACTGCCATATGCAGACGCCTGTGTACTGTCCGGCCCAAGCCATGCAGAGGAGGTGAGCCGGAGACTGCCGACCACCTGTGTAGTCAGTTCCAGAACCAGAAAGACTGCTGAATATCTGCGCAGCGTATTTGTCAGTCCGGTATTTCGAGTGTACATCAGTCCGGATATGCTGGGAATTGAACTGGGTGGTGCGCTGAAAAATGTCATTGCTCTGGCAGCCGGAACAGCAGATGGACTGGGCTATGGAGATAATACCAAGGCAGCGCTGATTACCCGTGGTATTGCAGAAATCGCCAGACTGGGGATCAAAATGGGTGGAAAGCCTGAAACATTTTATGGACTGACTGGTATTGGAGACCTGATTGTGACCTGTGCCAGTGTGCACAGCCGAAATCGTAAGGCCGGATATCTGATGGGGCAGGGCTATACCATGGAAGAAGCCATGAAGGAAGTGCAGATGGTGGTAGAGGGTGTCTATTCGGCAAAGGCCGCACTGGAACTGTCCAGAAAATATCAGGTAGAGATGCCAATCGTAGAGCAGGTAAACAAAGTCCTTTTTGAACATAAGAACGCAGAAGAGGCTGTTAAAGAACTGATGCTTCGTGATAAAAAGATCGAGTCAGACGATACACAGTGGTAAAGAAAATACGTTTTGCTCTTGACGATTTTTCAGAATAGGTGTATATTCTTACTAACACACATTAATCCGTTAAAGTGAAAAAGAAAAATGGAAAAGAGAGGACGTAACAATGAAAAAATTAGCAAAGAAAATGGTGACTGCCGGTGTGGCAGCAACAATGGTAGCTTCCCTTGGAATCGCAGCAAATGCAGAAGAAGCTACTTATAAAGTAGGTGTTTGCCAGCTGATTCAGCATGAAGCTCTGGATGCAGCTACACAGGGATTCCAGGATGCATTAACAGAAAAACTGGGAGACCGTGTTACATTCGATGTACAGAATGCTTCCGGAGAATCTGTGAACTGTTCTACTATCATCAATGGATTTGTTTCCGATCAGGTAGATCTGATTCTTGCCAATGCAACAGGAGCACTTCAGGCAGCAGTAGCCGGAACATCAGATATTCCGATTCTGGGAACCGCAGTAACAGATTATGCGACAGCACTGGATATCGATGACTGGACAGGTACCGTAGGAGGAAATGTTTCCGGTACTTCAGACTGTGCACCACTGGAAGATCAGGCGGCTATGATTATGGAACTTGTTCCGGATGCAAAGACGGTAGGTATGCTGTATTGTTCCGCAGAGCCTAACTCTGAATATCAGGTAAATGCTGTAACAGAAGCATTGAAAAAGCTGAATCCGGATCTGGAGATCACAAATTATACATTTGCAGATTCCAATGATATCTCATCTGTGGCAACATCAGCATCTGAAAGTGATGTGATCTATATTCCTACAGATAATACGGCGGCAAATAATACAGAAGCTATCAACAATGTCCTGGAACCGGCTGGAGTACCAGTTATTGCAGGTGAGGTTGGTATCTGTGAGGGATGCGGTATTGCTACCTTATCAATCAGCTATTATGATCTTGGCTACACAACCGGTGAAATGGCATATGAGATTCTGGAAGAAGGTGCAGATATCTCTACAATGGCAGTACAGTACGCACCAAATGTGACAAAACAGTATATGGCTGACAGATGTGAAAAGCTTGGAATTACTGTACCGGACGATTATGAAGCAATTGAAGCAGAATAAGGTTTTTGTAAAAATCTAAAATAATAAGAGGATGAACTGTCACGGATGGGTCAATGATTATCTGTGACAGTTTCCTTTGTATATGAGGAGGGTAAGAAAGTGAACATTTCTTCACTTATAAATTCACTGCCGGGAGCCTGCGCACAGGGTCTGATCTGGGGGATTATGGCGATCGGTGTTTATATTACTTATAAGATACTGGATCTTGCAGATCTGACTGTAGATGGAACCATGTGTACAGGAGGAGCCGTCTGTGTCATGATGATTATGGCAGGGTTTCCTGTTCCGGTAGCTCTGGCAGGTGCATTTGGTGCCGGAATGCTGGCAGGACTTGCAACTGGTATTTTCCACACAGTAATGGGTATTCCGGCAATTCTGGCGGGAATTCTGAGCCAGCTTGGGCTGTATTCGGTAAACCTGCGTATTATGGGCAGCAAGGCGAATCAGGCAGTCAGTGTGGATAAATATGATCTTTTGGTTTCACTCCGCTATATTAAGAATGTTGCTTTTTATAAAAATACCATTTTTGTGGCAGCAGTCTTTATTGTAGTAATTATCGCATTGTTATACTGGTTCTTTGGAACAGAACTGGGATGTTCCATCCGTGCAACCGGATCAAATCCGAATATGTCCAGAGCACAGGGAATCAATACGAATGTAAGTAAAATTATTGGCCTGATGCTTTCCAACGGAATTGTGGCGCTGTCCAGTGGTATGTATGCTCAGTATCAGGGATTTGCAGACGTAAATATGGGACGTGGAGCGATCGTAATTGGTCTGGCAGCTGTTATTATCGGAGATGTTCTGTTTGGAAAATTTGCCAGAAATTTTGCTGCGAAGCTTCTGGCTGTAGCTGTCGGAGCAATTGTGTATTATCTGGTACTTCAGATAGTACTCTGGCTGGGACTGAATACCAATGATCTGAAGCTGTTATCAGCACTTGTGGTTGCAGTATTCCTTGCATTGCCAACTATGAAGAAACAGTATTTCCAGAAAAAAACATCCAAAGGAGGTGCCGGCCGTGCTTAAACTGGTAGATATCAGAAAAACATTTAATCCTGGTACCGTAAACGAAAAAAGAGCGCTGAATGGTCTGAATCTGGATCTGAAAGAGGGCGATTTTGTAACAGTCATCGGCGGAAACGGAGCCGGAAAGTCTACGATGCTGAATGCCATTGCGGGTGTATGGCCTGTTGATGAAGGCGAAATCCTGATCGATGGCGTAAATGTAACAAAGCTTTCTGAACATAAGAGAGCCAAATATCTGGGACGTGTATTCCAGGATCCGATGACCGGAACGGCTGCTACCATGGAGATTGAAGAAAATATGGCACTTGCAGCAAGACGGGGGCTTCGCCGTACCCTGAAAAGCGGTATTAATGAAGCAGAACGGGAACGTTACAAAGAAAAACTGAAAATTCTTGATCTGGGACTGGAAGACCGATTGACTGCAAAAGTAGGGCTCCTTTCTGGTGGCCAGCGTCAGGCACTGACTCTTCTGATGGCGACTCTGACAAAACCGAAGGTATTGCTGCTGGATGAACATACCGCAGCTCTTGACCCGAAGACGGCGGCCAAAGTTCTGGCAGCTACGGATAAGATCATTGAGAGGGATCATCTGACAGCGATTATGATTACTCATAACATGAAAGATGCCATTGCACATGGTAATCGACTGATTATGATGCATGAGGGAAGAATTATCTACGATGTGCAGGGAGAAGAAAAGAAAAATCTCCATGTTTCCGACCTTCTGAATAAGTTTGAACAGGTCAGTGGCGGAGAATTTGCCAACGATAGAATGATGCTTACCTAAACCGGTATACCGTCAAAATAGACAATTTCTAAAAGAAAAATGAGGCAGTATTGGAAAAATGAAATGACATTTTTTCGATACTGCCTTGCTTTGTCCTAAAAAAAGTACAAAAGAAAGGATCGTTAATTAATTGTTTATTATGGATTCCAGGATAATAAAGTGTTATACTGAAAACGTATCAATTGTGGACGAAAAATATATGTTTCTTTTATCATTTCTATATGGTGCAGAGGATAGAAAATAGAAAAAACAGATATGCGGAAATCTGCAAATCAAACTATAAGGAAGGTGAGCAATTGGAAAACTATACTAAGTATAAGTTAAAAAGTACGGATGAACTGGCTTCCCTGCTGGCTGATAAGGACAACCTGTTCGTCATTGCTTGTAACAAGTGCTTCAAAGAATTTGCGACCGTTGACGAGCCGGATTGTGATGAATTTATCAAGTTCGCAGAAGAACAGGGTAAGCATATCACAGGCAGTGCAAAGGTTGATTTTTTATGTAACAAAACTCACACAGAAAAAGATTTACCAGATATGATTCCGGAAGGAGCAGAAAATATTGTGGTAATTTCCTGTGGTCTTGGTATTCAGACGGTTGCCGGTATAACAGGCAAATCTGTCATTGCAGCCAGCAATTCTTTAAATTACAGGGGACATCATGGCATGGCTCTTACCAAAAAGAGCTGTGATGCATGTGCTCAGTGCTATCTGAACATTACAGGTGGTGTCTGTCCGATCGTGGACTGCTCCAAGAGCCTGGTAAATGGACAGTGTGGCGGTGCCAAGAATGGAAAATGCGAAGTGGACCCGAATAAAGACTGCGCATGGGAGAAGATCTACCAGAGACTGGAAAAACAGGGACGTCTGGAAGAATTTTTACACCAGCCGGTACAGCTTCGTGATTACTCCAAAGTAAACTTTAAGTTTGTGAATGATTACGTAAAATCTATCCGTGAGAACAGACTGGAAGGCTACTATGGCGGCGTTCATCCATGTGAACGTAAAGAGTTCACAGAACATCTTCCACTGGTAAAATTCCCGGATCCTGATACCGTAGTGATTCCATTATCCATGCATGCAGGCGCACCGGCCAATCCTGTTGTACAGGTTGGCGATACTGTAAAAGTTGGACAGGTGATTGGTGAAGCAGCAGGCTTTATCAGCGCTCCGGTTCATTCCAGCGTAAGCGGAACCGTTACCGCCATTGAGAACCATAAGCATGCCACCAGAGGTGAGTGCTTATCCGTAGTCATTAAATCCGATGGAAAGAATACTCTGCACGAATCTGTAAAACCGAACAAAGACCTTGACAGCCTTACTCCGGATGAGATTGTG
Source organism: uncultured Marvinbryantia sp. (assembly GCA_934408725.1). GTDB lineage: Bacteria > Bacillota > Clostridia > Lachnospirales > Lachnospiraceae > Marvinbryantia. Next base: position 14,144 of record CAKRVB010000045.1, read on the forward strand.
GAAATCGTAAAGAATGCCGGTATCGTAGGTATGGGTGGAGCGGGATTCCCGACATCTGTAAAGCTGAAACCACCTAAGCCAATCGACACCATTCTGCTGAATGGATGTGAATGTGAACCATTACTGACGGCGGATCACAGAGTACTTCTTGAGTATGCAGATGATGTGATTTTCGGTCTGAAAGCAATGATTAAGACTGTGAATGCGGAAAAAGGTCTGATTGTGATTGAGGACAACAAGCCAGATGCCATTGAACTGATGCAGTCTAAAGTAGCTGATATTGATAATATTGATGTAGTAGTGGCGAAAACAAAATATCCGCAGGGTGCAGAAAAAATGCTGATTAAACGTGTCATGAAGAGACAGGTTCCAAGCGGCGGACTTCCTGCTGATGTAGGATGTGTAGTTGGCAACATCAGTACGACAAAGGCTATTTCTGATGCAATTCAGAAGGGTATGCCATTAATCGAACGTGTAGTAACAGTTACTGGTGAAAAGCTGAAAAACCCGGGTAACTATATTGTGAAGATTGGTACCAATACCAAAGATCTGATTGACTATTGCGGTGGCATTACAGATGAAGATGTGATGTTTAAAGCCGGCGGTCCTATGATGGGATTTGTTCTTCCAGATACGAATGTACCAATTATGAAGGGATCCAATGGTATTATTGCAATTGAGCCGGATCAGACAGAAGCAGTATCCTGTATCAAGTGCGGACGCTGTGTAGATGTCTGCCCAATGGAACTTTCTCCGCTGTATTTTGCAAAATATGCGGATGAAGAGAACTGGCAGGGCATGAAAGACAAACATGTCATGGACTGCGTAGAATGCCGCTGCTGTGAATATATCTGTTCCTCCAAGATTCCGATTGTATCTAAGATCAAAGCCGGTAAAGCGGTAGTAAGGGGGATGAAGTAAGATGTTAATTACAGAATTAAAATCGAAAGAAACACTCGCATCTCTGACAGCAGGAAAGAAAGTATTTGTAATCAACTGCCATGGATGCAAGGAAGTACATTTCCCTGAAAAAGAAGCAACTGAATTCCAGAAAGAGCTGACAGAAGCTGGAAATGTAACAGGTATTATGACAAAAGATTATATCTGCAATCCGGAAAACTTGAAGCTGCGCCTGGAAAAACATATGGATGAAATCAAGGCAGCGGACGTTGTTCTGGTATGTTCCTGCGGTATCGGCGTGCAGACAGTCTCAGAATATCTGGATGGCAAGATTGTGTATGCGGGATGTGACACCTATCCACTTCCTGGATTCCAGGGTGTGACTCCACAGGAATATGACTGCAAGCAGTGCGGAGAATGCTATCTGAACCTGACTGGCGGAATTTGCCCGATTACTGCCTGCTCCAAGAGCCTGGTAAACGGACAGTGTGGCGGATCCAAGAACGGCAAGTGCGAAGTGGACAGCAATATGGAATGCGGATGGGAACGCATCTACAGACGTCTGGCACAGATTGGCCGTCTGGATGTACTGAAGTGTCCGGTACAGGTTCGCAATTATGCAACAGATGATGAAGTATCAAAATAGGAAAATCCTAAATTTATAAATGATTGGAGCAATGTAAAATGAAAATTACTGAGTTATTTAAACAAGGTGAATTTGTAGTA
>CAKRVB010000046.1 GCA_934408725.1 uncultured Marvinbryantia sp.
GCGAACAGAACTTCCTAAATAGTCTGGGAAACACGGATGAAAAAAGTATTTACCGTATGCGGTTTTGAAGGTACAACCTTCATATTCCTCGATAGCTCAATGGTAGAGCACTCGGCTGTTAACCGAGGGGTTGTTGGTTCGAGCCCAACTCGGGGAGCTTTTGCTAAGAGGAATGTGATTTATTTAGAATAAGGCTCCATGGTCAAGCGGTTAAGACACCGCCCTTTCACGGCGGTAACAGGGGTTCAAATCCCCTTGGAGTCATTATCGGGGTGTGGCTCAGCTTGGCTAGAGCGCCTGGTTTGGGACCAGGAGGTCGCAGGTTCGAATCCTGTCACCCCGATCCAATAAATATGCGGGTGTAGTTCAATGGTAGAACACCAGCCTTCCAAGCTGGATACGTGGGTTCGATTCCCATCACCCGCTTTGCAACAAATAATATAATGGGCTATCGCCAAATGGTAAGGCAACGGACTCTGACTCCGTCATTTCAAGGTTCGAATCCTTGTAGCCCAGTTTGAAAGCAGTGGAAAATCCGCTGCTTTTATTTTTATGTTTTTATTTTAGAAATAAGTTGAATCTGAAGCTACAATGTTCTATAATTGGCAAGGTACTTCGATTGGAAATAAAAGGAGAAGGAAAATGCTCAGAGGAAAAACAGTTGTTTTAGGCGTAACAGGCAGTATTGCAGCTTATAAAATCGCAACACTGGCAAGTATGTTAGTAAAGAAGCAAGCCAGTGTACATGTAATCATGACAAAGAATGCAACGAATTTTATTAATCCCATTACCTTTGAGACCCTGACTGGACATAAATGCCTGGTAGATACTTTTGATCGTAATTTTGAGTTTCAGGTAGAGCATGTATCTCTGGCAAAGCAGGCGGATGTTGTGATGATTGCACCGGCCAGTGCCAATGTCATTGGAAAACTGGCACATGGCCTTGCAGATGATATGCTGACGACGACACTTTTAGCATGTAAATGTCCCAGGATAGTTTCTCCAGCCATGAATACAGCGATGTTTGAGAATCCAATCGTGCAGGACAATCTGAAAATACTGGAAAAATATGGATATGAAGTTATACAGCCAGCCAGCGGCTATCTTGCCTGTGGGGATACTGGATCAGGAAAGATGCCGGAAGCAGAGACATTGTATCAATATATAGAGAGAACACTGGCAGGCCCGAAGGATCTGGTTGGAAAAAAAGTATTGGTTACTGCGGGACCTACCCAGGAGAACATTGATCCGGTTCGTTATATCACGAATCATTCATCTGGCAAGATGGGATATGCGGTAGCAAGGGCCGCCATGCTCAGAGGTGCTGATGTGACGTTGGTCAGTGGTCAGACTGCACTGACTCCACCGATGTTTGTAAAGTATGTGCAGATTACTACAGCTGAAGAAATGTACCAGGAAGTCACCAGCAGAAGTGATGAGCAGGACATTATTATCAAGGCAGCTGCGGTGGCAGATTATCGTCCGAAGACGGTCTATGAGAATAAAGTGAAAAAAAAGGAAGGTCAGATGGCAATCGAGTTGGAACGGACCAGAGACATACTGGCTTACCTGGGTGAACATAAAAAAGAAAATCAGTTTTTGTGTGGATTTTCTATGGAAACGGAGAACATGATAGGTAATTCCAGAGCCAAATTACAGAAGAAGAATCTGGACATGGTGGCAGCCAACAATGTAAAAGTAGAAGGCGCCGGATTCCAGGGAGATACAAATGTAATGACTCTGATTACACAGGATCAGGAAATTGCCCTTCCATTAATGAGTAAGGAGGAGGCAGCGAATAAGATCCTGGATATAATAGCAACCCGTTAACCGGATTTTGGACAGAAACTGTCCGTCCATCACCGTATTGTATCCCTGAAGGGAACAGTAACAAGGAGGAAATTATGAGAAACACCAAAACAAGTAACATGACCATTATGGCACTGATGACAGCGGTATTACTGATCTTTGCCTGCACACCGATTGGTACCATCCCGATTGGACCATTATCCATATCAATGAATATGATACCGGTTGCGATCTGCGCTGTTGCAATGGGACCAGCCGGAGGAGCAGCAGCTGGAGCAATCTTTGGACTTTTAAGCTTTCTGCAGTGCTTCGGAATCGGTATTCCAAGTGGAATGGGTATCATCTTAGTGGGAATTAATCCATTTCTGGCATTTATTCAGAGATTTGTACCAAGACTGCTGGATGGATTACTGTTGGGCTATATTTTCCGTGCAGTAAGCAAGAAAAATGTATATGTGGCATGTGCAGTTACCGGATTTTTTTCTGCATTTTTAAATACCGTATTTTTCATGACAGCACTGGTTCTGTTATTTGGCAATACCGAATATGTACAGGGACTGATCGCAGGAAGAAATATTATCGTATTTATCTGTGCCTTTGTAGGTGTAAATGCAGTAGTAGAAATGGTAGTAGCGACATTGATCACTGGCGCTGTGGGAAGTGCATTATTCAGAGCCAAAGTATTGAGCAGATAAAAGGAGAACGTCAATGATTCTGACCATAGATATCGGAAATACCAACATCGTGGTTGGTGGTATCGACAAGGATAAAACACATTTTATAGAGCGTATTTCAACAGTACGTACCAAGACAGAGCTGGAATATGCCATAGATATCAAGCTGCTTCTGGACATTAATAAGATTAAAGCAGATCAGATCGAGGGTGGAATTATCTCATCAGTAGTTCCGCAGATCACAAATATCGTGAAGATTGCTGCTGAAAAGATTTTGAAAACAGAAGTTATGGTACTGGCAGCCGGAGTAAAGACCGGACTGAATATCAAGATCGACAATCCAGCCCAGCTGGGTGCAGATCTGGTTGCCAATGCAGTAGCTGGCATCAACAATTATCCGGTTCCACTGATCATCATTGATATGGGAACAGCGACTACACTTTCCGTAGTAGATGAGAAAAAGCAGTACATAGGCGGTATGATCCTTCCGGGACCACGTATTTCCCTGGATGCACTGACTGCTCGGGCTTCACAGCTCAGCGGTATCAGCCTGGAAGCACCAAAGAACATCGTAGGTAAGAATACCATCGAATGTATGAAAAGCGGTATTGTATACAGCAATGCTGCAGCTATGGACGGAATGATTGAGAGAATCGAAGAAGAGATCGGAAGTAAGGCAACCGTAGTAGCTACCGGTGGACTGGCCAAGAGCATCATTCCACATTGCAAGCGGGAAGTCATCCTGGATGAAGAACTGATGCTGAAAGGGCTCTATATCATATACGAGAAAAATAAGCAATAAGAAAATTCAATAAAAACAAAGAAAAGACTGTACATTCTTACATGAAATCATGTGAAAAGTACAGTCTTTTTTATCGTTCATAAAATGAAAAGTTGACAATTTTCTGATAACGTGTTATTGTTTCAAAAGTGAATAGTTCAATATTGAAATAATAACATGGAAAGGAGTTACCATGAATCAGTTACTTTTTATGATTCACAGTTCTCTGGAATTGTATGAAAGTCTCTGCCAACCGGTGTGCAGAGAATGTGGCATTCCGCAGACAGCGCTGGATATCTTGTTGTTTCTGGCGAATAATCCGGAGTATTATACCGCACGGGATATTTGTCGTGTCAGAGGAATCAAGGCAAATCTGGTCTCGTTCCATGTGGAGAAGCTGGTACAGGAGGGATATCTGGAACGTAAGGCGATACCGGGAGACCGGAGGCAGGTGAGACTGCTTCTGACCGAGAAGACAGATCCGGTGATTGCGCAGGGCAGAGCGGTACAGCAAAACTACCGGGAGATCCTGACAGATCATATCGCACCATCTGATCTGGAGGCATTTCAGCGATGCATGAATACCATTCGTCAGAACATTGAGCAGGCGAAAAAGAGCAGTATAAAAGGAAAATCTACAGAAAAAGGGGATAAGAAAAGATGAATCTGTTTATAACTATCTTAGTAACATTTTTTGCCGGTATGGGTGCCGGTCTGGGAACCGGGTTTGCCGGTATGAGTGCGGCTGCGGTAATCAGTCCTATGCTGATTACCTTTCTGCATATGGACCCATATATGGCAGTGGGAATTGCCCTGTCATCGGATGTACTGGCCAGTGCGGTATCTGCCTATACCTATGGGAAAAATAAGAATCTGGACATTAAAAATGGTGTCATTATGATGTGCAGTGTCCTGATATTTACAGTAGTGGGAAGTTTCATTGCCAGTCTGGTACCGTCCAGAACCATGGGAGGATTTTCCACAGTCATGACCTTTTTCCTTGGTGTGAAGTTTATTGTAAAACCAGTCATGACCACAAAGGAAAGCATGCAGGCAGTATCAGCGAAAAAGAGAGCCATGCAGTCAATTATCTGCGGTATGCTGATTGGATTTATCTGTGGATTCGTTGGAGCAGGCGGCGGTATGATGATGCTTCTGATCCTGACCAGTGTACTGGGATATGAACTGAAGACCGCAGTGGGAACCAGTGTTTTCATTATGACATTTACTGCACTTACAGGGGCGGTATCTCATTTTGCTATTGGTGGTTCACCAGACTGGATGGTCTGGACGCTGTGCGTAGTATTTACCTTTATCTGGGCACGAATTGCAGCTGTTTTTGCCAATAAGGCAGAGCCAAAGACACTGAATCGCGCGACGGGTGTTGTTCTGGTGATTCTTGGAGCAGCCATCTTCATTTTCTCCATGCTCTCATAAAATACTTTTCATGCCGTTGGAATCGTGATAGAATGAGTACGGTTCAGATTCAAAATGTCAGAAAATGGATCTGGACCGTACTTTTTTTGCTTATAAGTATACGAGTGGAAAGGAACTACGATACATGAATGTATTTGATATTATAGGCCCGGTGATGATCGGTCCGTCTTCCAGCCATACGGCAGGAGCGGTACGTCTGGGCCGTGTGGCATGGCAGATTCTGGAGGATAAACCAGTAAAGGCAGTGATTGAACTGTCAGGATCTTTCGCCCAGACATATAAAGGACATGGAACGGATAAAGCATTAATTGCCGGCATCATGGGAATGGATTCGTATGATGAACGGATTCGTTGTTCACTGGAACTGGCCAGAGAGCAGGGACTGGAGTATGAGTTTCATGAAGTGAATATACCGGACGCACATCCCAATACCGCACACATTTTCCTTTATGGGGAGAGTGGAAAGACGGCAGATATTCAGGGCGCTTCGGTAGGAGGTGGCAATATTCTGGTGGAGAAGATCAATGGAATGGATGTGGCCTATACAGGACAGAGTACCACCATTTTGGTTCGCCATTACGACCGGCCGGGAGCGATCGCAGCGGTAACGAATTTTATGGCATATTCAGATGTGAATATTGGGAACTTCCGTCTGTCCAGACAGAAAAAAGGTGGAGAAGCTATTATGACCATTGAGATTGACGGAGCAGCACCAGAGGGACTGACTGCGCAGCTGAAGGTACTGCCACATGTGATCAGTGCGATTATTCTGAAAGTGATATAGGAGCAGTTATGGAATATTTGACAATACAGGAATTGGTAGAGACAGCAGAGAAGAAGAAAATGAGCATCGGAGCGGTGGTACTGGAAGATCAGGCTGTGCAGATGGAGCAGAGCAAAGAAAAACTGCTCTCCCAGATGGAGGAGAATCTTCGTGTCATGGAAAAAGCAGTGGAGAGTGGAATGGATCCAGAACTTCGGTCTACTTCAGGACTGACCGGGGGTGATGCCTGGAAGATGATGCAGTATGCCAAAAAGGGCGGTATCACAGGCAGTTTTATGACAAAAGCGATGGCCAGAGCACTGGCAGTATCTGAATATAATGCAGCCATGGGAAAGATCGTGGCTGCGCCAACTGCAGGCTCCTGCGGTATCATGCCGGGGTGTCTGGTGACTATGATGGAAGCGCATCAGATTCCGAGAGAAAAAATCATAGAAGGTATGTTTACGGCAGCAGGATTCGGTATTGTGATAGCCAAAAGAGCCAGCATTGCCGGAGCACAGGGCGGCTGTCAGGCAGAGTGTGGTTCCGCAGCAGCGATGACCGCAGCAGCATTGACAGAAATCATGGGTGGAACGCCAAAGCAGGCAGCAGATGCCTGTGCCATGGCAATCAAAAATCAGCTTGGACTGGTATGCGATCCGGTGGCCGGATTGGTGGAGATCCCATGCATCAAGCGAAATGTGGGAGGCATCATGATTGCTTTTTCGGCGGCTGATATGGCGCTGGCTGGAATGGAATCCAAGATTCCGGCGGATGAAGTCATCGATGCCATGAAGGAAGTGGGAGACAGCATGCCATGTGCCATGAAGGAAACGGCATTGGGAGGTCTTGCCAATACACCGACGGCAAAGCGAATGAAAGAACAGGTCTTCGGGAAGAAGGAAGCGTAAAGGTATAGATAAGTTGAACATAAGAAAATACCCTGTGGAGCATGTGCAGACAATATCCACAGGGCATTTTTGTGTCAGGACAAAAGTCACAGACTCTTTTTACAGACTTTCTTTTTTGCTGTACAGATCAATCAGGCGGATCAGAATGTCCACATTCTTTTCCAGAGCCTGAATAGCTACCAGTTCAAAACGGCCGTGTGCATTTTCATAACCGGCACTGATGTTAGGGCATGGGAGACCTTTCTGAGACAGGCATGCACCGTCTGTACCGCCACGCATCGGGATTGCGTGCATCTCTATGCCACAATCAGCCATAGCCTGTTTCGCATAATCAATCATATATGGTACTTTCATGATGGCTTCATACATGCTGGAGTATTTTCCGGTGTAAGAAGATTCTACGGTACCTGCTCCGTATTTTTCATTTAAAGCAGCCACGCATTTTTCCACATATTCATGTCTTTCCTGGAAACGTTTCTTGTCATGGTCACGGATCAGGCAGCGGAGGAATGCTTTTTCCACAGTTCCCTCAAACTTAATTGGATGGAAATAACCCTCCCGATTTTCTGTATGCTGAGGGCGTTCCAATGCAGGAAGCATATTCATGAATTCTCCACCGATCTCAATGGCATTTTTCATAATATTTTTTGCAGTCCCAGGATGAACATTCAGTCCGTGGATATTCAGATGAACTTCCTCCCCATTAAAGTTCTCATAGATAAAATCGCCAAGTCCATCACCATCCAGAGTATAGGCAATGTCTGCACCGAAACGTTCAATGTCGAATTTGTGAGCACCAAGAAGGCCGACCTCTTCGTCACAGGTGAAACCAATCTGGATTGGTCCGTGAGGAAGTTCTGGATGTTTGCAGAAGTATTCTGCCATAGTCATGATGGAAGTGATAGCTGCCTTGTCATCTCCGCCCAGCAGAGTGGTACCGTCTGTCAGAATCAGATCCTGACCGGTATACATGGAAAGACGAGGATATTTGGCTGCTTCCATTACAATATTCAGTTCTTTATTTAATACGATATCTCCGCCTGGATAGTTTTCCAGAACCCATGGCTTTACATCGGTACCACTGGCATCTGGAGCAGTATCCATATGGCCAAGAAATCCGATAGAAATGCCACCGCCATTTGGCAGGGTAGATGGAATAGTGCCGTATACATTACAGAAATCATCGTGAGTGACGTTCTGAAGTCCGATGTTCTTCATTTCTTCTTCCAGCATATGAGCCAGATCCCACTGTTTTTCTGTACTTGGAACGGTAGCTGCGCCATTCTGAGACTGAGTATCTACTTTGGCGTAACGGATAAAACGTTCTTTTACCTGATCGTAAAACTGTGACATAATTGTCTCTCCTTTAGTAAATAAAATTAGTATTGATATGCCACTTTTTATGACAAACAGATTGACAGAAAAGTGGCATATAATATAATTATACACCCCTGTGCTAAAAGCGCAAGAAGAAGTTATAGGGTTACTGGTCATGGAGTGAACAATAACGTTGTATTTGACAGAAAAACAGATGTATGACATTGACAGATGACACTTTAGTGTGTTAAAATTTATACAGTCCGCTTCATTTACAAGCAAGCATTATAAAGGAGGAGAAAAATGAGCAGAAAAGGACTTATGAGATTTTTAATCGCTGCAGCAGTATCTGCAACGGCGCTGTTCGGAAGTATGAGTGTTTCCGCAGCAGAGACTACCCAGGATACGCTGACTGTAGCAATGGGATCCGATGCAACCAGTATCGACCCGGTAGCTGTATGTAATGTATATTCATCCAACATTATGGCGCAGATCTATGACACACTGATTGATGTGGCAGAAGATGGTACCGTAACACCGAGACTTGCAGAGAGCTATGAAGTGTCAGATGATGGACTTACCTATACTTTTAAGATTCGTCAGGGCGTAAAGTTCCACAATGGAGATGAATTAAAGGCAAGTGATGTAGCATACTCACTGAAGCGTGCACAGGCCAGTGCAGCAGTAGCTCACATCTTTGGAGACATCGATCCGGACAGCTTTGAAGTACCGGATGATTACACAGTATCTTTTAAACTTCAGCAGCAGAATACCGGTTTCATCGCAGGTCTTGCCAATACAGGTGCCAGCATTGTTCCAGAAGCTGTTGTAGAAGCAGAAGGCGATAACTTCGGAAGCAACCCAATCGGTACCGGCCCATTCAAGTTCGTAAGCTGGACAAAGAACGACACCATCGAACTGGAACGTAACGATGATTACTTCGGAGAAGAACCGGCACTGTCCAAGATCACATTCCGTATCATCACTGAAGCAACCAACCGTGCTATCGAACTGGAGAGCGGCGGTGTAGATATGGCATTTGATATTTCTACCAACGATATCAGCCGTGTAGAAGACAACAGCAATCTTCAGCTGATCCGTAAGGTAGACAACCAGACTACTTTCATGGCATTCAACTGCGAGAAAGAGCCATGGAACAACCCGGATGTACGTCAGGCTATCTCTTATGCACTGGATACCACAGCAATCTGCAACGCAGTATGGCGTGGAGTAGGCGCACCAGCAGCAGGTCCGATCGCACCAAACGTAAAATATCACGATAACGATCTGACACCACATGAATACAATGTAGAAAAAGCAAAAGAACTGCTGGCAGCAGCAGGCGTTCAGGAAGGTCAGAAGCTGGTGATCTCTACCAACGAACGTCAGGAAAGAATCGACATGGCTACGATTATCCAGAGCCAGTTAAAGGAAGTTGGCATCGATGTTGAGATCGAAGTACTGGAGTGGGGCGCACTTCTGGACAAGGCTGACAGACGTGAACAGGATGCGATCATGGTAGGATGGACCTGCCAGACAGCAGATCCGGATATGGCTGTATACGCTGTATTCCATACACAGTCCAATGGACAGGTTGGTAACAACTATGCAAACTTCAGCAGTGAAAAAGTAGATGAACTGCTGGAAAAAGGAAGATCCATGCCGGATTCAGATGACAGAGAAGCAGTTTACAAAGAGCTGCAGGAAGAGATCGTAGCAGAAGCACCATGGGTATTCCTGAACAATGGTGAAGTAGTAGTTGGTGCAAAAGCCAACATGAAAGGATTTGAACCTACCGCATTTGGTTATCATCCATTATACAACATTTACTTCGAGTAAAAGTTGTTGGAAAAGAGCAGATTTACAACGGGGGAAGCTGCAGCTTCCCCTTTTCCAATGAGAAAAACAGAAAGGAAAGACGTCTATGCTAAAATATGTAGGTAAGCGTTTATTAATGATGATCCCGGTATTACTGGGCGTTACCTTTATCATATTTTCCATGCTGTACATCACACCTGGCGATCCGGCCAGACTGGTACTGGGCGATTCGGCTTCTCCGGAAGCAGTAGAGCAGTACCGGGAAGAACAGGGACTCAATGATCCGTTCCTGGTGCAGTATGGAAGATATATGAAGAACCTGATTCTCCATGGAGATCTGGGAACTTCTTATTCCACAAAGAAGCCGGTAATTGATCTGATCAAAGACTGTTTCCCGGCTACGGTAAAACTGGCATTTTGTTCTATGTTATTTGCACTAGTTCTGGGAATCCCAATTGGAATCATCTCGGCAATCAAGCAATATTCCATCTTTGATATGTGTTCCATGGCCTTTGCTTTGCTGGGTATTTCCATGCCGGTATTCTGGCTGGGCTTGTTGCTGACGCTGCTGTTCTCTGTAAAGCTGGGCTGGCTGCCATCATCTGGATTTAACACACCGCTCCATCTGATCCTGCCAGCTGTATCTCTGGGTGCGCAGTCTGTAGCGGTTATCACTCGTATGACCAGATCCAGTATGCTGGAAGTCATCAACATGGACTATATCAAGACAGCAAGAGCAAAAGGTCTCCATGAGAAAACCGTTATTATCAGACACGCACTGGGAAATGCTTTAATCCCGATTATCACATCTGCAGGTCTGCAGTTTGGTACTCTGCTGGGTGGAGCAGTTCTGACAGAGTCTATTTTCTCCATTCCTGGAATCGGACGACTGATGGTAGACTCCATCAAGATGCGTGACTTCCCTACGGTACAGGGCGGTGTGCTGATCATTGCACTGGCGTTCAGTATTGTAAACCTCCTGGTTGACCTGTTATATGCATTTGTAGATCCGCGTATCAAAGCGCAGTATAAGTAGGAGGAGAGTACATATGGAAAAGAAAAAGAAATTTGCCCAGCTGGGCGATATATGGAAACGCCTTCGAAAAAACAAATTGGCGGTACTGGGACTGATTATTATCGTTATTATTTTCTTAGTAGCGATTTTTGCCAACTTTATTGCACCGTACAGCTATGACCAGCAGGATCTGCTGAGCTGCTTCCAGGGACCAAGTGCACAGCACTGGTTCGGTACGGATGAGTTTGGCCGGGATATCTTTAGCCGTGTGGTATACGGTACCAGAATCTCTCTGCTGATCGGTTTCGTAGCAGTAGCTATTGCTATGGTGATTGGTGTGCTCCTTGGAGCATTTTCCGGTTACTATGGAGCAACTGTAGACAACGTTATCATGCGACTGATGGATATTCTGTTATCCATTCCACAGATCATTCTGGCGATTGCCATCGTGGCAGTACTGGGAAATGGTCTGTTTAACCTGATGCTTGCAGTCGGTATTTCCTCGATTCCGCATTATGCCAGAATTGTGCGTGCATCGGTACTTTCTGTAAAGGATCAGGAATTTATTGAAGCAGCCAAAGCGGCAGGATCATCGGATCTGCGTATTATTTTCAAACACATTATTCCAAACTGTCTGGCACCGATCATCGTTCAGGCTACCTTAGGTGTAGCAATGGCGATCCTGACAGCGGCCGGACTTAGCTTTGTTGGACTGGGTATTTCCCCGCCAACTCCGGAATGGGGTTCTATGCTTTCTTCCGCAAGAAGCTATATTCGAGACTATGCTTATATGACCATGTTCCCGGGTCTTGCGATCATGATCACTATCTTTGCCCTGAATGTACTGGGTGACGGACTTCGTGATGCACTGGATCCGAAGCAGAAGAAATAGGAGGAGAGGAATATGGCTAACGAGAAAAAGAATTTACTTGAGATCCGTGACCTGACGGTGGAATACCATACCAACGGTGGTGTGGTACATGCAGTCAACGGATTGAATCTGGAGGTGGCACAGGGGGAAACTCTTGGATTCGTGGGGGAAACCGGTGCCGGAAAAACAACAACTGCTCTGAGTATTCTGAATCTGCTTCCTCGTCCACAGGGCAAGGTACTGAGTGGATCTGTAAAATATAACGGAGAAGAGATTTTAAATAAATCCAACAAAGAGATGACCCGTATCCGTGGAGAAAAGATCTCCATGATCTTCCAGGATCCGATGACATCTCTGAACCCGGTTATGACGGTAGGAGATCAGATCGCAGAAGGAATTCGTCTGCATGAGCATCTGAATAAAGCAGACGCTCATAAAAAGGCACTGGAGATGCTGGAGACCGTAGGTATCCGTCCAGAGCGTGCTTCTGATTATCCACATCAGTTTTCCGGTGGTATGAAGCAGCGTGTAGTTATCGCTATTGCGCTGGCCTGTAATCCGGAACTGCTGATTGCTGATGAACCGACCACTGCACTGGATGTAACGATTCAGGCACAGATGCTGGAGCTGATGAAGGGACTGAAGGATCAGTATGATACGTCTATGATTATGATTACTCATGACCTGGGGATTGTGGCTGAGATCTGTGATAAAGTAGCAATTATGTATGCAGGAAATGTGGTAGAATATGGCGATAAAGTGGATATCTTCACACCGGAAAAACCACACCATCCATATACTGTTGGACTGTTTGATTCCATTCCAGATATCTATCATGAACAGGAAGAACTGAAGATCATCAAAGGTCTGACACCGGACCCGACCAATCTGCCGTCCGGATGTACCTTCCACCCGAGATGTCCGTATGCCTGCGAAGAATGCAGCAAACAGGTACCGAAGCATCTGGAAGTAGAACCTGGACATACGATCAGCTGTCACAGATTTGATGATACAAAGGAGGTGAAGTAAATGGCAGAGACAATCCTTGAAGTAAAGAATCTGAAGAAATATTTCAAGACCAAAAAAGGAATGCTGCATGCACTGGATGATGTGAGTTTTTCTATCAATCAGGGAGAGACCCTTGGTCTGGTTGGAGAATCCGGATGTGGTAAGTCCACCACCGGCCGTGCCATTTTAAGACTTCATGAGCCGACCAGCGGAGAAGTATTGTTCCGTGGTACCGATGTAGTAAAGCTGAACGCAGCGCAGATGAAGGAAATGAGAAAGAAAATGCAGATCGTATTCCAGGATCCGTATTCTTCTCTGAATCCGCGTCTGAACATTGAAGAGTTGATCTCAGAGCCGCTGCTGGTAAATAAGGTATATGATAACAAGACAGATCTGTACAATCGTGTACATGAGGTTATGGATATTGTAGGTCTGGAACGCAGACTTTCCACCTCTTATCCACATGAGCTGGATGGAGGAAGAAGACAGCGTATCGGTATTGCCCGTGCCCTGTCTATTAATCCGGAATTTATTGTTATGGATGAACCGGTCTCCGCACTGGATGTGAGTGTGCAGGCACAGATCCTGAACCTGATGAATCAGCTGAAGAAGGATCTGGGACTGACCTATCTGTTTATTTCCCATAACCTGAGCGTCGTAAAGCATGTCAGCGACCGTATTGCAGTTATGTACCTTGGTAAAATTGTGGAGATGGCAGATTACAAAGATATCTTTGACAATCCACTGCATCCATATACTCAGGCACTGTTGTCAGCGATCCCGATTCCAAGACTGGATGTTGAAAAACGCCAGCGTATTATTTTGGAAGGAGACGTACCGAGCCCGGTCAATCCACCGGAAGGCTGTCGTTTCTGCGGACGCTGCCGTTTCCGCAAAGAGGGATGCGACAAGAACGAACCAAAGCTGGTAGATGTTGGAAACGGACATCTGGTAGCGTGCCATCTGGTAGCAGATAAATAAAAAATATAGAGAAATCCAAAGCCGGAATACTTTTGCAAAGTGCAGAAGTATTCTGGTTTTTTACATGGTTTACAAAAGCAGATAGAATGTTATAGTATGGAAACAGAGTATGATGATATGGAAGGATAATAAAAATGGACAGCAGATCAGATAGTGGATTTCTGAATATACTGATTCAGATGGGAGAAGCGCTGCAGAACAGCGGGGCGGAGATTTACCGGGTGGAGGATACCCTGAACCGTATCGGTTATGCCTATGGTGCAGAAGAGATGAATGTGTTCGTGATTACCTCCAGCATTATCATTACCATGAAGATGCCTGGAAAGGAGCCATTGACCCAGACCAGAAGGTTGAAGAAGTCTGGCGGAAATGATTTTGTGAAGCTAGAGGAGTTGAACGAACTGAGCAGACAGATCTGCAGCGGCCGGATATCGGTGGAAGAGTTCGAACAGCAGCTGGATCAGATCTTATCCACTGCCACCAGAGGGAAAATGCTGCTGCTGGGGAATGTGCTGGCAGCGGCCAGTTTTGCCGTATTCTATGGCGGCAGTATCTGGGACTTTCTGATTGCCGGATTGATGGGAGCAGTGATCTGGCTGCTGGAAACTTATATGGAACCGATCTGTCTGAATTCTGTGGCTTATCAGATTGCGGCATCGTTCTTAAGTGGTGTGGGAATCTGTGTGGTCAGCAAAATCTTCCCGATATTGCATATGGACAAGATCATGATCGGTGATATTATGCTGCTGATACCGGGACTGATGTTCACCAATGCCATCCGGGATGTTCTGCTGGGAGATACCATATCGGCCAGTATGAGACTGATCGAGGCGTTACTGCTGGCGGCGGCGCTGGCACTGGGATTTTTTGCGGCCATCTGGCTGGTAAGGGGGATCTGGTAAATGAATGTAATTATACAACTTCTCACAGGTGCGGCAGGCTCTGTGGGATTTGGACTCATCTTTCATATTAATAAAAGATATCTTCCGGTGGCAGCAGTGGGAGGTGCTTTTGGGTGGCTGGCTTACTTGTTATTGTCTCATCATGGGAACCATATCTTTGTATCTATGCTGGTGGCCAGCTTCTGCGTGGCCATCTATGCAGAGATCCTGGCCCGGGTATACGGCGCACCATCCACACCGTTTTTTGTGACCTCCGCCATTCCGCTGATACCGGGAAGCACTCTGTATTACTGTATGAGTGCACTGGCAGAGGGCAATACCAGACTGGCTGAGGAATACGGAAGCCAGACCTTCCTGTGTGCACTGGGGATTGCCGGGGGAATGGCTATCGCCTGGTGCATCTGCGACCTGACCAGAAAAATAAAACGGTAGGCATTAGCATAGCTAATATCTAGAGACTATTTTCAATGTCATTTAGTTAAGGCATTGGAGAGACGCTCCTTCCAGAGCAAGGTATATAGAAAATAGGTACCCTGCTCTTTTTGGTGGGGGATTTTGTAAAAAAATGAAAAAAGCTGTTGACAAATGCTGGAACGGATGATAATATAATGAAGCTGTCTGAGAGAGACGGCAAGAAACACAAAGCTTCAATCGAAAGATTGAAAAATAAATAAAAAAGTTGTTGACAAACTTCAAAAGCAGTGATATGATATAAAAGTTGCTGCTGATGAGAACAACAGCAAAGAACCTTGATAATTGAACAGTGAAACAACCTTGAAAGATTCTAAAAAGTTTTAACATTCAAGGAACTGACCTTATAAAACAGTAAAAGGGATGAATTAGCTAGACGTTAATTCTGAACTGGATTCAAACATTTTTATTGAGAGTTTGATCCTG
>CAKRVB010000047.1 GCA_934408725.1 uncultured Marvinbryantia sp.
TTCTTTATCAATACAGAGATGACAATTTTCAGAAAAATAGTCAAATGAAGGGGAAACTCTGGGCAGATGCCTGTTTATCAGATAAAACCGGGCAGGAACCGCTATGTCTTATTTTCAGGGGCAGGGAAAACAGCCGGCTGTATGTACAGGCGCCTCTCATTGGGGCCTATTCTGATATCATCAGACATCATTTTCAGGAATCTGCTTTTTCGATCCTGATGATTTTTGGTATGATTGGTCTTGGCATTGTATCTATAATTATTTACTTCTATGCCAGACATAGAAAGATTGCAGAGAAACGTTTTTTTGATGTTGCGGTCTTTTTAATTCTATGCAGCCTGTGGTGCATACTGGATTCTGGGATTTATCAGATGTATGGAAAACAGAGTGCTGCCGGAGCACTGGTTTCCTTTTATGCATTCATGCTAATGTCGGTTCCGATACTGCATTTTGTACAGGATACGGTCAGTAAAAGCAAAAGATGGATTCCTCAGATATGGATTTTTCTGCTTTATGGAAATGCAGTCTTGCAGACCGTCATCTACCTCACACTGCAGGTACCTTTTGTTCATATGCTGTTTGTGACTCATTTCATCCTTTTTACCGGTGTTATAACAATGTTTCTTCTTCTGTGGCGGGAATATCGAAGAAATCAGACACAGGTATTAGGACTTTGTCTGAAAGCATTTGAAGTACTGGGACTTAGTGGTGTCATCGCACTTGCACTGTACTGGATATTTTCCATATACTGGTATGATGCCGTATTCCAGTTTGGTATTGTTCTCTATATTGCTTTTCTATTCTGGGGATTACTCTGCAAAGTGTCCGATGATGTTCAGTTCCGGCTGGAACAGGCGGTATATGAAAGGATGTCATTAGAAGATCGGATGACCGGACTGAAAAACAGAAAAGCATTCGAACAGTCGGTTGATAAAATTCAGAAAGAGGCTGCATTACTTGAAAATGTACTGCTTTTGTTTATAGAAATTGATGGCCTGAAAAAAATTAATGATATGTATGGACTGCAGCGCGGAGACGAAGCAGTCATCCGGACAGCGAGAAGTATCCGTCCCGTAGAGAATGGCTCTTATGAACAGCAGGTGCAGTGTTTTCGAATTGAAGGTGATGAATTTGCTGTCATTGTGTCCAATCCGCAAAAGACACCTGATGAATGGGAACACTTTATAAAAGACGAACTAAAAAAAGAAACAACTGGTGGAAATCATGTCCACCTGAAGTTTGGGTACAGTTATCTGCGAAAAACAGATGGAACTCTGGTTTCCATCAGTGACTGGAAAATGCAGGCAGACCAGATGCTGCTTTTCAACAAAGAAAAAGAGTCGGAGGATAAATATGAGTTATTATAATTTCGATTTTCTGATCGCAGCAATGATTATTTTATTGCTGATTCTGTATCATTTTCTGGGTCAGAGAAGAGCCAAAGATCTGAATAATCAGGTATTTCTTTTCTTTGCTGCTCTTGGTACAATGGACGTAGCTGCCGAACTTCTCAGTAATTATTGTATTACTTCTTACAACAGTGAACTGGGAATGACAGCATGGTTTTCAACAACCATTTTTTATCTGTTTCAGGCACTGCTTCCCTATACATTGATCTTTTATGTCCATACACTACATGATCATAACGTTGTTTCGATAAAAAAAATGCTGATATCCGGAATTCCGACCATCGCATTGCTTTGTATCGTACTTACAAATCCGTTCACAGAAAAACTATTTTACTTTGATGTATCCGGCGGCTATATGACAGGACCCTGGTACATGCTGATGTATTACAGTGCCTTATGCCATATCGTGGCTGCACTGATCCTTATTATTAAATGGTGGAAAGACCTTGGTATACAAAAAGTGAAAATACTTCTGGAGATTCTTCTGCTATCCGGAAGTGGTGTGATAATCCAGTTTGTATATCATCCGCTCCTGACAACGGGATTCGGCCTGAGTCTTGGCATCCTGGCATTATTTATTACCATTAATAATCCTCATGCAAATATGGACAGTATGACCGGATTATATAATCATCTCTATCTGACCCGAAAAAGCAATGAGCTGATTAAAGCCGGAAAATCTTTTCATATTATTACAGTGTACCTTTATCAGTTAAAGCATATTAATAAGATTGCCGGGATTCAGGATGGTAACCTTATTTTACAGACAACCGCAAAAAAGCTGGAAGATCTGTGTGGCAGGAATGCCTTTCGGATAACCGGGAAACGCTTTCTGGTACTGACAGATTCTCTGGAAGAATATGAATATTATTTTACACAATTAAAGAATTTGTTTGACGTGAACATGAAACTGGACACAAATGATAAAAAAATTATGATACCTGTGATCCTCAGCGGGATTGTCAATGCAGAAAAGATTGGAGAAAGCGGACTGATTCTGGAATATGCAGAATACCTTGAATCTCTTGCTCCTCAAAGTGGACTGACAGAAGTGATACAGGATGACCGTCAGACGATGAATGGTTTTCTGTATAATAAACAGGTGGAACAATATCTGCATACGGCAATTTCTAAAGATCTCTTTGAAGTTTATTATCAGCCTGTATATTCTGCCCGTGAAGAACGATATATCACACTGGAGGCTCTGAGCCGTCTGCATCATCCGGAACTTGGCTGGATTGCACCGGATGTATTCATTCAGCTTGCAGAAAAGAATCACATCATTGAACAGATTACCGATTTACAGTTTCACCGTGTCTGCAGATTTCTGAATGAAAACAGCGTACTGATGAACCAGCTGCTGAATGTTAAAGTAAATTTGTCTTCTCTTGATCTGATGAGAAATGACTGCAGCAGTCATTTTATCCATATAATGGATGAATATGGAATTCCCCATGAGTGGATACAGTTTGAGATTACAGAGACAGTCGCAACAGAATATAATACAAGCCTGCAGATGGTTGCGGATGAATTTACCCGTGCCGGTATCCGGCTGTGTCTGGATGACTTCGGCTCCGGATATGCCAATTTAAATACCGTTATGAGACTTCCATTTTCCACAATTAAGCTTGACAGATCCCTTCTTTTTGATATCTGCAGTGACGGAAAACGGGCCCTGTTTTATCAGAGTATTGTGGATACTTTTCTTAAAATGAATTATCATATTGTATCTGAAGGCGTGGAAACCAAAGAAGAAATGGAAATAATAAGCGGCTGGGGCGTTGATATGATTCAGGGGTATTATTTCTCCGCCCCGCTGCCACCAAAAGACATCTTAAAGTTATTGCAATAGTCAGAATGGCTGTATCTTCACCCATTAGAAACGTACGCCGCCAGGCGCACCAGAAAACGGAAATGCCAGGCTTTCGCCCGTCATTTCCGTTTTCTGACTTTTACTATTTTCTTTTTTTCTTTCTGGTTCCGAAGTTTTTCTGTTCTTGTTCCCGGAACATCTGATTTTTATTCAGGTAGGATTGGAACGCGTACCTGGTCTGCTTCCAGAGGTTTTGAAAAGACAGACCGTTTTCTTTATCATATTTTGATGGCAGCAAAATAGTTATTAATAAGGCAATCAGCACGCCACCACCTGTATCCAGAATACGGGCGATGGTGTAAAACAATACCCGTTCCTTTCCTACCGTGAACATCACAACAAAATATACCACTGTACCCGGCTGTATTGCCGAATCTGCTCCCAGTGCCAGGTTGCACCAAAGCACCAGACACAGACCAGCCACCAGCCAGATCCAATCCGGTATTCCAAATGGCTCATTGGTATAGAGCCAGTAAAATGGAATCACCCAAAAGCCTCCCACAAAGGTTCCGATGAATCGGTTGATTCCATTATGAAATCCTTCTTCAAACTGACTTCCCACCCCATAGACTGCACCGATCAGCGCAAAACATGGGTTGCGCCCCTGTAAGGGGTATTTATAGATTACGGATGTGAGCAGCACCACCAGGGCAGTACGCCACATACGTTCTGTGAGCCGGGGCGACTTGAAATTCTTCATTGGTGTCAGTTTCCACTTATTTTTTACTTCTGCCAGATCCAGCATTTCCTGTGGTCCCATAAGCACTCACCCTATATTTAATATTTTTTTCGCTTTTTCCACTTCTTCCGCTGTCGGCGGATTTACATCCTTCAGGGAATATGGAATTCCAAGTGCTTCCCATTTATGCACGCCCATGGCATGATATGGAAGAATCTCAATCTTTTCAATTCCCAGCAAAGGTTCTAAAAATTTCCGTAAAGCAATCAGACTTTCTTCGGAATCTGTCAGATGTGGTACCAATACATGCCGAATCCACATACTTTTCTTATGTTCTGACAGATACCGGATCATTGCCAATATATTTCCATTATCCTGACCGGTTAACTTGAGGTGCCGGTCAGGATCCATTTCTTTGATGTCCACAATAAACAGATCTGTGACATCCATCAGCTTCTGAAACTGTTCCAGAAAATCTTCTTTCTTGCAAAACGGATTGCCACTGGTATCCAGTGCAGTATGGATGTGATGTGCTTTCGCTATGGCAAATAACTGAGTTACAAACTCCATCTGCAGCATGGCTTCCCCGCCGCTCACCGTAATTCCACCGTTTTCTTTCCAGTACGGTCTGAAACGATATAATTTCTGAAACAATTTCTCCGCTTCCCACTCTTCTCCGCCGGACATTCCCCAGGTATCCGGATTGTGGCAGTATCTGCATCGCATCGCGCAGCCCTGCAAAAACACCACACTTCGCACTCCCGGACCGTCCACCAGACCGAAGCTTTCTATAGAATGAACCCTTCCCGTCACCGTTAAGCTCCCTTCTTACAGTGTTTTATGGCAGGTACGTGCAATGACATCCAACTGCTGCTTCTTTGTCAGAGAGATGAATTTTACTGCATATCCTGATACACGGATCGTAAAGTTCTGATACTCTTCTTTTTCCGGATGCTCCATGGCATCAATCAGCTTTTCCGTTCCGAATACGTTAACATTCAGGTGATGTGCATCCTGCTCAAAGTATCCGTCCAGGATCTGAACCAGATTATTGACTCTCTCCTGATCCTCATGTCCCAGTGCATCCGGACTGATGGTCTGTGTATTGGAAATACCATCCAGTGCCCAATGATATGGAATCTTTGCTACCGAGTTCAGGGACGCCAGCAGACCGTTCTGTTCTGCGCCGTAGGAAGGAGAAGCGCCTGGGGCGAAGGAGGTAAATGCCTTACGGCCGTCTGGTGTAGCACCAGTAGCTTCTCCGTATACGACGTTCGAGGTAATCGTCAGAATCGAGGTACTTGGCTTAGACTCGCGGTAAGTATGACGGCGGCGGATCTTATCAAAAAAGGTACGCAGCAGCCAGGTTGCGATCTCATCAGCTCTTGGATCATCATTTCCATAACGTGGGAAATCTCCCTCGATTTCAAAGTCTTTGGTAATGCCTTCTTCATCACGAATGATTTTTACTTTTGCATATTTGATGGCGCTTAAGGAATCTACTACATGAGAGAATCCTGCAATACCGGTTGCAAAAGACCGTTCACAGTCATTATTAATCAATGCCATTTCAGCAGCTTCATAATAATATTTATCATGCATGTAATGAATCAGGTTCAGTACGTTGACGTAGATGTCTGCCAGCCAGTCCATCCACCAGTCAAATTTCTCAACTACTTCATCATAATCTGCATACTCAGAAGTAATGCGCTGCATAGCCGGACCACACTGAATTCTGTGTTTTTCATCAAAACCACCGTTAAATGCATACAGCAGCGTTTTTGCCAGGTTGGCGCGGGCACCGAAAAGCTGAATCTCCTGTCCTGTCTTGGTTGCAGATACACAACAGCAAATGGAGTAATCATCTCCCCATTCCGGTTTCATGACTTCGTCATTCTCATACTGGATGGAACTGGTATCAATAGAGATCTTTGCTGCATATTTCTTAAAGCTCTGTGGAAGACGTGGACTATACAGCACGGTCAGATTTGGTTCCGGGCTTGGTCCCATGTTTTCCAGTGTATGCAGGAAACGATAATCTGTCTTTGTTACCATATGTCTTCCGTCCAGGCTGGTTCCACCCACTTCCAGTGTTACCCAGGTCGGATCACCGGAGAATAACTGATTGTATTCCGGAATACGGGCGAATTTTACCATACGGAACTTCATAGTCATATGGTCAATCAGCTCCTGTGCCTCAGCTTCTGTCAGAGCACCATTCTGCAGATCTCTCTGAATATAAATATCCAGGAAAGTAGAGATACGTCCTACGGACATAGCTGCACCATTCTGAGTCTTTACGGCAGCAAGATATCCAAAATACAGCCACTGTACAGCTTCTTTGGCATTTCTTGCAGGCTTTGAAATGTCATATCCGTAGATCTTTGCCATTTCCTTCATTTCATTTAATGCTTTTAACTGCTGGCTGATCTCTTCACGCATACGAATGACTTCATCATACATGTTTCCACAGCCGGCACGGTAATGAGCTACTTTTTTTGCTTCAATCAAACGGTCGATACCGTACAGTGCCACACGGCGGTAATCACCAACGATACGTCCACGTCCGTAAGTATCAGGAAGACCGGTAACTACATGCGTTTTTCTTGCCAGACGCATCTCCGGTGTATATGCACCGAACACTGCATCATTGTGAGTCGTTACGTAAGTAGTAAAGATCTTTTTCAGTTCTGGATTGATTTCATATCCATAAGTCTCTGCCGCTTTGGTTGCCATTTTAATTCCGCCATAAGGCATGAATGCACGTTTTAATGGCTTGTCTGTCTGTAGTCCTACGATCTGTTCCAGATCTTTTAGTTCTTCACTGATGTAACCCGGACCATAAGCAGTCAAACCGGAAACCACATCTGTCTCACATTCCAGAACACCGCCTTTTGCGCGTTCCTGTTTCTGAAGTTCCTGAACCCGATTCCACAATTTTTCTGTACTTTCCGTAGGTCCCTCTAAGAACGTTTCATCTCCGTCATATGGGGTATAGTTTTTCTGAATAAAGTCACGCACGTTGATCTCTTCCTGCCAGATTTCTCCGCGAAAGCCATCCCATGCTCCATTACTGTCAAACTTTCCAGGGTTTGTCATTGGCATTGCCCCGATCCTCCTTTTTCTTTCCTGTCTATATGATGCTCAACGGGTTGTTACCCTGTGTATCTTATTTAATAAACTTCACTTCCGGATAAATATCCTGTTTTGCTGCTTCTTTTTTCTCATTGAAGATCACTTTGTTTTCTTCAAACAGGTTGCGTCCCTGTGCATCGATAGATACGATCAGCGGACCGAATTCTTTCACTTTACAGCACCATAATGTTTCTGGCATTCCCAGTTCATCCCAGTGATGTTCTGCGATACGTTCCACTTCTGTTGCCGCTACAACTGCGCATCCTGCCGGGAACACGCAATGGATTGCACCAAATTCTTTGCAGGCACGTTCTGTATTTGGTCCCATACCACCTTTACCAACAATGACTCTGACACCAGTTTCTTTTGTGAATTCATATTCGAATTTTTCCATACGCATGGAAGTAGTCGGTCCTACAGATACCATTTCATAGTCATTCTCAGTTCCTTCGATTTTACGAACGATTGGGCCTGCATGGAAAATAGCTTTGTTGCGGATATCATATGGAAGTTCTCTTCCGTATTCCACCAGACGGCGGTGTGCTACGTCACGGCAGGTCATCAGGTCTCCGTCCAGCCATACAATATCGCCGATTTTAATATCTTTCAGATCCTCTGCACTGACAGGGGTAACAAGAACTTTTTTATCTCCTCTAATTTCGATCATGATTTTTTCCTCCTATTATGCATTGAATTTCCATGTGGAATGTGTATCACAGGTTACAGTCAGGTCTGGATTCACTACGATGTGTCCACGACGGTGTGACCAGCATCCTACGTTTACAGCTACACCGATTGCGGACGGATGACGGGCAGTGTTCTCAATGTTAACACCCATAACGGAGTACTTTCCGCCCATACCCTGTGGTCCAAGGCCAATCTTGTTGATACCATCTTCCAGTAACTGTTCCATTTTTGCTGCATTGGCATTGTCGTTGTGTGAACCGATTGGACGCATCAGCGCTTTCTTAGAGTTCAGAGCTGCTGTTTCCACTGAAGTACCTACACCGACACCTACCAGCAGTGGAGGACAAGCATTCAATCCGTAGCTGGTCATCTGATCCAGAACGAAATCTGTCACACCTTCATAACCTGCACCTGGCATCAGAACCATTGCTTTTCCTGGAAGGGTACATCCGCCACCTGCCATGTATGCATAAATTTCACATTTATCACTGTTTGGCACGATATCCCACCATACAGTCGGTGTTCCTTTACCAACATTTTTCTTTGTATTGTATTCATCAAATGTTTCTACGGAATTATGTCTCAGTGGTGTTGCAAATGTTGCCTGAACAACAGCTTCTTTTAAAAGACCTTCCAGTTCGTTGATATATGGGAAGTTCGTTCCACATTTCAGCCAGAACTGAATGACACCGGTATCCTGGCAGCTTGGACGATCCAGTTCTACAGCCAGTCCCTGATTCTTTGTCATAGTTTCATACAGAACCTTTGGAAGTGCTGCTGTTTCCTGAGAACCAAGTTCTTCCAGTTTTGCTACTACATCATCTGGTAATTTTTTTCCGATATGGCCGACAAAATCAGCCACCATATCTGTTAACTGTTTTACTCCATTTTCCTTTGTCATCATGAATTACCTCCATTTTATTTTTTATATAAATGTAAATAAGTTGCTTTTTGTTCTACGGATAGAACGGGAAGAGGATCGGCAGTAAAATCATGCAGATTGCAAATGAAACGAGAATCAATGGCAAACCGGATTTTACATAATCCTTGAATTTGTATCCGCCAAGACCGACTACCATAGTGTTGGCAGGCATACCGATCGGTGTTGCATAAGCACAGGATCCTGCAATCACAGTTGCAATCACCACAGCTCTTGGATCTGCACCAAGATTATTGGCCAGGGATACTGCAATTGGAATCATCAGTGCAGTAGTTGCAGTATTTGACATAAAGTTGGTCAGTGCACAGGTTACGATGAAGATTACCAAAAGCAGTATGATCGGGTTCGGATTAGCTCCTAAAAGCCCTACGATCTTATCTGCAATCAGATTACCTGCACCGGTAGTATCCAGCGCTTTGGCTAAGGAGAGAGAACCACCAAAGAGCAGTACCACTTTCAAGTCAATAGACTGCAATGCTTCTTTTTCAGAAAGCACTCCGGTTAATACCAGGAATGCAGCTCCGATGCAGGAAGAAATCTGAATACTGATACCAATCTCTTCTTCAAAAATCATAGCAATGATGACTACGATCAGTACCACAAGGGAAATCACCTGTTTCCATTTTGGAACGTTACTGAAATCCTTCTGAGCTTCTACGGCTGCTCCTCCTGTCGCTGTTCCATCTGGAAGAAAACGATATCCAAGGAATACAAAGTAGATGATTCCAAGTATGAGCATTGGCACACCAACCGGCGCGTACATAAAAAAGCTGGTGGATAAGCCCATTTCCTGAAGTGCATTTACACCCATCAGGTTGCCCGGCGCTCCGATAATGGAGAGGTTTCCACCCAGAGCTGCTGCAAATACCAGCGGCATCAGCAGACGGCTTCTGGAGTATCCGGATTCATCTGCGATACCACAGACAACCGGGATCAGTACGGCTGCCGTACCGGTGTTGGATAAGAATCCTGACATGACTCCTACGATCACCATGATTGCGATGATCAGTGTTCGTTCTGTTCTGGCGAACTTTGTAACAATGCCGCCAATTTTGTTCGCCATCCCTGTTTCAAATAATGCCTGCCCTACTACGAACATGCCTACGCAGAGAATAACATTACTGTTCACATACTGTGCAAATGTGGTGGATGCATCCAACACTCCGGTCAGTGTCAGACCCAGTGCACAAATAGTAGCGGTAAGACCAAGCGGTATTTTTTCAAGCATGAAGCTAATAATCGTGAACGCGAGAAACAGCAACGTAATGGTTGTTTGAGACATTTGAAAAATCTCCTTTCACTCATTTCATTCTTTTTTCACTCTTGAAAAGCGCCGGCCGCACGCATTTCATTTGTTAATCTTATTATAAGATTGTCCAGTTATAAAAACAAATTGTTAGAAAGTATATCCACATAAAAAAATTTTATAGTTTCAAAATGAGAGTGCGTAATTTATGCATATTTACCAGAAAATAGTGATTAAAAAAATTTATGGAAAGTTTCATTTAGATATGCTATTTTTATGATATCAGACTTTTTAATGAGGAGAATGGTATTATGACTTTGAACCAATTACGCTATTTCTGCACTGCAAGCCGCTGCCATAGTATTACACGGGCTGCTGAAGAACTATATGTTACCCAGCCTACAGTATCCGTTGCCATCCGTGATCTGGAAGTGGAATTTGGGGTCAGCCTTTTTTACCGCAAAGGAAACCAGCTGGTTCTGACCGTAGAAGGGGAAACCCTGTATGAAAAAGCCACTTACATTCTTCAATACTGTAATGAACTGCAAGCCGATTGTTCCAGTCTGGCAAGAGTCAGACCGCCTCTGCGCATTGGCATTCCACCGATGCTCAGCACCGTCTTTTTCCCGGAACTACTGATTGCCTTTCAGGAAGAATATCCTGAAGTACCTGTTATTTTGGAAGAATATGGATCCGTCCGTGCCTGTAACCTGGTTCACAACGATACACTGGATCTGGCGCTGGTCAATATGGAACAGTACAATATCGATAAATTCAACAATATTCTTCTGGCAGACGATCAGATTGTATTTTGCGTGGATACCAATCATCGCCTGGCAAAAAAAGAAGTCGTAACCACCTCCGAGATGGCAAGAGAATTGTTGATTTTTTTTAGCGGTGATTCTGTACAGAATCAGCTTTTAAAACAACGTTTTGAGCTGGATGGCTATACCCCGAACATCATCATGCGTGGAAGCCAGATCTATACTACCCTGCAGTTTTTGAAAACAAAAAAATACGGATGCTTCCTCTATTCCAGCATGACCGATAAGTTCACCAACATCGTTGGGATTCCTCTGAACCCACCTATTCAGGTCAAAATCGGTATGATTTGGAAAAAAGGAAAATACATCCGTAATGATATGCAAACCTTTTTAAACTTTACGAAAAAATATTATATAGAACATCCACTAACAGGAAATTGACGCTCCCATCAGCCTGCTCCCAGCAGAAGCCATGCATCACCCAGTACATCATAATAATAAACCACATTGTCTCCTACGGCATAATAATTTTCTTTTGTAAAATGATCTTCCTGATCCGTTCCCAGCACAAATACCGGGCAATATCTTCCATCAATGTACTCCTCAGTCCCTGTATACCACAATGACATTCCGAGGCTGAGGTAGTAACGAACCTCGTCCGTTTCCTCCAGTAATTCCCGGGCAATATTTATATCCAATGGCGAATCATAATACTCTGGTTCATAATATTCTGAATTATAACTTTCTAAATCATAATATTCTGGATCATACTCTTCCCAATCATTATCATAGATAGAGAAATCATAGCAGTAGGCTTCTGCTGCAAGATGTCCATCCCTTAATGATACCATAGGATGGTATTGCACACTCATATTCTGCTTCTGTACAGAAACCATTACATTAGAATGAATCTCACTCATATTGCACCGCAGGATAATGACTTCATTCTCCTGCCCCATATACCATGGGTCATTCAGTTCATCCACATATTCTCCTTCTTCCGTAATCTGAGCCGGATAAACACTGACCTTACTGTCATCCCCCGGAACAATAGCATATATTTCACAGCCACCTGCATCAACAACTGTCCCATCCTGTAAGAATGGATAGGCATCAGTCAATTCTTCCTGCCTGGTATATTCCAGTATCTCTGATACTTCTGCTGCTTCATCGATATATCCGAGAAATGCCATTCCGACCTGACATTCGTCTTCTCTGATGATATCCTGCAGAATTGCCAGGCTCTCTTCTGCCCCAGGGATTTGGGCAGACACGACTCCCATATCTTCACCACAGATGTTAAAAGAGAACAGTACCGCACAAACGCATACAACCACAGAAACTTTTTTCATGATCCTAACCTCCTTATTCCAGACTCGCTCGTGTTTTGTATCTATTTTTATTATACAGGAATACATCCATCATTTACACTGACACTTCTGACAAATTATAAAAATCTTCATAATAATGTTCTTTTTTTTCATTTTGTGCTATACTAAAACATCATTGAAAAGTTCTATTTATATAATGAGGTAGACCAGGTGAAGAAACAAACACTTGTGCCTCTTATCGTTTTTTTACTGGGTATATGCTTTACTTGCTTCAATGCATATATAACAGATACTCATGAAAAAGAGGAGAGACACATAACCGCTCAATTAAATGCAACAACTTACGGTGAAAGTATAAAGAATGAGATTACAAATGGAATCGAGATTACGGATACTCTGAAACAGGTTTTAATCAGTGAAAACGGAGAGATCCATCAGTTTCATACGATTGCAAAAAATATTATGTCAGACTTTATCGACAGCGTGCAGCTTGCTCCGGATGGTGTTGTGACAGATATTTATCCTGCGGAGGGAAATGAGGCCGGTAAGATTGATCTGATCCATGATAAAGACCGTGGGGAGATCTCCTGTTATGCAAGAGATCATCATACTCTCATTTCACAGGGGCCTTTCGAATTGAAACAAGGCGGCTATGGAATTGCTGTCCGCAATCCGGTTTACCTGAATGATGAGAACGGACAGGAATATTTCTGGGGATTTACCATTGTTATTTTGCGTGTTCCCGATATTTTTTCAGATGCAGTCTGTGCACTTTCAAATTTTGGATATGAATATAGAATTTCCAAAACAGATACACCCTGGAGTGATACTTATAAAGTCGTTGATCAGTCAGATGATTCCCTAACGAATCCGGTTTCTTATGATTTTACGATAGGTGCAGAAAACTGGAAATTTGAAGTAATGCCGAAAAGTGGATGGGGAAACCATACAATTATAGCCATAATCAGCGGAATGTTTATTACTATCAGCCTGCTTCTTTCGATTCTTACCAGAGTATGGTTAGTATCAAAAGAACATAAAAACAAATTTCAGGTACTGGCACACACAGATTCTCTTACCGGTATTAACAACCGCTACGGATTTGACGAAGCAGCAGAACAGATCATGGCTAAAAATCCAAAAGCACATTTTGTGGCCGCACTCCTCGATATTGATGACTTTAAGTTTATTAATGATATCTATGGACATGTCTACGGAGACCGGGCATTAAAGAGTCTGGCCGACAGTATGAAAGCTTTTTTCCCACCAGATGCATTGCTGGGAAGAAACGGTGGCGATGAATTCTGTATTCTTCTGCAGAATGATACCCGGAAAGACGCAAAAGAACAGCTACAGCAATTCACCATGCTTCCAAAGACATTCTCATACATGGGAAAAGAACATTCATTTTCTATTTCTCTTGGATATGCAGAATATCCAACCTTCGCATCCAGCCGTTCACAGCTCATGCGCTGTGCAGATGCAGCTCTTTACGAAATAAAGCTTCACGGTAAAAATGGATGTATGGCTTACCGGACAGGTCTCGAATCCGGCGTCCGAAAACAGCTTGGATTCGCATTTAAAGATATCTCCGAACACCTTCCCGGAGCATTTATCATATACAGCGCAGACAAAGAAAATGATGAGCTTTTTTATGCAAACCACGAGTTCCTTCATATGACCGGATATAAAGATATGGATGAGCTCTTCAGACTTACAAAAAAACGTTTTCGCAGCCTGATTCGGGAAGATGAGCAGACGCAGATAGAATCCAGTATCTGGGAACAGATTGACAGCGGCAATGAAAATGACTATATTCACTTTCATCTGCGAAAAGCTGATGGCTCTTATCTTTCTGTGCTGGACCATGGAAGAATCGTAGAGAGCCGGCAATATGGCAGAGTGTTTTATGTATTGTTTATGGACTGGGAAGATATGCATATTCATTATGGTGATAAATTTTCTGAATCATGAAAGCCAAAATGGGTGTAACAGTTTTTTACAGTCAGGGTTGACATTTTCTCTTATTCTGCATAGAATATACTCAACAACAGAAAACCTGTTCTGTTATCAGGAATAAAGGGGAGTAGTTGACCATCAGATGTTCTCTGATGGAATAGCGATCGTCATCACGCCGTCTGGCCGGTTGTTATTGAAATAACGAGACTTTTATCCATCATTTTTTGATGTGATAAGAGCCTCTTTTTTTATTCCGGGCTCTTTTATCACAGGAAAGGAGCCTATATGGAATATGTATTATTACTCGTCGGTTTTGTTCTTTTAATCAAGGGGGCAGACTTCTTCGTGGAAGGAAGTTCTTCTCTTGCCCGCATTCTCCGAATCCCAAGTGTCATCATCGGACTGACCATCGTCGCCATGGGAACCAGTGCACCGGAAGCTTCTGTCAGTATCAATGCAGCCCTGGCAGGAAGCAACGATATCGCTATCAGTAATGTGGTGGGATCCAATATTTTCAATGGTCTTGTGGTGGTCGGTGTCTGTGCCGTCCTTGCTGCATTCCAGACAAATAAAGATATTCTGAAACGAGATATGCCATTAAATATCTGCGTCAGTGCCATTCTCTGTCTGATGTTCCTGGATGGAAAACTTAGTCGTACAGAAGGTATTCTGCTTCTTGCCGGTATGGTTCTTTATCTCTGCTTCATGATCCGCTCCGCTTTAAAAAACAGAGAACCGGGAGCTGATATTCAGACGCTTTCTCTCCCAGTCAGCCTGCTCTACATTGTCGGTGGTCTGGCAGCTGTTATCTTTGGTGGCGATCTTGTCGTAGACAAAGCCTGCATCATTGCCAGGAGCTGGGGCGTCAGTCAGAATTTTATCGGTCTGACGATCATCGCTGTCGGCACCTCTCTGCCAGAACTGGTAACTTCCATTGTAGCTACCCGCAAAGGAGACAGCAGTCTGGCACTGGGAAATGCCATTGGTTCCAACCTGTTCAATATCCTGTTCATTCTGGGTATGTCATCCGTCATCTCTCCGCTGCATGT
>CAKRVB010000048.1 GCA_934408725.1 uncultured Marvinbryantia sp.
GCTAAGAACCAGAAGTGCAACGAAGAAAGATATGAATATCTGAACAAACTGATTGCACTCCACGGAGCAAAAGCAGAATAGAGTGATGAAAATTCGTTTTCATAAATAATAAGACGGGCATCGCCACAGTGGCGATGCCCGTTTTGCTTTGACTTTTGACATCGTCCCCCTTATAATAGACATCAGGGCTTTTAGCCATCAGTTTTCGCAAAAAGTGGATATACTGAGAAAAAGGTTACTTTCAGCGAAGAGTAACGACATAAGATCGGAGGCACAGGCATGTTTCGTAGTTTGCCACAATATGATGTAATTAAAACAGAAGAGATCGCAGATATCAAATCCACAGGCACCCTGCTGATTCATAAAAAGAGCGGGGCACGGGTGATGATTCTGGAAAATGAAGATGAAAATAAAGTATTTAACATTGCGTTTCGCACACCGCCGGCTGACAGCACAGGTGTTGCACATATTCTGGAGCACAGTGTATTATGCGGGAGCAGAAAGTTCCCATCGAAGGATCCATTCGTAGAATTGGCTAAGGGGTCATTAAATACATTTTTAAATGCCATGACCTATCCAGATAAGACCATGTATCCGATTGCCAGCTGCAATATGCAGGATTTCTGCAATCTGATGGAAGTCTATGTAGATGCAGTTTTCTATCCGAATATTTATAGCAAAGAAGAAATTTTCCGTCAGGAAGGATGGAGTTATGTACTGGAAAAGCCGGAAGATGAGATCATCTATAATGGAGTAGTATATAACGAGATGAAGGGGGCATTCTCTTCACCAGATGATGTTCTGGACCGGGAGATCCTGAATTCCTTATATCCAGATACACCATATGGAATCGAATCTGGTGGTGATCCAAAGAATATTCCAGATCTGTCCTATGAAGAGTTTCTGGCATTTCATAAAAAATATTATCATCCATCTAACAGCTATATTTATCTGTACGGAGATATGGATATGGAAGAACGTCTTTCCTGGCTGGACCTGGAATATTTAAGCAAGTTTGATGCAGATCAGGTGGAATCGGAGATCACTATGCAGCCGGCCTTTGCGGAAGTGAAAGAATTGGACAAGACCTATTCGATTTCCAATATGGAAGAGGAAGAAGACAATACGTATCTGGCTTACAACTGGTCCGTGGGAGATGTACTGGATGCAGATCTTTCTGCAGCGATGTCTATTGTAGAATACGTATTATTGGAAGCACCTGGTGCACCACTGAAACAGGCACTGCTGGATGCATCAGTAGGAAAAGATATTGAAGGCAGCTATGACAGTGGGGTACGTCAGCCGTACTTTTCTGTGATTGCCAAGAACAGCAACCCGGAACAAAAGGAGCAGTTTGTCCACATTATTCGCACCGTTCTTCAAGAACAGGTGGAAAAAGGGCTGGAAGAGCGCACCATTCTGGCTGGTATCAACAATCTGGAATTCAAGCTTCGTGAGGCAGATTTCGGACATTTCCCGAAGGGACTGATGTATGGCATTGATGCTTTTGACAGCTGGCTGTATGACGAGAACGAGCCATTCGCTTATCTGAAGCAGATTCAGAGCTGCGATTTCTTAAAGAGTAAGCTGGGAACCGGTTATTATGAGGAATTGATTCAGAAGTATCTTCTGGATAACACTCATGCATCTCTGATTGTCATGCGTCCGGAAAAAGGTCTGACTGCCAGAGAAGAAGAACGGGTAAAAGAAAAACTGGCTGCTTATAAAGCATCTCTTACCGAAGAAGAGATACAACAGATGATCGAGAAGACAAAGAAGCTGCGTGCATTCCAGGAGACGCCTTCTACGAAAGAAGAATTAGAGAAGATTCCGTTGCTTCAGCTCTCCGATATTCGAAAAGAGACGGCACCGATCTATAATCATCCAATCAATGTGGATGGAACGTTGTTGCTGCATCACGAACTGGATACCAATGGAATCGCTTATCTGAATGTGATGTTTGATGCAAAGAAGCTAAGTCCACAGCAGTTGTCCTATCTTGGCATTTTAAAATGCGTACTGGGGATGGTGGATACACAGAATTATGATTTTCATGAACTGAGTAACGAGATCAATATCCAGTCCGGTGGAATCTATCCGGTATCGGATGTGTTTGCAGATATGGCCAACCCAGGTGACTATGCGTCTGCCTTTGAGATGAAAGCCAAAGTTTTATATGACAAGATCGATTTTGCTTTTGATATGATCGAAGAGATCCTCTTTACCTCCAGTCTGGAGAAAGAGAAACGGCTTTATGAGATCCTGGCCAGATTAAAGTCACGACTGCAGGTGAGACTGACAAGTGCCGGACATTCTACTGCTGCTACCAGAGCGATGGCTCATTTTTCGCCAGTGTCTGCCTTTAATGAGCGGACAGGTGGAGTGGCACTGTATGAGCTGGTAGAATCCATTGAGACACATTTTGAGGATAAAAAAGGCGAACTTGTGGACAACTTGCAAAAGCTGCTTTCTGCCCTGTTGGTACAGGAAGGATTGATGGTCAGCCTGACTTCTGAAAAAGAAGTGCTGCCGAAAGTAGAAGAGCGGATTCGCCGTTTGAGAGGAAAATTACCGCATCAGACTGAAAACGATGAGACAAAACAGACTTCTGACAGCATTCTGATTCCGCAGTCCAACGAAGGTCTGATGACAGCATCTCAGGTGCAGTATGTGGCACTGGCAGGTAATTTCCGTCAGTATGGCTGTCAGTACAATGGGGCACTGCGTATTCTGCGTACCATTATGGGATATGAATATTTGTGGACTAATATCCGTGTACAGGGTGGAGCCTATGGCTGCATGAGTGGATTTGGAAAGACAGGAGATACCTACCTGGTATCTTACCGTGACCCGAATCTTGGACGTACTCTGGATGTTTACAGGGGAATCTCAGACTATCTGAAGAATTTTACCGTAGATGAGCGGGATATGTGTAAGTATATCATTGGAACCATCAGTGAAAGCGATACACCGATGAATCCATCTGCCAAAGGCAATCGTTCTCTGAATGCCTGGATGAGCCATGTGACACAAGAAGACCTGCAGAAAGAACGGGATCAGATTCTTGGGGCCAGTCAGAGAAGCATCCGCGCACTGGAGCCATTGCTTCGTGCTGTACTGGAGCATGGCAATATCTGTGTCATTGGCGGTGAGCAGAAGATTCAGTCAGAAAAAGAACTATTTGACCAGGTACGACCACTGATTCGTGGTTAGAAGGAGCATAGATGAATATCAATTTAGAAGAATTAAGAAATATACCAAAGACAAAATCTGGATTTGTGACGCTGATTGGCCGTCCCAATGTGGGAAAATCCACACTGATGAACCATCTCATTGGACAGAAGATTGCCATCACATCCAATAAGCCGCAGACCACCCGCAATCGGATCCAGACAGTATATACCGATGAACGGGGACAGATTGTATTTTTGGATACACCGGGTATTCACAAAGCAAAAAATAAACTGGGTGAATATATGGTGAATGTGGCGGAGCGTACCCTGAATGAGGTAGATGTGATTCTCTGGCTGGTGGAACCAACCACGTTTATCGGAGCCGGTGAGCGCCATATTGTGGAACAGTTAAAGAAAACAAAAACACCTGTGATTCTCATCATCAACAAAGTAGATACCGTAGATAAAAAAGAAATTATCAAATATATGGATACTTACCGCAAAGTGTACGATTTTGCGGAGATTATTCCAGTTTCAGCGCTTCGCGCACAGAATCTGGACACTGTGTTGGATCAGGTCTTTAAGTATCTGCCATATGGACCGATGTTTTATGATGAGGACACTATTACCGATCAGCCACAGAGACAGATTGTAGCTGAGATGATCCGGGAAAAAGCACTGCGCTGCCTGGATGAGGAGATTCCTCATGGAATTGCAGTGGCTATTGATCAGATGAAGGAACGAAAAGGCGGCGGTATGTTTGATATTGACGCTACCATTATCTGTGAACGGGATTCCCATAAGGGAATTATCATCGGGAAAGGCGGATCCATGCTGAAGCGTATTGGCTCTGAAGCAAGACGTGACATCGAGAATATGCTGGAAGCAAAAGTTAATCTGCAGCTTTGGGTAAAGGTAAAGAAAGACTGGCGCGACAGCGATTTTCTGATGAAAAACTTTGGATACGACAAAAAAGAGATAGATTAAATCGTGAGAAAGGAACATACGGTGACCAGATGAGTGACAAAATAACGCTGACCGGAATGGTCCTTTCTGCGCTTCCGGTGGGAGAATATGATAAGCGCATTGTTCTGCTGACAAAAGAACGGGGGAAAATCAGTGGATTTGCCAAGGGTGCCCGGAGACAGAACAGTCCGATGATGGCGGCGGCAAATCCATTCTGCTACGGAACTTTTGAATGTTTCGAAGGAAGGACTTCTTATAATATTTATCAGGCACAGATTGATCAGTACTTCGAGAAGCTGTCACTGGACTTTGAAAATGCATATTACGGTATGTATTTCCTGGAGTTTGCCGACTACTATGCCAGAGAAAATAACGATGAAAAAGAACTGCTAAAGCTGCTATATGTAACACTGAAGGCACTGGAACATGGCCGGGTAAACAGGAAGCTGATCCGCTATATTTATGAACTGCGTGCTATGGTCATCAATGGAGAATATCCAGAGAGCTTTTCCTGTGTCAACTGTGGTTCATCAGAGGGACTGATGGGGTATTCTGATGAAAAAAATGGTGTGATTTGTCAGAACTGTTTTCCACATATGCGTGGAAAACGGCTTATGGAGTCTACGATTTATGCCATGCAGTATGTGACGGCAGCCCCACTGGAAAAACTCTATACTTTTTTGCTGACACCGGAAGTGGAGAGAGAGTTCTGCTCTATGCAGGAGCGGTTTCGCAAAAAGCTGATTGACCGGGACTTTAAGACTCTGGAAATTTTAAATACTTTGCAGATTTAGCAGTTGAAAACAGGCCTTATTATTAGTATAATTGAGGATGTATGATCGTATCTGTGAATATATCAGACAGATATAGATGAGGTTTAGATGCAAAAAAGGGGAATTTGCATTTTGGAGGGCAGTTCATGAAAAGGGGTTTGATATTAGCCGCAGTGATAGGTGCGGGGTGTATCCTGACCGGATGCAGCAGCTTTTCACCGGAAGTGACAGGAGTGTCTGTCAGTAAGAACGGAACTGTGACAGAGGTCATCAGAGAGAATTTTGATGCGTCCTATTACAGTGAAGAAGAACTGAAGAACACAGTGGAAAGCGAAATAGCAGACTACAACAGCAGTCATACGGACAAGGCTGTGAAAAAGAAAAGTCTGAAGATTAAAGACGGAGAAGCTCAGATGAGGCTGGTATATGATTCCTGGCAGGACTATGCCGGATTCAATCATGTGGGATTTTACGTTGGAGATATTAATGGAGCCATTCAGGCAGGCTACGCTTTTGAGGGAACATTTTCACCGGTGACCGATGGAAAAGCAGCAGAGGGCAGCAGTGTCTGGGGGTCCAGCCTGATGAGTGGAACGAATTATAAGACAATCGTAGTGAATGAAGCATTGCTGGTAGATGTGCCGGGTAAGATCTGTTACGTTAGTGATGGGGTTAAGGTGACCGGTAAGTCAGAAGCCGTGACAGAGAGTACAGATACAGCTTATATTCTTTATGAATAATAAAAAGAGTGCCTGTGGCACTCGTAAAAAGTGAGGAGAAACGATATGGAAAAGACAATGGACAAGATTGTTGCGCTGGCAAAATCAAGAGGATTTGTATATCCGGGTTCTGAGATTTATGGAGGTCTTGCGAATACCTGGGATTATGGTAACCTTGGTGTGGAATTAAAGAATAATGTAAAGCGTGCATGGTGGCAGAAGTTTATCCAGGAGAACCCATATAACGTTGGTGTGGACTGTGCCATTCTGATGAATCCACAGACATGGGTAGCATCCGGACATCTGGGAGGATTCTCTGATCCTCTGATGGACTGTAAGGAATGTCATGAACGTTTCCGTGCAGATAAGCTGATTGAAGACTACAGTGAAGAACATGATATCACACTGGAGAAGCCAATCGATGCATTTTCCCAGGAAGAGATGAAGAACTTTATTGAAGAACACAACGTATGCTGTCCAAGCTGTGGCAAGCATAACTTCACCGACATTCGTCAGTTCAACCTGATGTTTAAGACTTTCCAGGGTGTTACCGAAGATGCCAAGAATACTGTATATTTAAGACCGGAAACAGCACAGGGTATTTTTGTAAACTTCAAGAATGTACAGAGAACATCCAGAAAGAAGATCCCGTTTGGTATCGGCCAGATCGGTAAGTCTTTCCGTAACGAGATCACACCGGGTAACTTCACATTCCGTACCCGTGAGTTCGAGCAGATGGAACTGGAATTCTTCTGTGAACCGGGAACAGACCTTGATTGGTTCCAGTATTGGAGATCCTTCTGCATCAACTGGCTGCAGACTCTTGGTATCAAGGAAGACGAGATGAGAGCGAGAGACCATGCTCCGGAAGAACTTTGCTTCTACAGCAAAGGAACTACAGATATCGAATTCCTCTTCCCATTTGGATGGGGCGAACTGTGGGGAATTGCAGACAGAACAGATTATGACCTGACACAGCATCAGAATACATCCGGTCAGGATATGACTTACTTTGATGATGAAAAACGTGAAAAATACATTCCATATGTCATCGAGCCATCCCTTGGAGCAGACCGTGTGGTTCTGGCTTTCCTGTGCAGTGCTTATGACGAAGAGAATATCGGAACAGAAGAAAAACCAGACATCAGAACTGTGATGCATTTCCATCCGGCACTGGCACCTGTTAAGATTGGTGTACTTCCACTGTCCAAGAAGCTGAATGAAGGCGCAGAAAAGGTATTTGCGCAGTTATCTAAGAAATATAACTGTGAGTTTGACGATCGTGGAAACATCGGAAAACGTTATCGTCGTCAGGATGAGATCGGTACTCCGTTCTGTGTAACTTATGACTTCGATTCTGAGACAGACGGAGCAGTTACCATCCGTGACCGTGACACTATGGAACAGGTTCGTGTAAAGATCGATGAACTGGATGCATACTTTGCAGATAAGTTTACATTCTAAATAACTATAATGATTAAAAAAGGGCAAAAACAGTCGTAAATTTCTACGATTGTTTTTGCCCTTTTTATATGTTATTTTAAACTTGGCTGGAAGAAAAAACTGCATTATAATGAAAGAAAATGACAAGCAGATGAATAAAGAACAGCCAGAGGATAGTGAGAATGAGTAAAAAAAATATCAGGCATAACCATAAGAATATCTGGAAAAGAATATTAGCTGGTCTGGGTGTGATAGTGATATTGTCAGATCCGGTCGGAACAAGTGTGTGGCAGCTCAAAGCAGCTGATGTGACAGCAGAATATGCAGAAACGGAAAGCTTTGAGACAGAAATCGAAGATGCAGAGAATCTGGAATCAGAAGAAAATGAAATAGATATCCAGGAACAGGAATATGAAGATGTCGCAGAACAGAGCTTGGATGATCTGGAGGAAGAAGAACAGATCCTGGATGGACAGGAGGATACTGGCTCACTGGATGAGCAAATTCAGAAAGCAGAAGCCAGTCTGAACTGGAAAAATGTGGAAGTTTTGGATAATACAGAGATTGTGACGGAAGAAAGTGCTGAAGCGGGTACCGCATTAAATGGTGGAAATCTGACAGGCAGAAATGCCAGACGTGTCCGTATGGCTGTACAGTTTCAGAACTGTTATGGGGATCAGCTAAACACAGGCAGCAGAGAGGTTTATGATGCAATGGAAGATGCATGGGCCGATGGAGGAACAGAGGTTTTTCATGTAAAATTTCAGGAACCGCTGACCTTTCAGGCAACCGGAACGGTGGAGAATGGAACCTGGAAATGGATTGGATCAGGAAAAGAAAGTAATGAGGAAAAAATGCAGCTGGATCCTGCTTATGGAGAAATGATAGAAGCCTTGCGCAGCTATGTGCAGGGAGGATTTGATGCCTGTATTTATGATCATCCGGAGATTTTTTGGTTGAAAAGAGTCGGATTTACTTATGGACTTACATGGGAAAAGCAGAAAGATGGAACGATGCTGGGAAAAATCAGCACCGTGACTATATCGGGAAATGAAGCATGGACGGGAGCAAAGAATTGTGTCGAAGAATTTCAGAATAAAGTAAAGGATGCGGTCGATTGCATCAGTGAGGGATTTACAGAAGACATGTCTGATGCCCGGAAAATGAAACAAATTCATGATTATATTTGCGCCAAATGTGTATATCAGGAAGGAACTTATGCGCACAGCGCCTACGGTACTTTTTATAATGGAAAAGTAGTGTGTGAAGGCTACGCCAAAGCATTTAAAATCCTGTGCAACAGAATGGGACTGACCTGTGTTCTGGGATCTGGAATTGTGCACAAATCTACCTCAGACGGAGCACATATGTGGAATTATGTGTTGCTGGATGGTGGATGGTATATGGTGGACGCTACCTGGGATGACGGAAACAAACTTTCCAATCGATATTTGTTTGCAGGTGCGCAGACAAAAGGTTTTTATTATGCAATTGCACAGGAGCGTACCAATTATACAATATTTTCAAAAGAGCCGTATGGATATAAATTTGTACAGCCTGCATTGCAGGAAGATACCTATCATGAGAAGATAGAAACAGGATATATTCCGGCATCCTGTGAAAGCAGCGGCCTGAAGATCTGGCAGTGCCAGTTATGTGAGGAGATCACGCAGGAACAGATACCGGAAACGGGCCATAGCTTTGGGGCATGGAAGACTACAACAGAGGCGACCTGTGAACAGGCCGGCGTACAGAGCCGGATCTGCCAGACCTGTCAGAAAACAGAGACAGAGCCGATACCGGAAACGGGCCATAGTTTTGGAGCATGGAAGACTACAACAGAAGCATCCTGCGAGCAGTCAGGCGTACAGAGCCGAATCTGTCAGACCTGTCAGAAGACAGAGACAGAGCCAATACCGGCCACGGGTCACAGCTATGGTGAATGGAAGATCAGTCGCGGGGCTACTGTTCTGGGAGAGGGGGAAATGCGCCGTAGTTGTCAGAATGTAGGATGCTCCAGTTACCAGACAAAAGCAATTGCAAAGTTGCCTGGATTTGTGCGCTTGAATGCATCCAGGATCACCTTGCAGACCAGGCAGTCCACCAGTGGTCTGAAAGTAACTGATATGGCAGAGGGAGATCGGATCGTCAGCTGGAAGAGCAGTAAGCCGACAGTTGCCACAGTCAGCAAAACGGGAAAGATAGTAGCTAAAAAGGCAGGAACAACCATCATTACAGTGACACTGGCAAGTGGAGCAACGGCCAACGTGAAGGTAAAGGTACAGAAAAAAGCGGTACAGCCAGTCAGCTTACGCATTGCCTGCAGCCGGCTGAAGTCTAATCGTATTACTTTGAAAAAAGGACAGCGTACAACCTGTAAAGTTACAGTGAGCCCTTTTACCTGCAAGACGAAGGTTACATTTTCCAGTGCCAATCCAAAGATTGTAAAAATATCTGGAAACGGAAAAATCATAGCCAGAAAAGCAGGAAAAACAAAGATTACTGTGAAGGCAGGAAAGAAGAAAAAAGTGATCTGGGTCACTGTGAAAAAAGTAAAATGATATTACTTTTCGTAAAAAATAAATAAGATAATACGGAGAAATAGAAAAAAGATATAGATAAAAATAGAGAGAAATTTGTATAAAAACAAAAAAATGATATGAAAATGACGAAATAAAAGAAAAATACCTTGACTAATTTGTATAATATGTTATGCTAATTATGTGCAGCTACAACAGGGTAGTAAATCACACCGGGAAAACAACCGGTGTTTTTTGCGCCATAAATATTCCTGTTATGAAACAAACAGCAGGCTGATGTAGCATTGTTTTCGCAATTCTTATTAGGAGGAATTTGAGTATGACAAAATGGGTTTACTTATTCAAAGAAGGTAATGCGGACATGAGAAACCTTCTTGGAGGAAAGGGTGCGAATCTGGCGGAGATGACCAATCTGGGACTTCCTGTACCTCAGGGCTTCACGATTACAACGGAAGCATGTACTCAGTATTATGAAGATGGTCAAAAGATTAACGATGAAATCCAGGGCCAGATTATGGAATACATTGAGAAGATGGAAGAGATCACTGGAAAGAAGTTTGGGGATAAGGAAAATCCACTGCTGGTATCTGTCAGATCCGGAGCAAGAGCATCTATGCCGGGCATGATGGATACCATTTTGAATCTTGGTCTGAATGAAGAGGTAGTAGAAGTCCTGGCTGAGAAATCCGGCAACCCAAGATGGGCATGGGACTGCTACCGCAGATTTATCCAGATGTTCTCTGATGTTGTTATGGAAGTTGGAAAGAAATACTTCGAAGAACTGATTGACAAGATGAAAGTATCCAAGGGCGTAACACAGGACGTAGAGCTGACAGCAGAAGATTTGAAAGAGCTGGCTAATCAGTTCAAGGCAGAATATAAAGAAAAGATCGGTGCAGACTTCCCGACAGATCCGAAGGTTCAGCTGATGGAAGCAATCAAAGCGGTATTCCGTTCCTGGGACAATCCTCGTGCCAATGTATACCGTCGTGACAACGATATCCCATATTCCTGGGGAAC
The DNA here is from genome assembly GCA_934408725.1 of uncultured Marvinbryantia sp. Classification (GTDB taxonomy): domain Bacteria; phylum Bacillota; class Clostridia; order Lachnospirales; family Lachnospiraceae; genus Marvinbryantia. Next base: position 10,635 of record CAKRVB010000048.1, read on the forward strand.
TGCTGTAAACGTACAGATGATGGCATTTGGTAATATGGGTGAGACATCCGGAACCGGTGTTGCATTTACCCGTGATCCGGCGACAGGAGAGAAGCATCTGATGGGTGAATTCCTGATGAACGCTCAGGGAGAAGATGTAGTAGCAGGTGTGAGAACACCTCAGAGAATCGATCAGTTAAAAGAAGTAATGCCGGAAGTATATGATCAGTTTACCAAGATCTGTGCGACGCTGGAAGACCACTACCGTGATATGCAGGATATGGAGTTTACTATTGAGGACAGAAAGCTGTATATGCTTCAGACACGTAATGGTAAGAGAACTGCTCAGGCAGCATTGAAGATTGCCTGTGATCTGGTAGATGAAGGTATGATCACTGAACAGAAGGCTGTAGCTATGATTGATCCTAGAAACCTGGATACACTGCTTCATCCACAGTTCGACAAGACGGCACTGGTTAAGGCTGTTCCAGTTGCAAAAGCACTGGGAGCATCACCGGGAGCTGCATGTGGACAGATCGTATTTACTGCAGATGATGCAAAAGAATGGCATGCAATGGGCAAGAAGGTCGTTCTGGTTCGTCTGGAGACTTCACCGGAAGATATCGAAGGTATGAAGGCATCCCAGGGTATCCTGACCGTTCGTGGCGGTATGACCAGCCATGCAGCAGTAGTAGCCCGTGGAATGGGAACCTGCTGTGTATCCGGATGCGGTGACATCCATATGGATGAAGCAAACAAGAAGTTCACACTGGCCGGAAAAGAATACCATGAAGGAGACTGGATCTCCATCGACGGTTCCACCGGAAATATTTACGATGGCGTGATCAAGACCGTAGATGCTACGATCGCCGGCGAATTTGGCCGTATCATGGGATGGGCTGATAAGTATAGAAGACTGAAAGTAAGAACCAATGCAGATACACCAGCAGATGCAAAGAAAGCAAGAGAACTGGGCGCAGAAGGTATCGGACTTTGCCGTACCGAGCATATGTTCTTCGAAGGAGACAGAATCGATGCATTCCGTGAGATGATCTGCTCCGATACCGTAGAAGAGAGAGAAGCAGCACTGGAAAAGATTCTTCCGGTTCAGCAGAGTGACTTTGAAAAACTTTACGAAGCACTGGAAGGCAACCCGGTAACCATCCGTTTCCTGGATCCGCCTCTGCATGAATTCGTACCACAGACAGAAGAAGATATTAAGAAGCTGGCTGATTCTCAGGGCAAGACCGTAGAACAGATCAAGGGTATCATTGATTCCCTGCACGAATTCAACCCAATGATGGGACATCGTGGAGTTCGTCTGGCTGTTACTTATCCGGAGATCGCCAAGATGCAGACAAGAGCTGTCATCCGTGCAGCCATCAACGTAAAGAAGAAACATCCAGACTGGAGTATTTGTCCGGAAATCATGATTCCACTGATCGGTGATGACAAAGAGCTTCGCTTTGTAAAGAAGACCGTGGTAGATACTGCAAATGAAGAGATCGCAGCAGCAGGCGCAGACCTGAAGTATCAGGTAGGTACCATGATTGAGATTCCTCGTGCAGCTCTGACCGCAGATGAGATCGCAAAAGATGCAGACTTCTTCTGCTTCGGAACCAACGACCTGACACAGATGACTTTCGGATTCTCCCGTGATGACGCAGGCAAGTTCCTGGAAGCATACTACGAGAGAAAGATCTTCGAAAACGACCCATTTGCAAAACTTGACCAGAATGGTGTCGGTAAGCTGATGGAGATGGCAATTCAGCTTGGTAAGGACGAGAACCCGAACCTGCACATCGGTATCTGTGGCGAACACGGCGGAGATCCATCATCTGTAGAATTCTGCCACAAGATCGGACTGGATTATGTATCCTGCTCACCGTTCCGCGTACCAATTGCAAGACTGGCCGCAGCACAGGCTGCCATCGCAGAGATGAAATAAACAGATAAAATTGTATTACAGGGCAAACACATAGTTTTGCGTGAACTGCCCAGGCATAAATTAAGTCTCAATGGCTTAATTGTAAGACTCTTGGAACTTTGGAGAACGACCATAAGAGAGATAAAAGTCTCTTTAGGGAATAACTCTAAAGTTTCAGGAGTCTTTTTTGTTACACAATTATATATAACGATGCTATAATGTAGAAACAAGATGAAGAGAGGTGTATATATGATGTCAATGTTTGAAGATAAATTTCATTTATCCCCTGAACAGAGTTTGTTTTTGGGATAGTGTCAAGTGACCTATGAAAAAATGAGCCAAAACAAAAAGGCTTGATTGAACCTTGAAAATTGCAGATATTTCAGTCAGAGGCAGGTTGCCGCCACCCTTGACAGCACACAAAAGAACTGCTGTAGGTGATTTACCGACGGCGAAGAACTCAAGAACAGTTAATGATTTTCCGTCGTTTACAGCAGTGTAGCAGTTCTTTTGTGTGCCATCAAGGGCATAGCCGCTGATGCGGTGGCTGGCTTATTACCTCTGGCTTGGAATCTAAGAACAGTTAGAGCCTTCGGCAGGCAGATTTAAAATTGTCTGCTGACCGAGAAAGATGAGCAACTGCCATTTACCGGGCATGTTGTCCGCGTTGGTGAGCATATCGACTTTATTTAAAACCTGATACTTGTTGTGCTTATGTGGCCGCAGGAAGTTATAATAAGCAACCCATAAGGCTAAATCGTAGTTGGCACCATCATAGTTGTCAAATCCATTGGTTGGGCGATAAGAGGCTTTGTAGGTGCGGTTAAGGCGTTCAATCATCTGCTTGAAAGGACGGAATTCTTTGGAAACTTCATCATCATTGGTGAGACCGATTACCTGTGTAATGTTGAATGTAAAGGTATCTTTAAATCTTTTGGCAAACTCCATCGCTGCTAATGGATAAGCACTGTATCCGTCGGCAATAAACTTAAAGTTTTCAGGAAGTTTATCGAAATGTCTGAAAGCTATTCTCATTGCGAGGATGCAGGGGCCGACACTGCGGTTGTCAGATACCTGATAACCAATGATAGAGCGGCTTACAGCATCCATAATAAACCAGATGTATGCTTTGATACCACGAACTTTGATGTAAGTTTCATCGGCAGTCAATACTTTGCCTGGTTTGTAATCATAGTGATCGACGAATGGCTTGATACAGATGGCGGCTGTTTTGCAGTAGTTGGCTATCTGTTGGTGTGAGATGTTGATGTTATAAAGATCTTTCAGTGCCTGCGAGGTTTTTCTTAAGGATAATCCGAGGTTAATGTGCAGGGTAAGACACAGAGACATCACATGGGCATTATGCTTTGAAAACTTCAGTGAAGAAGCATTCTTTGGAAGAGAGTTTAAGTCCATGGCGAAGAAATCCACAGTGAATTCACGGTAGATGTAATGAAGTTTATATTTATTTTTGCCATAATTCTCAGCAAGGTCTTTCTGATCCACTTTTTTAAGATTGTGGAGATAATAAGGACATTTTGGATTGACGCATTTATGTATGCGGAAGAACTTACGGTCTTTTTTGGGAACGAGGGTATTTCCGCAGTGAGGGCAGGTAAGGCGAAAAGGTGTTGTAACGACTTCACCGGAGCAGAAGGTCTGACCACAGACTTTACACTGGTATTGACCGTTACCGCCATTATTGTCGTAAATGTAGTGATGTGGAGCTCCACACAAAGGGCATACGGTATCTTCCGGAATGGATTTACCATTACGGCGCTGAACAGGTTTGACAAGCTTGCCGTATTTCCACTGGTAGTATTCAAGAAGAAACAGCCAGTCCTGTTTGATAAAGGTTTTAATGACAGGAAGCTTATCAATCTTAAATATTTGATACTTTGGAGAATGGGAGTCATCAAAAGCCCACTGTTTGAGAGGAATATATCTGCAGATAAAATTTAAAAGCCAGCAGATTTGTTTATGTTGGTATTGAATTAATTGTAATAAATAAAGTATAAT
>CAKRVB010000049.1 GCA_934408725.1 uncultured Marvinbryantia sp.
AAAAGCTGGGCTACAAGGATTCGAACCTTGAAATGACGGAGTCAGAGTCCGTTGCCTTACCATTTGGCGATAGCCCAATGTCACAACACAATGTATTCTATACCAATCTTTTCAAAAATGCAAGTACTTTTTTAAAATTATTTCAACTTTTTTTGGAAAAAGTCTTGTTTTACATGTTGCTTATCTACTTATTTAATGCTATAATCCTTGCGACTGGTAAAATATTAGACAGAAGCTATTATGCAAAATAGGATTTCATGCGTCAAGTGTTCCGTGGATGGGGAGTTGCCATAGAAACGAAAAGCTCGTCTTACGATATGAAATCCGCACCCGTTGCAACATATAGATGCCATACATCTTGATTGTGAAGGGACAGTAAATTTTTGTAACTTATTACCTGATCAGGATGTTTTTTTATGTCATTTTTCAACTCTTTGGAAACATTCTGATTACTATCATTTCAGGAGGTTTACCTATCATTATGATGGATCACGAAAAGATTAAAGAAGGTGTCCGCCTTATGCTGGAGGGCATCGGAGAAGATATTCACAGAGAGGGGCTGCTGGATACACCGGATCGTATTGCCAGAATGTGTGAACAGATCTATGGCGGTCTTTACGAAAATGCAGCTACCCATCTTTCCAAGCAGTTCCATGCAACCAATAATAATATTGTATTAGAGAAAGATATCACTTTCTACTCAACCTGCGAGCATCATTTACTCCCATTTTATGGCAAGGCACACGTTGCCTACATTCCAGACCAGCGTGTGGCAGGTTTAAGCAAACTGGCAAGAACGGTAGAAGTATTTGCCAGAAGACCTCAGATTCAGGAGAATCTGACTGCACAGATTGCCGATGCACTGGAAGAATACCTGCAGCCAAAGGGCGTTATGGTCATGATCGAAGCCGAACATATGTGCATGACCATGCGTGGCGTCCAGAAGCCTGGCAGTAAGACAGTTACCACCATTGTGCGTGGTGCTTTTGCCGAAGACTTCACTCTGCAGCAGACATTCCTGCAGATGGTGAAAGGCTGATCTATGAAACGGATACAGGATATTTTTACCCATCCGCTTTATCAGGAACAGCTATCGCTCCTGATGGATGCTGAAAAGGACCGCATCTTTTGCCGCCATACTGTCGAGCATTTTCTGGATGTAGCCAGGCTCATGTATCTGTATAATCTGGAAGATTCCGCTGGTCTCGAAAAGGAACTGATCTACGCCGCTGCTTTCTTACATGACATTGGCAGATATGAACAGATCGCAAAGGGAACGCCCCACGATATCGCAAGTGCCAGAATGGCTCAGACCATTCTGAATGATTGCGGCTTCTCTGACAGAGACATCTTGGCGATCCAGGATGCGATTCTCCATCACAGGGGTAATGAGAATCATGGCGAATCACCGCTTGCCCGTTATCTGTACCGTGCCGACAAGCAGTCCCGCAACTGCTTCTGTTGCCCGGCCAGCAGAGAATGTAACTGGCCTTTATCGAAAAAAAATATGGAAATTGACTATTAGATAAAATCAAAGGAGTTCCTGTTATGAAAATTGGAAATCATGAATTTGATACAGCAAATGAAACTTATATTATGGGTATTCTGAATGTTACCCCAGACTCTTTCTCAGATGGTGGACGTTTCAACCATATGGATGAAGCTCTCCGTCATGCAGAAGAGATGATCGCAGATGGTGCCTCCATCGTTGATATCGGCGGAGAATCTACCAGACCAGGATATACTGTGCTCTCTGATGAGGAAGAGATTGCCCGTGTGACCCCGGTCATCGAAGCAGTAAAGTCCCGTTTCGACATTCCTGTCTCCATCGATACTTATAAGGGCAATGTAGCAGAGGCAGCTCTTCAGGCCGGTGCTGATCTGGTCAACGATATCTGGGGTTTTAAGTTTGACTGCAAAGTTGCCGAAATGACTGCAAAGTATCAGGCAGCCTGCTGTCTGATGCACAACCGCAAGGAAGCCGTCTATGACAATTTCCTTCAGGATATGGTAAAAGATATGGAAGAGTCCGTAGCTATTGCACGAAAAGCCGGTGTGGCAGATGATAAGATCATGCTGGATCCTGGTGTAGGCTTTGGTAAGACCTATGAGATGAATCTGGAAGCTATCAACCATGTAGATGTACTGCTTCCTCTGGGATTCCCGGTTCTTCTTGGCACTTCCAGAAAATCTGTCATTGGTAATACCTTAAATCTTCCGGTTGACCAGCGTGTGGAAGGTACTCTTTCTACTACTGTGATCGGTATGCTTCGCGGATGTGCCTTTGTACGTGTACACGATGTAAAAGAGAACAAACGTATTATTGACATGACAAAAGCTATTTTAAATGCTTAACTGAGGTAATACATATGGATAAGATTACAATCAAGGATCTGGAGATTTACGCCAATCATGGTGTATTTCCAGAAGAAAATGTACTTGGTCAAAAGTTTCTGGTGACTGCAGTATTACATACCAGCACCAGAAAAGCGGGACTGACCGATGATCTGACTGCTTCCGTACACTATGGTGAAGTCAGCCATCTGATCAATAAAATTGTAAGCGAGAATACCTGGAAGCTGTTAGAACGGATCGCCGAAGAAGTGGCTGCTGCGATTCTTCTTACTTATCCCCTGGTTTCTCAGGTGGATCTGACCATTAAGAAACCATGGGCACCGATTGGTCTGCCTCTAGATACAGTATCTGTCGAAATCAGCCGCGGCTGGCACACTGCTTATATTGCCCTGGGCTCCAACATGGGCGACAAAGAGGCCTATCTGAAAGGTGCGATTGAAGCATTGGACTCTGCACCTGACTGTCAGGTAACTGCAGTTTCTGATTTTCTCATCACAGAGCCTTATGGCGGTGTGGAACAAGATGATTTCTTAAACGGTGCACTTGCACTGCGTACACTTCTGTCCCCGGAAGAACTGTTAGACCGTCTTCACGAGATTGAATATGCCGCCCACAGAGAGCGCCTGATTCACTGGGGGCCAAGAACGCTGGATCTGGATATTCTGATGTACGATGATCTGGTACTGGATACACCGAATCTGCACATTCCACATATTGAACTGCACAAGCGCGATTTTGTACTGATTCCACTGGCCGAGATCGCACCATGGAAGAGACATCCGTTACTTGGCAAGACAGTTGCACAGATGCTGGAAGAAGTCACCGCTGAAAAATAAACACTAGATCATATGGGAAAAGCCCGCGGTTTTCGCCGTGGGCTTTATCTGTTTCGTGCCGCATAGATCTAATTCGGCGCTATTCGTCTCAAAATCTTCTTTCTCACAAACCAGAAGCATACCACCTGCAGGATAATCGTAATTCCCCAGGAGCCCGGATAGCATACAAACAGGAACCTTAAGGTTCGGTGATGTGGAAAAGCTCCGAAAATCCAGATGATTCTGGTTCCTACCGTTCCGATTATGGAGAGAATCATTGGTACACCGGAATGTCCCATTCCACGAAGTGCACCAGGGAACAGATCCATAATGCCACAAAGGAAATACGGCATAATCGTGATGGACATGATCTCCATGGCGTGGGTAATGACTTCTGGATTACTGGTGTAGATCCGCAAAATCTCCGGACCGAAGAACCAGAAGCAGCTTCCCATGATCAATGCGACCGCAACCGTCAGCACCAGGCAGTCTCTCAGCACCTTGTCCATTCTCTTATAATTTCCCACACCGTAATTCTGGCTGGTAAAACTCATGCATGCCTGCGTCACTGCATTTACCGAAACATATAAGAATCCCATGAGATTGTCCGCAGCCGTGTAGCCTGCCATAGATACCGATCCAAAGGAATTAACCGAAGACTGCAGTAACACATTGGAAAAATTAATGACTGTGCTTTGTATGCCTGCCGGTATCCCCACCTGGAAAATCTGCTTCAGGCAATATTTTTTGATACACAATCTTGAAAAACGCAGTTGATAACTGCCTTCCGTATGATGAAGACAGCGCAGTACCAGCGTGCAGGACAACAACTGTGAAATCACCGTTGCGATGGCTACACCTTCTACACTCATATGAAATACAATCACAAATATCATATTCAGGCAGGCATTGGTAATTCCCGATACAATCAGAAACATCAGTGGCCGCTTCGTATCTCCCACGGCCCGCAGGATTGCCGCCCCGTAGTTGTACATCATGAAAAATGGCATTCCCAGGAAATAAATCCGCATGTATAATGTAGACTTATTAATTACATCCTCTGGGGTTCCCATCAGTTCCAGCGCACCTCTGGCAAAAATCTGTCCGATCACCGCCATCATCAGACCACTGACCAGCGCCAGCATAATCGCAGTATGTACCGTCTCGGACATCTCTTTTTCCCGTCCGGAAGCATAGAACCTGGCTGCCAGTACATTGGCTCCTAAGGATACCCCAATAAATAGATTTGTAAAAGTATTAATCAATGCCGTAGTAGATCCCACCGCTGCAAGAGCCTGGCTCCCGCTGAATCGTCCTACTACGATAACATCCACTGCGTTGAACATCAGCTGCAGGATACTGGACAGCATCAAAGGCAGCGCAAAGGATATCAGCTTGTCCATAATGGATCCATGACACATATCAATCTCATATTTATTTTTCTTCAATTCTATCTCTCCCCTTTATCCACAATTCTATTGTTCTGTTCCCACCACAATGTGAATAAGATTCTTATTTAACATCAACGTGCGATTCCAGGGATTCAGAATCACGCCCTCTATTTTCTCGGTCCGAAGCGCCATCTGGAACAGTTTTCCAATCTCTGCGGTAAATGCAGACATCACCGCATTGCTGCCCTTCATCTGTTCCTCAAAACTGGTATATGCTGCAAACCACAGCTTTCCTTCTCCCGTCTGCACGGTCTGTATCTGCAGACTGTCCATAGCTCCGGACGGATCCACTGCTACAATCAGATGCCCGTCCTCTTTCATTCTACGGCGTACCACCGTCAGTGCATGGGCCAGCATCTCCTGTGTCGGCTCCTTCTGCAGCTGCCAGATTGCTTCTTCTATCTTCTCATTTCCCTGTAAATTCTGATCGTTTTCCATATATCTTCTTTCGCTCCATATCTTTATCCATACTTTTCTTATACGCAACTGGTCAATTTCATTCTATCAACGTATTTCTTTCAAGTTATGACCGCTTACCTATTATAACAGTAATTCAAGAGGAATCCACCCCTAAATTTTCCAAATAATTTCTATTTTATTTTTCAGAATTTCTGTATAACTCCCACATTTTCCACACATACTACGGTCAACATCGCATAAGCTGCACTGCATGAACCTCGCAGACAGGCTAATGCGGTATAACTATCATGCAAGGGCACTTTCTGCCCGGAAAGGATCATTCTCTATGTTATTAAGTGAAAAAGAACGCACTGTCATTGAAGATCTTCAGACACAGGAAAAAAGCTGCATTGAAAAATATGGACGTTATGCTCAGCAGGCCAGGGATCCGGAACTGAAAAATCTGTTTCAGACTCTTCAGGAAAAGGAGCGAACCCACTATACTTCTCTGTCTAATGTACTGAACGGCCAGGTTCCATCCTGCAACTGTAATGACTCGGATGGCCACAATTATACCCCAAAAGCAACGTATACAGAAATCGCCATCTCCGAGGATAAAATGCAGGATGCATTTCTGGCTACCGACTGTATCGCCACTGAAAAGCTGGTATCCGGGGAATACAATACCGACGTGTTCGCCTTTGGTTCCAGCGATATACGAAAGCTCCTGGCTGATATCCAGGTGGAAGAGCAGAATCACGCAGAAATGCTCTATAAATATAAAATGGCCAATGGTATGGCATAAAACACTGGGCAGGCGGTCCGATAACATCGGATAGCCTGCCCAATGGTTAATCGTTATTTTTCTTTTTTGCAAAAAACATTCCAGTCAGCAATAACACCGGGAATATCACTCCCGCCAGAATTCCTTTTTTCAGGTTATCTCCTGCCATGCTGGATACCATGCCCACCAGTGTCGGTCCTCCGGAACATCCCACATCGCCTCCCAGTGCCAGCATGGCGAACATCGCTGTGCCGCCTCTCGGTAAGGATGCCGATGCCTTACTAAAAGTACCTGGCCACATAATACCTACGGATAATCCACACAGTGCACAGCAGATCAGATTGATCTGTGCCACCGGAACCAGTGCAATTCCCAGATAGGATACGATACACAATATGCAGCTCAGACCCATAAACTTATCCAGTGAGATCCGCTCTCCATATTTTCCGTAAAAAGCTCTGGAACTTCCCATCAGAATGGCAAAAGCCATAGGACCTGCCAGATCTCCTGCTGCTTTGGTGATACCCAGACCTTTTTCTGCCAGCGTAGATGCCCACTGACTGACCGCCTGTTCACTGGCTCCGGCGCAGATCATCATAATCAGTAAAATCCAGAAGGCCTTCATCCCGAACAGTTCTTTCAGACTCAGTCCCGTCTCTCCCTCATCCATCAGTGGCGCAATCGGCACCTTCGTAAAAACAAATGCATTGGCCAGCGAAATCACCGCCCAGATAACCGCCAGAATTCTCCAGTTCTGTATACCTGCTGTTGCAAAGAATACCGTAGAAATCAGTACCACGCCCACATGTCCCCAGCAGTAAAAGGAATGCAGCATGCTCATGGCTTTTTCCTTATTATCCGAAGGACATGCTTCTACTACCGGACTGACCAGTACTTCCAGAAGACCACCGCCAATGGCATAGATCATAACAGAAATCAATATTCCGGCAAAAGCAGATGGCAGTATCTCTGGCAATATGGTCAGAAGTACCAGACCCAGCGCAGATAAAATATGCGCAATAATCATAGATACCCGGTATCCAATCCGATCAACAAAGCTTACCGAGAGCAGATCCACCAGAAGCTGGATTCCAAAATTAAACGTTACCAGCATGGTAATCTGTGACAGTGGTATCTGCCAGGTTCTCTGAAATGTCAGAAATAACAATGGTACAAAATTGTTTACAATTGCCTGCACAATATATCCCACGAAACAGGCTGTGATGGTTTTATTGTATTCGTTCTTCATTTTCTTCCTCCCTTCATGGAATTATATCGCAATAAATTCTCTCTGTCATTGCACAAAACCATTTTATTATGGTACAATATCTCAAAACAGCTTATTTTTTGAGGTAATATCATGAATATAAATATTTCTTCCGCTACCAGTATTATAACCGATGAACATTTTCACGAATCCATTGCTCATGGAAGCCAGAGCTTCCCGTTTTCTTATTACTACGAAGATATCTGGTCTTTTGACTTTCACTGCATCGACTGGCACTGGCATCATGAAGTGGAATTTGTTACTGTATTGTCTGGTACTGCATTTTGTCTGATCGGGGATGAACGTATAGAACTTCCTCAGGGAAGTTCTATTTTTATAAACAGCGGTATTCTTCACCGCTTTGAAGCTCATGAAAGCACAATCATTCCAAATATTGTTTTTTCCCCATCTGTTTTTGCACCGGAAGACAGCCTGATCTATCAGAAATATATTGTCCCTATACTGCATTCTTCTCTTTCTTATCAGATATTTTCCCCAAAAATTCCATGGCAGAATTCCGTCACTCAGATTCTGTCTTCCCTCTACGCACACCAGCAATCTGCATCTGTCAGTGAACTGCACACGGTACGTCTGCTTTTTGATATCTGGGATATTTTATTCCGTCATATGGATCTTTCCTCTTCCGATTCTGTTCTTCTTTCCAGCCGCCGCAGATCTGCCCGTCTTCAGGTCATGATGAAGTTTATTCAAGATCATTTCCAGGAAGATATTTCTCTGGAACAAATTGCTGCTTCTGTATCCATCAGCCCAAGCAGTGCCCTGGCAATTTTTCAGTCTGGCATTCACACCTCACCAGTAGCATACCTGATCCAATATCGCCTCTCCTGTGCTGCCAGACTGCTTTCCACAACAAAAAATCCCGTCTCCTCCATAGCGGAAGAAACAGGATTTTCCAGTTCTGGTTATTTTTGCCGCAAATTCAAAGAACGCTACCATATGAGTCCAAACTCGTATCGCAAACAAATGAATGCTCTTCTTTGAATCGTATATTATTCATAAATCACACTCTCCATATGTCTTAACATAAAAATGTCATCTGGTGTCCCTGTCTTTCGGCAGGTTTACCTAATATCCAATTATTTAACACTAGTATTCTTTGTCATAAAAGAGACAAATCTCACATGATGATCCATCCATTCACCAATCTTTCCAATCACTTTACCCATAGTAAACGCAGCTGCTATCGTTCCAATTCCAAGTCCACGGATACGTCCCAGAAAAACGCCAGTCAAAAGTCCAGTCACTGCAAGACAGATCAGGTCAAAACTCATCTTTACATTCGCATACTTCCAATTCTTAATGGCTGATAATTCCCGTGGGAATAAATCAGTCGGTACAATCGGCAGACCACAGCGGTTGGACAATGCAATGCCGATCGTAATCAGCAAATAGCCTGCTGCAAAATAAAATACCCTATAGGGAATCGTCATTGGCAGATCCGTCAGATGCATCTCATACACATCCAGCATCATACTGAATGCAAATCCCACTACGAAACTGAATAAGTAATTCGGCACAAACTTTTTTCTCAATATCATCAGGGAAAGGATCAGGCTTCCCTGAAAAATATAGGTCCAGGTTCCAAGAGTCAGCCGTGGCAATACCAGTGAAAATGCATATGGTACACTGGAAATTGCTGAGATGCCAGATCCAGACATCAGCATCAGCACCACGCCCAGGCTGTTGATTAAAATCACAATCAGCAGAGCCAGTTCTCCTCGAAGTATCGGCAGCTGTCTTTCTTCTTTTTCTATCATGTTTTCATACCTCCGTTCTCACAAGGCTCTATTGTAGTACCGTGCGAACGGAGTTGCAAGAGTTTTTTATTCCATTTCCCGCAGAGCAGTCAGATATCCAATCAGCCGATCTTTCTGTCTGCTTTGCAGATTGCGAAATCCTTCCAATAATAAAGTTTCATCCCTGTCCAATGGCAACAGGAAATCTACTTCTCCTTCTGATGTGATATTCTGCTCTGAAAGCAGTTCATAAGGCGTCACCTTCAGTACCTCGCAGATCTTCAGAATTCTGTCAGCAGATGGATTCGTCTTTTTCCGCTTCCAGTCACTGATGGTACTCTGGGAGATCCCGGTTCGCTCCGAGAACTCCTTCTGCGTTAATTGGTTCTTTTCTATATAATAAAATATTTTTTCACTGATTAGCACTGTTTTTCTCCCTGTTCTATAAGTACTTTCTTTATCTGCCTGATGATTGTCTTCACATCATACAGCAGCTGGCTGTTCAGAACCATAAAGTTGATCTCTTTTCCCTGTCCCCCATACTGTTCTTCATAGTATCTTGCCATTTTTTCATCATGATCCTTATATCTGGCTTTCCCGATCAGGTAAGCATTGGAATTGGCACGTTCCGGATAGCCCAGGCCTTTTTCGATATGGAACCGTTCTGGTTGTTCATTTAAATCCTGCTCTAAAACAGACAGCTTCTCCAGAAACCATGTTGTTACTTCCGGATAATGTTCTCGAATATATAACAGATTTCCATGAAGGCAGACGGCACTTTTTTCCATTAATTTCCGTTCTGTCGCATTCTCCAGCTGTGCAAATTCATCCTGCTGCAACGGCCGGCCCTCTATGGACCTCTGTAACTGTCCAAGCCAGAACATCTTTTCCGGAAAACTGTCCGGAAACATAAAATAAGTAGAAAATTCATGGTCAATCATCGGTGCCACCCGTAGTATCTCTCCTGTCTCATCGCACACAAATGCCACATTTTCATAATGATAGTTCTGATCGCCTTTCAAAATCGAGATCAGGATCTGTCTGGCCAGTTCCTGCGCCATCTCCTGATGCTGCTGAAAATAATCTGCTTCCAGAATCTCTGTGTAGTCATAAAACATCTGGCAATAGTTCACATACTGATCAATGTGCACCTTTTTATCCGGGTACTTACGAAAAAACTCCAACAGATTCATCAGGTGTTCACCCTCCTGATAAATCACAGGCGACACAGTCCCATAATCATAATACTTGCCAGTCTCTGCTTCATATCCGTAACAAAACGCCAGTCTGTACTGAGGCGTGGGCATAAAATAGGCATTGATCAGCCATGACCAGAACACTTCTGCATAAGCAAATAGTGGTGTGGAAAGAGGCTTGGATTTTGTAAGTGGTTTAAAAACCAGCCTTCCTTCAAAAACCGGGAAATACTTTTCTCCCTTTACCACACCAACCGCTTCAGCTGTCAGATTGCCAATGCGTTCTGCATAATGAAAAATCTCAGGGGTATCATTGAGTTTTTGTGTTGTCATGATTCTCTCCTCATTTAAACAGGACTTCTATAATACGTATCGTTTATACGTATATTATTATAAAATAACGGATATGTCAATCGTTTTGACATACCCACAAATAAATTTATATTCTGTTTTGCTACATATTACTCTCTTTTCCTATCTTGTAGATAATCACATATTCTTCCCATATTGCATATTTATAATCTTTCCGAAAGCTGACTCGCTTTTCAAATCTTTTGCAGCAATCGATTTCTCAAATCAGACACTGGTAAAATATTTGCCATATTTTTTCAGGAAGTTCACATTAAATAAATCCTTGAATTACTTTTTCTTCAGTTCCTCATAAAATGTGTTTAATATCCCATAATATCCCATAATATCCCTTATTCCATGGCTTATTTTTTCCGTAATGATGAATAATAACAGCATTTTTTCTTACCCAGTCCAAATCTCTTTTTTTATGACCAGGCTCTGCATTATATATTGTAATGTGTCTTGATTTCTGCCTTCTGGCAGGTCATATATAAATTCTTCCATAATCCTATACTCATTGATTTCATACTGTCCTGGTAATGGAATATGCTCTTCTATAAATGAATCTTCTATTTCTTAAATAAGTTCTGGAATTATCTTCGCCATCAACTATACCATCAAAAATCATGAGTACTTTTTCATTTTTCACATCATAATAATATTGTGTATCATCATTTACAAAATCCATCGCTTCTAGTACATCTTCTAATTTAACTTTCATGATTTTTCCTTACATTGCCTTGCAGAATTATCTGTTTTTATTTTTGTTAAGGAATTTTTCTATCATCCTTCTATTTTTCAACAATCTCCCAGTAGCCATTCTTTGGCGAGCCATGTCTCTTAAGTATACCATACTCTTTTAACTTCTTAATATTATTCTCAATATTTCGACTGGCAACCCCGATTTTTTCAGCTAACTTAACCGCTGATAATTGATGATCTTCTGAAAGCAACTTTATAATCTTTTGCTGTGTATCGTTGAGGTCTGTTCTCCACTCTATCTCCGATGTTTCTCCGAGGCTTCTCCGATGATTCTCCGATGATTCTCCGATGTTCTCTTTTTCATTTGTCATCGGAAATGAATTACGGAACAGCTCTACCCGAAACATATTATCAAATTCCTGAAATCTCGGCTTCGGAAGTCCATACTCTTCTGCAACATTAAAGATTCTTTTAATTCCACTTCCCCATGCTTCTACGAGTCCCATCTGACTGAATATATTGGCAATTCCTTTGTTTCGGATCTTAGAATGACCATTCATGACTTCCTCATAAGTTAATCCGTTATATAAGCCACCCGGAGATGTCACCTCCAGTCTATCATCATAAACTGCGACCTGAATACAGGATTCATC
>CAKRVB010000050.1 GCA_934408725.1 uncultured Marvinbryantia sp.
TTCTTTTCCGGGGTCGCATCACTCCCGGTCTTCCGGTACCTGACCACGGATTTCTTTTGTTTCTTCTTTTCCGGGGTCGCATCACTCCTGGTCTCCCGGTACCTGACCACGGATTCCACTTGTTTCTTCTTTTCCGGGGTTGCATCACTCCTGGTCTTCCACTACCTGACCACGGATTCCACTTGTTTCTTCCTTTCCGGGGTCGCATCTCTCTCGGGCTCCCGGTACCTGACCACGGATTCCACTTGTTTCTTCTTTTCCGGGGTCGCATCACTACTGGTCTTCCACTACCTGACCACGGATTCCACTTGTTTCTTCCTTTCCGGGGTCGCATCACTCCTGGTCTTCCACTACCTGACCACGGATTCCACTTGTTTCTTCTTTTCCGGGGTTGCATCTCTCCCGGGCTCCCGGTACCTGACCACGGATTCCACTTGTTTCTTCTTTTCCGGGGTCGCATCACTACTGGTTTCCCGATACCTGACCACGGATTTCTCTTGCTTCTTCTTTTCCGGGGTTGCATCACTCCTGGTCTCCCGGTACCTGACCACGGATTCCACTTGTTTCTTCTTTTCCGGGGTCGCATCACTCCCGGTCTTCCGGTACCTGACCACGGATTTCTTTTGTTTCTTCTTTTCCGGGGTCGCATCACTCCTGGTCTCCCGGTACCTGACCACGGATTCCACTTGTTTCTTCTTTTCCGGGGTTGCATCACTCCTGGTCTTCCACTACCTGACCACGGATTCCACTTGTTTCTTCTTTTCCGGGGTTGCATCACTCCCGGTCTTCCGGTACCTGACCACGGAT
The DNA here is from genome assembly GCA_934408725.1 of uncultured Marvinbryantia sp. Taxonomy (GTDB): domain Bacteria; phylum Bacillota; class Clostridia; order Lachnospirales; family Lachnospiraceae; genus Marvinbryantia. The sequence goes on from CAKRVB010000050.1 coordinate 808, forward strand.
TCCACTTGTTTCTTCCTTTCCGGGGTCGCATCACTCCCGGTTTCACCGTACCTGACCACGGATTCCACTTGTTTCTTCTTTTCCGGGGCCATTGCACTCATCCATTAGACAGTTTATAATAAAGATATTATTAAGAATTCACCAAAGGAGTCTATTTTATGCAATCATCCACTGATTTACAGCAATTATTACGTTCTATTGATCATAAAAGTTATCCAGCCTATAAGTCTCTGAAAGGGATATATCGTTTCCCGGCTTATACACTTTCTATCGACCATGTGCAGGGTGATCCATTTGCATCCCCTTCACACATCACTGTTCAGGTTCCGCTGAAACGTGCAGGCTTTCCTGAGCGCTGTCTGGTCAGCCATCTGACCCGCACAGCTCTGGCTGATTATCTGACCCGTCAGTTCGCCGGACAGGTAAACCGCTTTTCTTTTCGTGCAAAAGGTTCCGGCAAGAGCGGGCTGATCTCTGTCAGCCAGTGTGGTCCGGAGATCTTGCAGCGAACAGCCTGCCAGATAGATGCCGATGCACAGAACGGATCTCTTACCGCCCGCTTCTTCGTTGGCTTTCCTGCCAACGGCCGCAGTATTAATGCAAAAGAACTGGAAAAGATCTTCTTTGATTTTCTGCCTGTCTGTGTGGAGAAATCTTTTTATTATCGAAATCTAAATGCTTCTGAAGTGGCTCAGACGATCGACCTGTGTGAAGATCAGGATGCGATTCGTAAAGAAATGAAAAAAAGAAATCTGGTAGCCTTTGTTGCTGATGGGGCAATCCTGCCAAGAGAAAGCGGCGTATCCTCTCGCCCAATGAAAGGAGCAAAGACGTTTTCCTCCCCGGAGTCACTGCGTATCTCCATGCAGCTGCCCCACAAAGGTACCATCACTGGCATGGGCATTCCTGAGGGGATTACTCTGATTGTCGGCGGTGGATATCACGGAAAATCTACTTTACTGAATGCACTGGATCTCGGTGTTTACAACCATATTGCCGGAGATGGACGGGAATATGTACTGACAGATGATACCGCTCTGAAGCTTCGTTCCGAAGACGGCCGCTTTATCAAGGATGTGGATATTTCTATGTTCATCAATGACTTGCCAAATGGCAAAGACACCCATAGTTTTTCTACAGAAGATGCCAGTGGCAGTACCTCCCAGGCGGCAGGTATCGTAGAAGGAATCGAATCTGGAAGTCATGTATTTCTTCTGGATGAAGACACCTCCGCTACCAACTTCATGGTGCGGGATGCCTTTATGCAGCGCCTGATCGCTCCAGATAAAGAGCCGATTACCCCGTTCCTGGAGCGTGCCCGGGATCTCTATACACAAGCTGGTATCTCCACGATTCTGGTTGCCGGAAGTTCCGGAGCATTTTTCCACATTGCAGATACCGTGATCCAGATGGACAGCTATGTGCCAGTAGACATCACCTCCCAGGCAAAGGCGCTTTGTCAGGACTTTCCAATTCCAGAAACTTCTGTGCGTCCTTTTCAGATGCCTGCCAGCCGTCGGGTTATGACCACAGATCCAAAGGCTGTCGGCAAGAAACGGGACTACCGCACGGGTGCTGTTCGTGGGGAAGAAAGTCTGAAAGTAAAATTACAGGGCAAAGATGGATTTTCACTTGGAAAACAGAACGTGGATCTTCGCTATATTGAGCAGTTGATTGACAGTGAGCAGACCGCCGCTTTAGGGCTGCTCCTGAAATATGCCGCAGAGAAACTTGTGGATTCCAAAAAGACACTGCCGGAGATCATCCAATATCTCCAGGCTCAGATCAACAAAAAAGGCCTGGAAGCTTTCACAGACGGAAAGTATCTTCCAGGCGGCTATGCCATTCCAAGGGTGCAGGAAATCTATTCCTGCTTCAACCGATATCGCAGAGCGTGATTACATCAGTGGGCTGAACATGCGCAGAATGCATTCCCATCCCCGAAGTGCCAGAGAACGCTTCTTGCTGTATTTCTCTGTCACTTCCCGGCAGATCGGGAACATCTTTTCAAAGTCATGCCGCACTTCCGCCACGGCTCTGCATCCGGCAAACCAGCATGCATTTTCAAAGTGCAGATACAGGCTGCGGAAATCCAGATTGATGGTTCCCACTACGGCCACTTCATCATCACAGACCATCTGCTTAGAATGAATGAAACCAGGCGTATATTCATAGATCCGTACCCCTTCTGCTGCCAGTCCGGCATAATAGCTTCTGGTTACCTTATAGATCAGCGGTTTATCAGGAATCCCCGGCGTAATAATTCTTACATCTACCCCGCTTTTCGCTGCCAGCGTCAATGTACGCTGCATCTCATCGCTGATGATCAGATACGGTGTAGTGATATACACATATTTTTTTGCCCCCTTGATCATATTCAGGTAGACATTCTCTCCGGTACGTTCCCCATCCAGCGGGCTGTCCGCATACGGCTGCACAAATCCGGCCTCAGCAGAACGGTAAGCTGGCTTTAGCAAATAAGGAACCGGATCTTCCTGCTCCCTTTGCGTTGCATTCCACATCTCCAGGAAAATCAGTGTCAGGCTGCGCACGCCATCCCCGGTCAGCTTGATTCCGGAATCCTTCCATTCTCCATAGGGATGAGTCAGGTTAAAATATTCATTGGCCAGATTATATCCACCGGTAAATCCCACTTTTCCATCAATCACTGTGATCTTACGGTGATCCCGGTTATTCATGAATACATTCAGAATCGGAATCAATGGATTGAACACCTTGCACTGGATTCCTTTTCGTCTTAGCTTTTCCATAAATTCTTTGCTGATAAAGCCAATACTGCCCATATCATCATAAAAAACCCGTACATCCAGTCCTGCTGCCGCTTTTTCTTCCAGAATCTCCTCAATTCCTTTCCAGGCAACCGAATCTTCGATGGCATGATATTCCATAAAAATAAACTTTTTGGCTTTTCGCAGCTCCTCTTTTTGTGCTTCCAGCGCCCTGGTTGTATCTCTATAGAATTCCACATCCGTATTCTGGTAAACCGGATAACCGGCACCCCTTCGCAGATATCCGGACTGTCTGGCCAATGTGCAGTCAGCCATTTCCAGTTTATCCACAATTCGCTCATCCTGTGGCAACAAATGTGCATAAGCCGCATGCACTTTATCGAACCATTTCCGCATACTTCCCAACGCTCCGGTCCGGCCAAACATCAGATACAGGCAGACCCCCATGATCGGAAACATCAGAATCAGAATAATCCAGGATATCTTGTAGGCAGAATTGATCTGCAGCCCATATACACGAAATACCAGCAGCAATCCCAGGATACTCGCCAACGTAGAAATTGCTGCATAATAATTGGTCAGCCGCACTGCAAGCCCAACGATCCATGCTACCTGCAGCAAGATACTGATCACCACCATAATCAGCCTCTTGACACTGTTTTTTGTATTTTCTTCTGCTTCCTTTGTCTGTCCCTTTCTGTCCTTCATGTTACTCCTCTTTACTTCCTTCTCCGCTCTCAATCGGTGATAAGACAGAAAACATTGCTTCCATCATATCGTTGTAAAAGAGATATCGGCCTCTTCCGCTTCTCTTAGCCGTATAAAGTGCCTTATCTGCCCGTTTAAAAAGCATCTCATATTCTCTGTCACAGTCTTTCGTCGTGCTGACTCCCATACTGAGGGAAATCGGGAAATGTTCATAGGTTCCGCTGAGATTTTGAAAAATACGCTCCACCACAGATTCAATTTCCTGGTGATATTCCACCACCACCATGAATTCATCTCCACCGATCCTCACTGCCAGATCTTCTTTACGCAGTACACTGCGCAGTTTTTCTGCAATATGAATCAGCACCTTGTCACCAAACTGATGACCATAGGTATCATTCGCCAGTTTAAAATAATCCAGATCAAAAATGAGAAACGCAAACTCGCTTTCCCTGTTACAGTACATACGCTGTTTCACTTTTTCCCGTGCTGTAGCATGATTCAGCAGACCGGTCAGCGGATCCAGAGAAGCTTTTCGCTCCAGCCGCTTCAGCTGTGCGGAATAAACTTCACTCTGCCCGCTTATATCCTGATAGGTATCTGGACGCATGACGCAAAAATCTACACCATGCTTTTTCAACAACTCTGCTGCTTCTCTTTCGTTCCCAGCCTCCAGAATCTGAAATCCATTCCGAAGGATATCTTTTAGTATTGCTCGTTTTTCTTCGGACTTTTCTACAATCAATATCCTTGGTTTTTCATCTTTCATTTTGACAGCCTCCGTTTCTGTTATCCAATATCCTTTGCTGTCGTTCCTCAAATGTCTGCAGAGCCAGAAAACACCGTCCCCAATGGCCTATACGATTTTTCTTGCTACGTATACACCGCTGGCTGAAGCATGTGACAGGGAATGTGTCACACCGCTGCCATCACCGATTACATACAGGCCTTTGTGTTTGCTCTCCAGATTCTCATCCAGTTCTACTTCCATGTTATAGAATTTGACTTCTACACCGTAGAGCAGTGTATCATCGTTTGCGGTACCCGGTGCGATCTTATCCAGCGCATAGATCATCTCGATAATGCCATCCAGAATACGTTTCGGCAGTACCAGACTCAGATCGCCAGGTGTGGCAGACAGAGTCGGTGTCACCAGACCTTCCTCGATTCTCTTGGCATTGCTTCGTCTTCCTCTTACCAGGTCACCGAATCTCTGTACAATAACACCACCTCCCAGCATATTGGACAGTCTGGCAATACTTTCACCATATCCATTGCTGTCTTTGAACGGTTCCGAGAAGTGTTTGGCAACCAAAAGTGCGAAGTTGGTGTTTTCGGTTCGTTTCTCCGGATCTTCAAAACTGTGTCCATTTACCGTTACGATTCCGTTCGTATTTTCATTTACTACGATTCCATATGGATTCATACAGAAAGTACGTACATTATCTTCGAACTTCTCTGTACGATATACAATCTTGCTTTCGTACAGTTCATCCGTCAGATCTGAGAAGATCACCGCCGGAAGTTCTACACGTACACCGATATCCACACGATTGGACTTGGTCGGGATATCCAGCTCCTTACATACGTTCTCCATCCACTTACTTCCGCTTCTTCCTACAGAAATAATACATTTCTCACAGTCGTAGCTTTCTCCTTCTGTCACCACGCGATATCCACCATCGATCACTTCCACGCTGGTTACCGGTGTATGGAAATGAAAATCGACTTTGTCCTTCAACTCTGCATACAGATTCTCCAGTACCACATAGTTGATATCCGTTCCCAGATGACGCACAGAAGCATCCAGAAGCTTTAACTTATTCTGCATACAGACCTTCTTCAGTCCGGTTCCTGCAGTCGAGTACATCTTTGTTCCTTCTCCGCCGTGAGTAACATTGATCTCATCTACGTACTTCATCAGATCCATAGCTTCTTTTCTGCCGATATACTCATACAGTGTACCGCCAAAATCATTGGTAATATTGTATTTTCCATCAGAAAATGCTCCTGCTCCGCCAAATCCACTCATGATGGCACAGGTCTTACACTTGATACAGCTTTTCACCTTGTCTCCATCAATCGGACAATGACGTTTCTCCAGGGAATATCCTGACTCAAATACCCCAATCTTCAGATTTGGATTTAATTTTACCAGTTCATAGGAAGAAAAGATTCCTCCCGGACCGGCACCTACAATAATCACATCATATTTCATACTTTGTTTCTCCTTTTCTTACTCTGTATGATTTGAAAATCCGCCGGCCTGATGCAAACAATGAACTGTTCTCTTTTGTCATCATGCCGGCGGATCGTTTTCTTACTGTGCACTCAACAGTGCCAGATCACTATTTTATCTCTGTCCCTTATCGTACGGGATACCTTCTGCCTTCGGTGCCCTGGACTTCTGGGATGTAAAAGCCAGCACAACCAGGGAAATAATATATGGCAGCATGTTATAAACCGTACTTGGAATATGCAGTGCCACCAGAGCACCAAATCCGGTGTACACATTGGATAATGCACGAAACAGTCCAAACAGCAGCGCTGCCAGTCCGATATTCACCGGCTTCCACTGTCCGAAAATCATAACCGCCAAGGCCAGGAATCCGAAGCCTGCCACGCCATTCTCAAACTTCCACTCACTTACACCTGCTGTGATATAAACGATTCCGCCCAGTCCACCTAACAGACCGGAAATCAGGACGCCGGCATAACGCATCTTCTGCACATTGATACCTACAGAATCTGCTGCCTGTGGATGCTCACCACAAGCCATGAGACGCAGACCAAATCTTGTCTTATATAATACCACATATGAAATGATCAGTGCCAGCAACGCTACCAGCATGAACCAGTTGAATTCAAATCCGCCGATTCTTACCAGCAGTGCCTTTTTGGTTGCGATATAAGAAACGGTAGAAGACACATTATTCGGGTCGGAAGCCATATTGATGGCTCTGACTACCACCACTGCTGCTGCAGTACCCAGCAGATTCAATGCCGTACCAACCAGTGTCTGGTCTGCCTTGAAGTTGATCGCTGCCACAGCCAGAAGCAGGGAATATATCATTCCACATGCAATACTGGCCAGCATCACCAGCAAAATAATCAGGATCGCCGGTGTATCCGGGGAAAGAAATCTCAGCATCAGAGCACCACCCAGGGCACCCATAACCATGATACCCTCCAGCCCGATGTTGATGACTCCACTGTGTTCGGAGAAACATCCGCCCAGAGCCACCAGAATCAAAACGGAAGCAAATATTAATGTATATTGGATTAAAAGTAACATTATGCTTCGCCTCCTTTCTCTTCTTTCATGGCACGTTTTTCTTCTCTCTTATCCAGCATGTGATTCATCCACAGCTTGAAGAAAAATACGAAGCCACACAGGTAAATAATCAGTGCAGAAATAAAGTCTGATATCTGAGAACAATACATGGATTTGTCCACATAAGCTCCTCCACTGGTAATATGCTGAATAAAATAGGATGAAAAGATTGCTCCGATCGGATGCAGACCACCCAGGAAGGCTGCTGCGATTCCGTTAAATCCCATTCCAGGAATACTGGTCTGTGTCACTGCCCACTGTTCTACACCCGTCAGATAATAGAAGGCAGCGCCCAGTCCGGACAGGGCACCTGCGATGACCATGGTAAGAATAATGTTATATTTTTCCTTCATACCACAATACTTGGCTGCCTGCTTGTTCAATCCGGTTGCTTTCAGTTCATAACCAAGCTTCGTCTTTTCCAGAAGTATCCACACCAGAATCGCTACGATAACAGATAACGGAAGGGCGATGGATACGTATTTATTATTTGCAAATAATTTTTCCAGTCCCAGTGTCGGCAGTGCTGCCGCTGCATTGGTCGATCCCAGTGCCAGGGAATATGGGCTGGATGGATCCTTTACGGTGGATAACAGCATATTCACCACATACAGTGCGATCCAGTTCAGCATAATACAGGAAATAACTTCGTTCACATTGCAATATGCTTTCAGAATACCAGAGATCGCTGCCAGCGCTGCTGCAACCACAACTGCTGCCAGTACACACACATACCATGGCATCTTAAAACCAAGAGCAAAATACAGACAGGCTCCTGCACCTGCCACATACTGTCCTGCTGCTCCGATATTAAACAGTCCTACCTTGTAGGCAAATAATACGGACAGAGAACACAGCAGCAATGGACACGCTTTTACCAGAGTACTTCCAAAGTACTGTGTCGCCTTCACAGCTGACGGATAATACATAAAGTTCTTCAGAATGGCAACAATGGCTCCTGCTGCACCTGCCGGATTAATGATGAGCAGCACCACATATCCGATCAGCAATCCGATGATAATGCAGACTATCGATGCCAGCAGGGACTGTACTGCTCCATTTCTTAAAAGGCTTCCTTTGGACTTCTTCTCGTTATTCATCCCTTAGGCCTCCTTTCTCTTAGCGCCTGCCATGTACAGACCCAGTTCTTCTACAGTTACTTTCTTCGGATCGAATTCTCCAACGATCTCGCCTTCATACATGACCAGAATGCGGTCAGAAACATTCATAACCTCATCCAGCTCCAGGCTGACCAGAAGCACACCTTTTCCGGCGTCTCTCTGTGCCACCAGCTGGCTGTGGATATATTCAATCGCTCCTACATCCAGTCCACGGGTCGGCTGTACTGCCACCAGCAGTTCCGGATTCTTATCAATCTCACGGGCAATGATCGCTTTCTGCTGATTACCACCGGACATGGATCTGGCGATCGTCACCGGTCCCTGACCGGAACGTACATCATACTGATCTATCAGCCGCTTTGCATAGGAACGGATGGCTCCCTTCTTCAGGAATCCTCCCTTTCCGGTAAATTCCGGTTCAAAGTATCTCTGCAATACCATATTGTATTCCAGGCTGTAATCCAGCACCAGACCATGCTTGTGACGGTCTTCCGGAATATGACTCATTCCCTTCAGAGAACGCTCCCGGATGGAGGCATGGGTGATGTCCTCTCCATTTAAGGTAATCCTGCCCTCTTTTAACGGCTCCAGCCCAGTCAGTCCATAGACGAACTCCGTCTGACCGTTTCCGTCAATACCGGCGATGCAGACAATCTCCCCACGATGCACCTGAAGAGATACGTTATTCACCGCATTGTTCTTATGACGCTTGGACGCTACCGTCATGTTCTGTACATCCAACACCACATCTCCCGGCTCGCATTCTCCCTTCTTTACTGCAAAGTTGACATCACGGCCAACCATCATCGCAGACAGCTTCTCCGGTGTGGTATCCTTTGTCTCTACGGTACCTACATATTTTCCCTTGCGGAGTACGGTACAACGATCAGCAACCTGCATAATCTCTGACAGCTTGTGCGTGATAAACAGAATACTCTTGCCCTCTGCAGACAGATTCTTCATGATCTTCATCAATTCCTGAATCTCCTGCGGAGTCAGTACTGCAGTCGGCTCATCAAAAATCAGAATCTCATTGTCACGATACAGCATCTTCAGGATCTCGGTTCTCTGCTGCATACCAACCGTGATATCCTCAATCAAAGCATCTGGCTCTACCTGAAGTCCATACTTCTCAGATAAGGCCATAACCTTCTTTCGCGCCTCTTCCTTCTGCAGAAATCCGTGCTTCGTAGTCTCTACACCAAGAATAATATTATCCAGAACACTGAAACATTCCACCAGCTTAAAGTGCTGATGCACCATTCCAATTCCCAGATCATTGGCATCGTTCGGATCCTTGATCTCTACCTTCTTTCCATCCTTGCGGATCTCTCCCTCTTCTGGCTGATAAAGACCAAATAATACACTCATCAGGGTAGACTTTCCTGCGCCATTCTCTCCCAGCAGCGCATGAATCTCGCCTTTTTTTAACTGCAGTGTAATATTGTCATTGGCAATAATGCCCGGAAAACACTTGGTAATATTCAGCATCTCAATGGCATAATTTTCCAATTTCCCTGCCTCCTTCCGTGTCTGTTTTTACGCATAAACCTATAGTAAGTATAACATAAAACAGGGCATCCGACAATGCCGGATGCCCTGTGAAACCTTTACATTTTTGTTACTTACCATCTCTGAAAAGGCAGGCTGCTTCTTTTATTCTTTTTGCTTCTTCTTCTGCCTCTTTTATTATCTGCGCCTTGAGTTCTTCTGCTTCTTTCATTTTTTGCGCCTTGAGTTCTTCTGCTTCTTTCACTGTCTGCTCTTTAAGCTCTTCTGCTTCTTTCATTTTTTGCGCCTTGAGTTCTTCTGCTTCTTTCATTTTTTGCGCCTTGAGTTCTTCTGCTTCTTTCACTGTCTGCGTCTTGAGTTCTTCTGCTTCTTTCATTTTTTGCGCCTTGAGTTCTTCTGCTTCTTTCATTTTTTGCGCCTTGAGTTCTTCTGCTTC
>CAKRVB010000051.1 GCA_934408725.1 uncultured Marvinbryantia sp.
TGGCAAATTTAATTCTGATTTTCAAAGCAGACACCTCCTTTATAACATGCTGCACCGCAGCCTGCACATTTCTGACGGCAGTTCACGGTTACTTCTTCCTGCCGGGCTCTTTCCCATTCCTTTAACAGATGCTTTTTCGTCACACCGATCTGAATGAAATCCCATGGCAGCTTTTCCTCCAGACTTCTTTCACGATGTACATAGAAATTCATATCCGTACCGGTACGTTCCAGAGCATCCACCCATTTCTGATTATCAAAGGTCTCTGACCATGCATCATAGATGCCGCCGTGTTCATACACATCTTTCAACACTTCCGCTACCTTTCGGTCTCCCCTTGCCAGCAGTCCTTCCAGTACGGAGACATCTGCTTCATGCCAGTTGTAACGGATACTTTTTTTATTTAACTGATCCTTGATCTCATGGTTGACAATTCTGGCACTGCCAAGGAACTCGTCAATGGTACACATTCTTGCCCACTGGAACGGAGTAAATGGCTTCGGTACAAAGAAGGATGTGCTGACGGTAATCTGGCATTTTCCGTTTCTCTGATCCTTTGGGATCTCATAATACCGTTCTGCAATCTTCTCAGCCAGATGGGCAATCTCTTTCTGATCTTCCTCTGTCTCGGTCGGCAGTCCCAGCATAAAGTAGAGTTTTACTTTATTCCATCCACCTTCAAAGGCCTCTCCTGCACCTTTGATGATGATCTCTTCTGTCAGCCCTTTATTAATCACATCACGCAGTCTCTGGGAACCTGCCTCCGGTGCAAAGGTCAGACTGCTCTTTCTCACATCCTGCACTTTATTCATCACATCCAGTGAAAAGGCATCAATACGAAGAGACGGCAGAGAAATATTCACGCCCCGCTGTCTGCATTCATCAATCAGAAAATTCACCAGTTCCGGGAGCTTCGAATAGTCACTGGAACTCAGGGAACTTAAAGAGATCTCTTCATGACCGGTGGATTCCAGCATGGCAATCGCAGTCTTTTTCAGCATCTCCACGTCACGTTCTCTGGTCGGACGGTACAGCATACCAGCCTGACAGAAACGACATCCACGGATACAGCCTCGCTGAATCTCCAGAACCACACGATCCTGAGTCGCTTTAATAAATGGTACAATCGGTGCAGTTGGATACGTAGCATCAGATAAATCCATTACAATCTGTTTCTCGATCTGTTCCGGTACCCCTTCACGATTCGGTATGAAATCTGCAATGGTTCCGTCTTCGTTGTAAGTCACATCATAGAACATCGGTGCATAAATACCAGGAATCTGAGATGCACGATATAAAAATTCAGTTCGACTCAGTCCTGCCTTCTTACATTCTTTGTAAAGATCTACCAGTTTGAAATAAACGGTCTCGCCCTCACCAATATAGAACAGGTCAAAGAACTCTGCCAGAGGTTCCGGATTATACGTACACGGACCGCCACCGATGACAATCGGACAGTCCTCTCCACGGTCTGTAGCTTTCAGAGGGATCTGACTTAAGTCAATCACCTGAAGAATATTCGTATAGCACATCTCATATTGGATAGTGATACCAAGGAAATCAAATTCTTTGATCGGATCCTGAGACTCCAGTGCAAACAGCGGAATATTTTGTTCCCGCATCACCTTATCCAGATCTACCCATGGGGAATAAACACGCTCACACCAGACATCCTCTCTCTTATTAAACATATCATATAGGATCTGAATGCCCAGATGGGACATACCGATCTCATAGACATCCGGAAAGCACATGGCAAACCGGACATCGATCTTTTCTTTATCCTTCCTCACTGAGTTCACTTCGTTGCCGATATAACGTGCCGGCTTCTCAATGCTCAGTAAAATCTCATCACTTAACGCTAATTTTCTCATAGTTTTCCTTTCAGAAATAATGTAAAGAACGGGTTTATGTGAAAACCTATTTTTTCACAGTATTCCTATTATATCCGTAATATGGCGGAAATTCAAGGGAAAACAGAGTCCTCCTATGCAAAAATCTTGCCCGGACGAATCCGGGCAAGACCATTAACTTTCACACCACTGTCTGTATTCATCCAGTCTCTGGATATATCCGGCAAATTCCGGAACGGTAAAATCCAGTTCTTTATATCTTACCGGATAGATGATTCCTTTGTTAATCAACTGCGCTCTGGTCGTGGAAATAGAATTTACATTTTTATGAAGATTTTTTGCAACATTGGAAATTGTACAAGGTAATTCACCACATTTTACCATTGCAAAGACAAATTTTTTATCTGTTTCAGCACATCTCTCATATCTTGATTTGAAGAATCCTTCATCTAATGTTTTCAGAAAGTCAGATATACAGGACTCTACATTTGAAATCTCGATCTTGTCAGAATCCGTTTTTTTATATACAATCTGGCAAAGCTGCTGAATAAAGAATGGATAACCTTTCGTAACATCTATGATTTTCGCAACAGCATCTTCTGTATAGGATACATGGAATTTTTTAGCAGGTTCCTCAATTGCTTTTTTAGCCTGATCGTATGTTAAAGAATCCACCTGTTTATACAAAAACAGTCTTTCTGAATAGGACTTTTCATCAGAAAGCATTTTATATATTTTAGGGAGTCCGGCGCCCACTACCATCACCGGATATCCTAACTGATTCGTCCGGTGAAGGGCTGCTATCAAAGATCCAAGCTGGTTCTGCTTCATGTATTGAATCTCATCGATAAAGAAACAGATCGGAGTCTCTGTTTTCTGCGCAGTTTCTCCAATCGTGGTAAATACATCGGTCAGACTCTGAGTCAGATTACTGGAAAGATACAGTTCTCTATCCTGCAGAGAAAGCGAAAATGTATTGTCATTAGGATTAAATGAAATCATCAGGGACTTAATGGCATCCAACGGCTTCTGCACTAAGTGCTTAAATTTTTCTTTTGCACTTACCGTTCTCAAAAATGCCTGAGAGCATTCTGCTATCTGTGATATAAAATCATTTCTCTCTTCGATCTCGATATGTCTGCAAAAAATTCCTTTTTCTTCGGCAATACTTTGAAGTTTATTGATTAATACCGTTTTTCCCACTCCACGAAGTCCGCTGAATATAATAGACTGCGTTGGAATATTCAATGTCAAAGCCTCAAACATCTGCTCCACATTCTGAATATCTTCATCTCTTCCCGCTATATATCCAGGCATTAATCCCGCACCCGGTCTGTATGGATTAATCTTAAACATCACGTTCACCTCCGTCTTTTCTTATAGTCTAACGCAACTTTATGCATGTTTCAACTTGAAATCGCTGTTGATCGCAGAAAAATTCCTATACAAGCCCTTCTTATTCTTTTCCCTTCTTTTTCCACTGCGTTCCACCAATAGCCATAATCAATATCGCTATGAATGCCACTGTTTCATAGATCTGCACACCGGTATTTACCGGATCATCATCAATATAACGTTCATTTGACTGAAGAACTTCATTCATCGCCATCAAATCCATAAAATCTATGTACGCCGCTTCTGTTCGATCAATTTTAAAAACAGTCCGGTAAATATTCGTATAATTGATTTCCAGCAGACTTACGCCGTCTCTGCTGATCCTTCCGGTTCCAATCCGGTTGCCGTCTCCGTCATACAGTTCCCATGCTCCTTTGCTGCCGAAATAGTCCAGCATCGTGCCATCTGTATCCAGAAAAACCAGAAATGGATCCCTGCTGCCATCCTCCATATCCAGATACCGTTCCTGTGCATATCCCAGGCAGTTCCCCTCTGCGTCATAATAGCCGTATCCGGTAGAAGACTTTTCGCCTTTTACGTCAGATGTATACTCAACAGAAAACCATTCCTGATCATCTATATAGACCGTATTCCACTTCACATAACCAGCTACCTTTCCATCTGCCAGAATCTTTGTTTCTCTACGTTTAGAATACAGATCTGTATAGATCTCGATGGTAGACGCCGTGCTCAATGCTTCTTTCGCCTCATCTGCACTGGCAAATTCCATTTCCGGGGTGTCTCTGCCACATCCGGTCAGCAAAAAAATGACCAGTAACAGCAATACACCAATGCTCCATGTTCTCTTTTGCAAATATACTTTCCCCCTCTTTTTACTTTCTGTCTGTTGTTTCTGTCACCTTGCATTCTACCATAAAAAATAAGAAAAATATTGTCATTTTTTAAAGTTATGTTATATTATTTTCATAAATCCTATCATAGGAGGTACGTACCATGAACATGAAACAAATCCAATCGTTTATCATACTTTATCAGACCATGAATCTTGCTGAGACAGCAAAACAATTACATACTTCTATTGAAGAACTAACAGATACCATTCGCACTCTGGAAAAGGAAGTAGATCTTTCCCTCTTTCTTCTGTCTGACAGTCATTTGGAAAAGACATCTTACGGAAATCTGTTTTACATGGAAGCGGTAAAGCTATGGGAAGACTATCACCATATGCTTACTGTGCTTCATGAAGCTAAAGTTTCTCATCAACGAGATGTCTAAATGTGGTCATTGGAAATTTTAAAACAGGCGGCGATCCCATATTCAAGTGAAATCACCGCCTGTTTTTTTACTTATTCAAAATATTCTTTACTTAAATGATCGATTGTTCCGGTTTATTCTGCTTTTTCAAAATATACGATAGAATTTGGTTCTGGTTCAGCACCTTCTTCTTCTGAATCAATATAATCAATATTTTTCAGAAGTCCAGTATCCTGCAGATTCAGAGACAGCTTATCCGGGCTCAGGAAGAGACCGAAATGACTCTCGCTATCATCAATGAGTTCCAGTTTCAATGTCTGATCCTCCAGTGTACCCTTCAGCTCTGTCTTTGTCGGTTCCTCATCGTTAAACTGATCCTTTAATTCCAGAGATGCTGTACCGTCTTCTTTCACAACTAATGTAGCTTCTATTCCCCAGGTGTCAGAAGACATTACCATCTCATCCATCTCAACAGCAATGATTTTCCAGGTGCCTGCAAAGTCGCTTAGTTCCACTTCGTCTGTCACAGGATTACCGATGATGGATGCCCAGTCGGTTGCTTCCGGTTTTTCTCGGCTGAAGGTCATGATCGTACTGTCGATATCACCAACTAACATTCCTTCTTCATTGATTGCCATTTTGACATCCGAAGCTGTATCCGAATGCATAATGATCTCTTCGCCTGCTAATTCCCAGGTTCCTTGCGTTGGATCTTCACCGGACATAGTCATTTCCCAGGTATCACCGTCCCCAAATTCCAATGACGCTTCCAGGCCCATATCAGCCGGACTCATAGTCATTCCTTCGATCTCCATTGTTGTAATATACCAGAGACCGGATACATCTTCTTTGGTCAGATCCTCAGCCAATACTCCTGTTGCCATCATAGCAGCCATCATTCCTGTTACCGCAAAAACTCCCATCTTCTTTGTCATGTGTACACATCTCCTTTCTAATGATGAAATATATTTTTTATTTGCTGCTGCCAGAGAGATTTCTTTTATCTGGCAGCAGGTATTACCGTTTTATGAATGATCCGTCATATTCCGTCAGGAAATTCCATACGCACTGAGTATCTCTGCGATAGCCGGCATTGGATTTTCCGGCATCTGACAGGTTCCTCTCTTCACTTGAGACGCATCTGTAATAATCGCAGATCCCTGGAACTTCTGTGCCAGAAGCTGCATCTGTTCATCTGTAGTATCTTCCGGTACCAGAATGGTAACACTGCTGTTCTCTAAGTTCACCCAGTCTGTTTCCAGTACATTTGGATCCACACCCTCCAGACAGATGGTTTCGATTCCTGTCAGCATTCCAAAGGCTGTCAGATTCAACCGCTCCACTCCACTGCGGATATGAATTTCTTTCAATGACTCAGATCCGATAAAAGCACTGTAATCAATATCCTTTGCATTTACACAAATCTGTTCCAGACCAGTTACTCCGAAACACTGCATTCCGATACGGTCTACCTGATTCTTACACCATACAGTCTTCAGGTTCTTACAGTAATTAAACAGATAATTATCCATCTGACGGACTCCGTTCACAAAGATCACTGTTTTCAGTCCCTGTAATTCCTGGAATACACCATTATTGGTATTCTCCAGCGGTGCATAACAGATGACTGTTTCCAGATCATGACAATCCATAAAGGCACTGTCTTCTATGGATTTCAGTGTTTCTGGCAGGATCAGACAGCGCATTGGAATCCAGTCGCCCTCTTCCTGATTCGTTGCCATCTCTGAAGTGAGATAATCTCTGGCACATTCAAACGCATTATAGGAAATATTTTCTACCGGCACTCCATCAATCGTGCGCGGTATAATCACATCCACTGCTGTTCCGGTATATGCTGTAATCGTTCTGGTATCCGGATCAAATTCAAAGTTGTCTTCCGCCAATGGTTCATATGGCATTTTTACTAACGACGGTTCTTCTCCGACTCTGTGCAGAGTGTCATACCATGGATAATCTAATACCGCATCCCATTCTGCCACCTGCTCATCCGTTGCATCGGCACTAATCCTGATACACTCCGTGCTGATACCTTCCAGTGATTCTCCGTTAACCGGAATATTCGTTGGTATAATAAATTCATTCAGTGAAGTTCCTGCAAATGCTCTTGCACCAATAGCCGTCACGCCGTCTCCCATGTGCAGAGTCGTAAGTCCGGATTCTTCGAAAAGTCTTGCCGGAATACTGCCTGTCATCACCGTAGCCTCTGTAAGATTTTCACATCCGGCAAAAGCTCCTTCCGGAAGCAATCCTACATCGCATAAAATGTTCACCTGCGTCAGGCCGCTGCATCCTGCAAAAGCATTTTCTCCAATCTCTGTCACAGATGCCGGAATCGTGATCTCCTTCAACTCTGTACAGTCTCGGAAAGCTTCTGCACCAATGGTAGTCACAGAATCAAACAGATCCACATGCTCCACAATACTTTCTGCAAATGCCTCTTTTCCAATATAAGTAAACAAATCATTATGATTGACTGCAAAATAGGTAATCGTCTGGTCGCCTTTCAACGCACCGTCTGCAACTCCTGTAATTTTCCATTCCTTCTCATCGTCTGAATAAGTACCGTAACTGCGTACCTTAGGCAGATCTTCCTCATATCCACTGATATATAGTGTATTCGGATCATCTGGATTTTCTACTATGGAAAAATGCGCAGCTACCGTTTCTGTGTTCTGATTTCTCCATACCCGGCATTCCAGCCCCTGCGCATCCACAATCTCCTGTACATCCAGCATCTGCTGTCTGGTACAGTGTTCATTCAGGTCAATATCTCTCAGATTGCTGCATTCTGCAAAGGCAGTATCCGCAATCTCCGGCAGAGTCGTCCCATCCATATAAACATATGTCAGACTGGCATTCTTAAAGCATTCTTCATCCAGCTTCTCCAGTGTAGATGGAAGATATACATTCGATGTCCATACCATCGAAGCAAATGCAGACGGACCAATTTCTTTTACTCCTTCCGGAATGATCAGATCCTGAGTCGGAGCTGCATAAATGAAAGCTCCTTTTCCAATGTATTCCAGACCTTCCGGCAAATTCAGATCATCTCCGCCATAGCCCCTGAATGCATAATCACCAATTCTTTTTAAGGTAGATGGAAACTCCACATAATACAAAGTCTGTACATCTGTGAAGGCTTCGTCTTCTATTTCTTCCAGTCCTTCCGGAAGTGTCAGATACGACAGAATATCATGAAAAGCAAATGCTCTTTTTCCAATTGACTTTACCGGCACTCCGTCAATCGTTTCCGGAATCGTCAGTCTTGCATTTGTTCCCTCATAACCGGTAATCGTTCCCGTTTCCGCATCGAAGATCAGATTTTCTGTATCCAGGTATTCGTCAGGGGTGTGCAGCACAGCCGGCTTTCCACTTGGCTGAATCTCCAGCATCAGATCATTCTCTTCAAACACCTTCTGGTATGCTTCCAGCTGATCATCCGGTACATAAACTACCACATCATCCGGAAGTGCACGCAAGGCTTGTGAATAGAATACAGGGCAGGCTCCTTCAAATACAATCTTTTGCATATTAAAGCAGAAACCGAGCGCATCCCCTCTCATATAACAGACAGATGCCGGTATGGTGATCTCTGTCAGTGCATGGTTACTGCCAAGACACCCACGCCCAATACTGATCAGATTCTCGGATAACGTAATCTGTGTCAGATTCTCACAGAAGCTTAAAGCACCGTTTCGAAGTACTGTCACACTGTCCGGCAGAACCACAGAGGTAAGCGTATCTGAACTTCCCAGACAACTCATATACAGTACTTTGACAGGTACTCCATCCAGTGTATCCGGAACCACCACATTCGTGTCTGTACCCGTATATTCCCGCAATGTATACGCTTCGCTGTCAAAGTTCCAGATAGTTTCTTCTTCTGCCGACACCGTCATTCCAGTCAGCATCAGAATTACAATCAATCTCGTCAATATTCTTTTCATTATTCTCTTGCCCCCTTTCCTTCATCAGACGACCCTACTCTCTCCTTCTTTCTTGTTGTTTTATTATTTTAACGAATTATCCTTTGTTCTCCTATCCTAAAATTAGTACTTTTTTCAAACACCGTAAAAGGCACAGCCAGGGATCTTCATCCACAGGCTGTGCCCTTTACGGTATCTTAATAGCAGCTTATCAGATCTTCTGCCCACAAAATTCACACGTTGCTACTCTGCCTTTTACTGTTCTGTTATTTGCTCCACAGTATGGACAAATCCGATCCTGATAGATCTGTTCTTCTACCTGTTTGTTCGGTGCCATAATTTCTATGCATTTTTTCTCCATATCTATCTTCAGGTTCTGCAGATATCCCTTCCGAATCAGATATTTTATCTGAGTAGGTACATGACGTCCGAGTTCCGTCTCCAGTTTCTGAAAACTGACCTCCGCTTCTTCATAATAAGATAACCAGCCTGCGATCTTCTGTGTTCTTCGATAGCATATAAATTTACGAACAGTACGAAGAATCGGCCACAGGAAAAGTCCCATAAGCACAAGTCCTGCTATAATGCCAGAAAGCTCCTCTCCAGTGCAGATATCTTTTTTCACAACCTGAACAGATGCAGCTACGCAAAGCACACAGAAAATGCTGATCATATAGGATGATACTTTCACTTTTTTTGCATTATTTCCAAGATATGGATTCATTTTTTATATTTTCTCCTCAGTTACATTAAAATTTTCCACTGGATCCTCCGTGAGTTTCACCGGACGAGCTGGTATGAGTACTGCTTCCGCCGCCGGAATCAGAAGAACTGTTATCCGAACTTGAGATATCTCTGGATGAAACTACACTGTTAAGCAGAATTTCTCTGTTGGTTCTGGCTTTCAGGCTTCCCTGTACGATATAATCTCTTGCACTCACTTTTTTTCTTACTGTCTTCAGACGCTTCTTCTTGCCCTGTGCCCTGAAAAAAGCAATGATGCAGCCAATGACAATATCTATCGGAAGCCAGACAAATGCCACGGAACCCTTGGGAAGATTGTCTGTATCATAAGGTTCTCCTTCTTTTGCCTGCGTCAGGAACTGATCACATAATTCTGCATATTTCTGAAATCCCTGTGCATACTCTCCATCACTGATATAAGATAAAAAATGATCTGTCATATAGCTCTGGCCTGCATCGGTAAAGGCTGTAATTGCAAAACCGTGAGTACTAATCGCCCAATCGCGGTCTTCCATTGACAGAAGCAAAAGAATTCCGTCTCTGTCCTGACCCAGTCCATAACCGTTGAAATCAAAATAATCATCTGCATAGCTTTCCGCTGTTTTGCCATCCAGAGATGCCACCGTTACGACAATGACATCGCAATTCTGTCTTTCACTGATCTCATCCAGCTGCTCCAGCAGACTGTCTGCTTCATCGTCACTTAAAAGACCAGCTTCATCTTTCAGACGTTCACCGGACGATACCTCTTTTGGCTGTGTTGACTGTGTGTCTGAAGACATTGCATTTACGTTTACAAATCTTCCCGATAGTATCATCAACATCAGTGCCATCGACAATAAGAGCTTCATTTTTGAAATAGTCTTCTTCATCTGTCTGCCCTCCTATACCATATATATAATTATCCACATGAGCGCATACAGTACAGCTCCGATTGCAACGCCTCTGGATACCACATATTTCCAGAATGCGCCTCTGTCAAACGGCAGATCTCCTACCATTTTTCCAGTCTGTCCATTCATGGCAAAAATATATTGGTTTTTCTGCCACGTCGTATTAAGAATCCAAACCGGATACAACACATACCAGTATCTGGCATCTATGATATGTACATCACTGGACATGGTAACTACCGAATCATACTTTGAAATTCCGGGCTTTAACGCTTCTTCTGCACTTCGTTTTATTCTTTCTTCTGCCCGTTTTCGCCCTTCTGTCATTTCGACATCGTATCGGTCGGCCATATAGCCGGACAAATAAGCGGCCTTAAATGGAACGGCATCCTGAAACTGATAAGGTTCAATAGATTCCATCAGTTTATCATCCATTTTTCTGGAACA
>CAKRVB010000052.1 GCA_934408725.1 uncultured Marvinbryantia sp.
CTATGGTTACCCACCTCCTGACAGCGGATTTAGCTTGCTTCTTACTTTCCGGGGCCGTTACTCTCTTGGATACCCGGCACCTGACCGCAGATTTGGCTTGTTTCTTACTTTACGGGGCCGTTACACCTCCGTTTACCCGGTACCTGACAGCGGATTTCGCTTGCTTCTTCTTTTCCGGGGTTGTTACACCTTCGGATACCCGGCACCTGACAGCGGATTCAGCTTGTTTCTTACTTCCCGGGGCCGGGGTGACTATGGTTACCCACCTCCTGACAGCGGATTTAGCTTGCTTCTTACTTTCCGGGGCCGTTACTCTCTTGGATACCCGGCACCTGACCGCAGATTTGGCTTGTTTCTTACTTTACGGGGCCGTTACACCTCCGTTTACCCGGTACCTGACAGCGGATTTCGCTTGCTTCTTCTTTTCCGGGGTTGTTACACCTTCGGATACCCGGCACCTGACAGCGGATTCAGCTTGCTTCTTACTTTCCGGGGTCGTTACACCTCCGGTTACCCGCTACCTGACCACGGATTTAGCTTGCTTCTTACTTTCCGGGGTCGTTACTCTCTCGGATATCCACTACCTAACTGCGGATTTAGCTTATTTCTTCTTTTCCAGGGCCGTTACACCCCCGATTACTCGGTACCTGACCGCAGCCACAACAATCATCTCTGCATATCAAAAAATCTCGATGCCAGCATCCTGACATCGAGATTCTTTTCATACTAATATTCTTTCTAAATATTCTTTCTAAATATTCTTTCTATTATTCTTCGTCCTGATCTTCTTCATCGGCAGCTGCCAAATCTTCAGTGCTGTAGTTGCTGGTATTCTGGGACTGTGGTGATAATTCGCTTCTGTTCTTGGTTACGATATCGTAACAGGACTGAATAGAATTGATAAATGTGTTGTATTTTGCACTTACCGTATCAGATGCATGGCTCATGATCTGCTCCAGATTAGCCAGCATATCATCGGTATAGCTGATCGCACTCATACGGATGTTGTTGGCATCTTCTGTAGCAGAATCCAGGATCTGCTGTGCCTGCTGACGGCTCTGATCTAACAGTTGCTGGGACTGCTGTCTTGCCTCACGCATGATCTCATTCTCTTCTACCATCTGCTGCTGCTTTTCTGTTGCATCTGCAATCAGAGCGTCTGCCTTGGTCTGTGCATCTGCCAGAATCGCATCCTTATTGCTGATAATCTTCTGATATCTCTTGATCTCGTCCGGAGTCTTCATACGAAGCTCTCTTAAAAGTTCTTCCAGTTCTTCCTTATTCACTACAATCTTGGTAGAAGAAAGTGGCTGGAACTTACAACTATCCACATATTCTTCAATTTCTTCAATAATCTGCTCAATTCTGCTGCTCATCTTATCTCTCCTTCTTCATTAATCATTCAATACCCCATGCAAAATCGCCTTTATCTGGCATCTCTTTTGCTTATCTATGGCTTCCCGCCATCTTTCTGTTTATCTCTGATACTACTTCTTCCGGAACAAACTTTGATATGTCTCCCCCATATAAAGCCACTTCTTTGACTGTCGATGAACTCAGGTAAGCATATTCCAGACTGGTGGTCAGGAATATCGTATCAATCTCCGGATCCATGATTCGGTTCGTCTGTGCCATCTGCAGTTCATATTCAAAGTCCGTAATCGCACGCAATCCTCTGACCAGGAACTGGGCATGACATTCTTTTACAAAATCGATCGATAACCCATCAAAGGATTCTACTCGTATATTGCTGATATCCTTTGTCACTTTCTTTAGTATATTAACACGTTCTTCTACAGAAAACAACGGATTTTTTTTGTTATTCTGCAAGACCGCCACAATCAGTTCATCTACCAGTGCCGCTGAACGCTTCATCACATCGAGATGTCCAAATGTTACCGGGTCAAAGCTTCCCGGGTAAACTGCTCTTTTCATGTTTTTTATTTCCTCGCTGTATCATGCCCGTCACCATTCACAATGACTTTTATGCATCTTTCTTTTCGATAAATACATGCGCATTTGTCTTGTATTTTTTATACTTTTTCATCTGATATCCCAAAGAATCCAGATAGGAAAAATCAGTCTGCAGGGATGCTTCGGTGATGATCACCGTGTAGTCATCTACCAGATCAGAACCCTGTAATGCTTCCAGCACCTGTTTCTCCAGCTCATGATTATAAGGCGGATCCATAAAGATGAAGTCATACGCTCCCCGTCCCCTCAGACGGCTGAGTGCCTGAAATACATCCGTCTGCATCAGTTCTGCGTGTTCCTCCAGATGTGTAAACTTCAGATTCTCCCGGATACACTCGGCTGCTTTCGGAGCAGATTCGACCAGTACTGCCTCAGCCGCTCCACGGCTCAGAGCCTCGATACCGATCGCTCCACTCCCACTGAACAGATCCAGAAATCTGCATCCCGGAATATCCGTCTGTATCATATTGAACAGGGTCTCTTTGATCCGGTCGGTGGTCGGTCTGGTATCCATACCTTCGATTGTCTTTAGATTCAGATGTTTGGCTGAACCGGCAATTACTCTCATATTTCTTTATCCTTCATTCTCACTGATTACATAACCGGCAAGGTTGTATGCGTGGTCTGAAATACGCTCCAGATTGCTGAGGATATCCAGAAATGCCACACCACTGACCGGCTTGCAAAGCTGTCTGGCCATACGGTCAATATGCTGGTCTCTCAGCTCATCTTCCATATCATCTACCCGTTCCTCGTACTTTCCTACCAGAACGGCCTGATCAATATTGCTGTTACCAATAGCCTGCACTGCACAGGAAAAGCTGTCCTTTACCAGACTCATCATCTCAGAAAGTTCTCTCTCAGCTTCTTCTGTAAATACGATTCTGTTCTCCGGATCATCCACATTCACTAGCTCGGCGATATTCTCTACATGATCTCCTACACGTTCAATATCGCTGACAGAATAAAACAGGTTCTTGATCAGTTCATGCTGTTTCTCTGTCAGTGACAGATTCTCGATCTCAACCAGATATTCCGTAATCAGTTCTTCCATTTTATTGATTGTCTTTTCAGTGGATAATACCTTATCAATCAGAGCCTTGTCATAACTCATCACTGCCTGACAGGCATCTTTCAGATTCTCATTGGCTATCTCACCCATATGCACAACTTCTTTGATCGCATTCTCCACGGCAAAATCCGGGGATTTCAGGATACGGCGGTCCAGATGACGCAGGGTCGCTTTTTCGGCATTGTCCTCTGCTATCTGATCGGATTCTTTCTCTCTGACAACCAAGCCAGACAGCTTCACCAGTCCCATGGCAAACGGGAACTGTATGATTACATCCACAATCTTGGCTCCTGTGTGGAATATAGAGATACCCACACTGTCAATCGCTGTATGCGCAAAGCCTGGCATAATACGGAACAGAATAAATCCTGCCGTTCCCAGTACAATGGCTCCAATCACATTGAAGATCAGATGAATCGCTGCTACTCTCTTGGCGTTTCTCTGTGCACCGATACTGGATAATACCGCCGGCATACAGGAACCGATATCTGCTCCCAGACAGATGAACACCGCTGCACTGGTAGTAACGGCACCACTGGTCGCTGCCAGTGTCTGAAGCACACCAACCGATGCAGAAGAGCTCTGCATGATCACCGTCACGATCAGACCTACGGCAATACCAAGGAACGGATTATTTCCTACTGCCATGAATGCATTCGTAATAATCGGTGAATCCATATAGCTTTTCGCTGCGGATCCCATATAATCCAGACCGATAAACAACATGCCAAGACCAATCAGAATCTCCGCAATCGTCTTCTTCTTGGATGACTTGGAAAATACAGTGATAAATACACCGATTCCAAGGATCAGTGGTGCATACAGTGATGGAGATATGGCTTTGAAGCTATCTCCCAACTGGCCCAGCGATACAATCCATGCCGTGATACAGGTACCGATATTCGCACCCATGATCACTCCTACTGCCTGTGGAAGACTCATGATACCGGCATTTACAAATCCAAGAACCATAACGGTAGTGGCTCCGCTGCTCTGTATGATTGCGGTCAGTCCCGCACCGACCAGAACAGCAACCAGACGGTTGTTGGTCAGGATCCCCAGCAGTTCCTGCATCTTGCTTCCTGCGGACTTCTGAATACCGCCGGACATGGCATGCATACCATACAGGAACATTCCAAGACCCCCGATAAACATAAATAGATTCGAGACGTCATTAATTGACATGATTTATCCCCCTGATTTTCGTATTATATGAACCAAAAGCCATTTGTCGTGCTGACACGCCACAGCTTTTGCTATGCTGCTTCTACGTTACACGATATTTCTCCAGTCCAGATCTCCGTTGGCAAGTCCCAGCAACAGAGATTCTGCTGTGGCGATATTGGTCGCAATCGGGATATTATATTTATCGCAGCATCTGGTAATGCTGTCTATGTCGGCCTGTCTCGGGTCCTGAAGCAGTGGATTGTAAAAGAAAATGACCATATCCATATCATTCCGCTCGATCATCTCTGTGAACTGCTTATCTCCGCCGACAGCCCCTGGCAGGAACTTGTGTACTCTCAGGTTGGTCACTTCTTCAATTCTTCTTCCAGTGCCGCCTGTTGCATATAATTCATGTTTGCTGAGTATCCTTTTATAAGCAAGGCAAAAGTTCTCCATAAGGCTTTTTTTGCTGTTGTGTGCAATAAATCCTATTTTCATAGTTCCATCCCTTTCCCCATACTAACCCATATTACTTCGTCAATTATACCATTGTTTTTTTATTATGGCAAATACATTTTGTTCCGTTTCATGCAACAACTGCCAGTTTAAGTTTTTTTATATTCCACATACTATTCTCGCAATATAAAATTGCAAATAACCAGTACAAAGGAGGTAACAATCATGAGTAGTCGTTCATCTAATACCACAGCGGTTCCCGAGGCAAAAGGTGCATTAGACCGTTTCAAATATGAGGTGGCTAACGAACTGGGCGTTCCGCTTACCAATGGTTATAACGGAAATCTGACTTCCAAACAGAACGGTTCTGTCGGTGGTTATATGGTCAAAAAAATGATCGAAGAACAGGAAAGACAGATGAGCAGCAAATCACAGAATACCATGCAGTAATCTGTGAAAGCAGGCAGAGTAAAGGCAGGCGCCCACACGGCTCCTGCCTTTTTCTGTATCCTGTATCTCTTCTGTTCCAGGCAAATTGTAACTCCTGCTGTCAAAAGGCAATTATTAAGAAAGTGCTACATCTCCTGTGATTTCGTCATTAATCACATAATAGGCCTTGCCCTCTTCTGGTTTCACATAGACGGTCACGTTCTTCATCTCGGATACTTTCTTTTTCAGTTCTTTGGTCCAGTATTCTTTGATCTTTTTCATAATCTCATCTGTAGTGATCTCATCTCCCATATACTGAACGTAAATGGTCTGTTTTGCTGCCATAATTCTTCCTCCCGGCTGCTTTTTACAGCTTCTATATCATCCTATTTTAAATCATAAGAAATATACACCTCTTTTTGGAAATTGGCAACGGCTTTTCCCTTTGTCACAAAAAGTTTGTGAATTTTTGAGGGTTTTTCTTTACAGACTCAGATTTTTTAGTTCATTTCTCATATAGATTTCCAGCCGTTTTTTCAGTTCCCGGTGCGATTCCTGCGTCAGTTCCGGATCTTCTCTGCGGATTCGTTCTGCTTCTTTTCCGGCATTTTTCAGGATCTGCGCATCGGCATAGATGTCTCCGATCTTGAATTCCATGGCACCGCTCTGACGGACTCCCAGCAGTTCCCCCGGTCCGCGGAGTCTCAGGTCTTCGTTGGCAATATAAAATCCGTCATTGGATCGATTCAGAATATCCAGCCGCTTCTGATTCTGCCCATTCTCGCTTCCGTTGATCATGATACAGTAGGACTGGTCTCCTCCTCTTCCCACGCGGCCACGCAGCTGGTGCAGCTGAGCAAGGCCGAATCGTTCTGCATTCTCGATCATCATCACTGTAGCATTTGGCACATTCACCCCTACCTCTACTACTGTGGTTGACACCAGCACCTGAATCTGATTTTCCAGAAATCTCTGCATGATCTCATTTTTCTCCTTTGGTTTCATTTTGCCATGCAGATATTCCACACAGATCTGGGATGGCAGCTCTGTCTTCAGCTTTTCCGTATAGGAAATCACATCCTCTGCTTCGATCATCTCACTTTCTTCCACCATTGGACAGATCACATAGGCCTGATGGCCTGCCTGTACTTCTTTTGCAATAAAATCATACGCTTTTTTTCGATATGATATGTTCACCACGCAATTCTTGATCGGAATACGGTTGGAAGGCAGTTCATCAATGGTGGAGATCTCCAGATCGCCATAAAGGATCACTGCCAGAGTACGGGGAATCGGGGTTGCACTCATAACCATGGTATGAGGCATTTTCCCGGCTTTTTCTCCCAGGGCTTCTCTCTGGCGCACTCCAAAACGATGCTGCTCATCCGTAATCACCAGACCCAGACGGTCAAATACGACTTTTTCCTGAATCACCGCATGAGTGCCGATCACCACATCTGCCTCATGTGCCGCTATCTTCTCATAAGCTTCCCGCTTTTGCTTTGCTGTCATCGATCCGGTAAGAAGCACAGCCTGAATCGGAATCCCCTGCTGTATCGTCAGCCTGGTAAATGCTTCGTAATGCTGGTTTGCCAGCACTTCGGTTGGCACCATCAACGCGCTCTGCAAGTGATTTCTCGCTGCCAGTATCATGGTCAGAAATGCAATGATCGTCTTTCCAGATCCCACATCTCCCTGAATCAGACGGTTCATCGTGCTTTTTCCGCTCATATCCTGCCGGATCTCCTTCCATACCTGCTGCTGTGCACCGGTCAGCTGATATCCCAGGCGGCTGACGATGTCATCCAGTGGGTCTGCCTCCACAGGAAATGGATTTTCCAGTTCAGACGTCTGTTCTTTCCACGCGCGGATCGCCAGAATAAATAAGAAAAATTCATCAAAAACCAGGCGTTCCCTGGCCAGCTTCAGATGATGCTCATCTCTCGGAAAATGAATCTCTTCCATTGCATAGTCATATTCTGCCAGCTGATATCTTTCCCTGATCTCTGACGGCAGAAAATCCCGGGACAAGTCCACAGACTCCATAGCCTGACGGATCAGTTTGGTCAGCATATGATTGGTCACGCCCTTTGTCAGCATATAGACTGGCTGCAGAGCTTTTTGTAGTTCTTCATATTGCGCCGGCTGATAAATCGCCGGCTGATCCAGCACCAGACTCGCCCCTTTCTGACTGATTTTTCCATAAAATACATACCATTGTCCCGGACGCACTGTGTTTTTCAGATAAGGCATACGAAACCATCTGGCCATAACAGCGCCATCCCCATCCCCAAGCTGCGCTGTGGTAATCTGCATGCGCTTCACATACTGAACCGTCAGCGGCCTCAGAGCCTGCGCCAGTACTGCCACAGTCTGTCCAGCCTGCAGCTTCCCGATCTGTACCGGTTCCTCAAACTTCCGATAATCCCGTGGATAATAGGTCAGCAGATCGTCCAGCGTCCGGATCTCCAGCTTTTCAAATAATTTTCTGGATTTCTCCCCCACACCTTTTAAATTGTCAATTGCAGAAAATCTATCCATCCTTTTACTCCTGAAAAAGGGTGACAGATTGCTTCTGCCACCCTGTATGTTATCCCTGTTGCTTATTCCACAGACACTACATAGTAATAAATCGGCTGTCCGCCTTCATATACTTCTACTTCGCAGTCCGGATACTGCTCCTGAAGCTCATCGCCCAGTGCTTGCGCATCCTCTTCTGTGATACCTTCTCCATAATAGACACTGATCAGTTCAGAGTCCTCGTCTATCATCAGGCCAATAGTTTCTTTGGTAATCTCTGCGATATCCTCACCAACCGCCAGAATGGAATGATCACCAATTCCCATGATGTTACCCTCTTTGATCTCCTTATCATCGATATGGGTATCACGTACTGCATAGGTAACCTGTCCGGTCTTTACCAGAGAGATCGCTTCCTTCATAGCCTCTTCGTTCTCTTCCGGTGTCTTCGCAGCATCAAAGCTGATGATCGCTGAGATACCCTGAGGAACTGTCTTGGTCGGAATCACAATGATCTTCTTGTCCTCTGTCAATGCCTGTGCCTGATTGGCTGCAAGAATAATGTTCTTATTATTTGGGAAAATGAAAATTGTATCTGCATTCACTTCTGCAATCGCATTCAGCATATCTTCTGTACTCGGATTCATGGTCTGTCCGCCTTCGATCAGGTAATCCACACCCAGTCCCTTAAAGATCTCACCGATACCATCTCCAATGCTGACGGAAATAAATCCCACTTCTTTATGCGGCATGGTCTTCTTCGGCTGCTCTGCTGCCTGTGCAGCTGCCACTTTCTCAGCATCCCTGATCAGCTTCTCACGATGTTCTTCTCGCATATTGTCAATCTTCATGCGGGAAAGTTCACCATAGGTCAGCGCTCTGGTAATCGCCACACCCGGATCATTGGTATGCACATGTACTTTTACAATCTCTTCATCGGCTACTACTACGATAGAATCTCCGATGCTCTCCAGAAATGCCTTAAACTTCTGTTCTTCTTCCTGTGACATTGGCTTCCTGGTCATAATGATAAACTCGGTACAATAGCCGAACTTGATATCTGCCTCTGTTCTGGTATCTGCCTGTGCAGGCTCCCCTGTGCTCTCCGGCTTCTCAATGGTATAATCCACTTCTTTTCCAAGATAAGCATCAAAAGCTCCCTTCAGTACCTGAATCAGTCCCTGTCCACCAGAGTCTACTACACCAGCTTCCTTTAATACCGGAAGCATCTCCGGTGTCTTCGCCAGGACTTCTTCTGCGTACTTCAGAGAAGTATCCAGCAGTTCTTCCATCTCCACGTTCTCTGTCAGCGCAAGCTCAGTTGCCTTGTCAGCAAATCCTTTGGCTACCGTCAGAATGGTACCTTCCTTTGGCTTCATGACTGCCTTATATGCAGTAGCAACAGCCTTCTGGAATGCTTCTGTGATCGTGATCACATCGATCTCTTCTGTATCATGGATCCCCTTGGTGAATCCTCTCAGAAGCTGAGAAAGGATTACTCCCGAGTTACCTCTTGCTCCTCTCAGGGAACCGGAGGAAATGGCCTTTGCCAGTGTCTCCATGTTCACGTTCTCTAATCCTGCTACTTCTTTTGCTGCTGACATAATCGTCAGTGTCATATTCGTGCCTGTATCTCCGTCAGGAACCGGAAATACATTCAGTTCATTAATCCACTCTTTGTTTGCCTCCAGGTTCTTGGCACCTGCCAGGAACATTTTTGCGCAAAGTTCGGCATTTATTGTACTTTTACCCACTTCTTGCGGTCCTCCTTAATCAATTGCTCTTACGCCATCTACATAAATGTTTAATTTATCAATCTCCATACCTGTGAATTCCTGTATACGATACTTTACATTCTCCATCAGGTTCTCGCATACTGCTGAGATACTTACTCCGTATGAAACAATCACATGAAAATCAAGGGAAATCCGGTTATCTTCCCCAATCGTTACATTGATTCCATGTTTTAAGCTGTCACGCTTAAGCAATCTCACAAGACCGTCCTTCATACTGAAAGCAGCCATTCCAACTATTCCGAAACATTCTACTGCCACACTGCCTGCATAGGTCGCTATAACATCTAAATCAATCGAAATCGAACCAAGTTCGTTATTCATACGTCCCTTCATATTTTACCTCCAGATATCATTTTCCTTGATACTCGTTTTATAGTATAACAAGTTTTCGTAAAAAAGGAAATATCTTTTTTCAATTTCTACTTGCAAAATATATTCATTTCTGTTAGAATACGATTGTTGTCAGTTCGTACACGTTAAGTATGGACGAAAAAGTAATAAGGAGGTGCTGTCATGGCTAAATGTGCAATTTGTGATAAGGGCGCTCATTTCGGAAACAACGTGAGCCACTCCCATAGAAGATCTAATAAAATGTGGAAATCCAACATCAAATC
>CAKRVB010000053.1 GCA_934408725.1 uncultured Marvinbryantia sp.
GCCGGATAACCTTCCCCATCACATTTTTTCTTAAACACCATTGCCCCGAAATGGGAAAAAAATGTGGCTATATAGTTACCCATTATTTCTCCAGAGTGAGGATGAAATCTTCGCCGTCCTCTTTCACAGATACCTGATATCCCTGATGCAGGGCAAAACGGGAAACATTCTCCCTGGCAGTTACGTTATCTACCATTACGGTATAAGCTTTCTCGCCTGATGCCAGCGCATTCTTGGTACGGATCACCGGTTCCGGACAGGAAAGTCCTCTTGCATCGATTGTTTTCATAGAGTTAAATCTCCTTTCTCTTTACGCTTCGCTCTTCCTCATAGAATTCACAGTTGCAATCACAATCAGCACTACAAATCCAATGATTACTGCAATTTTTCCATTTGCAGTAGGGCCCTCACCTGAGGAAGCAAGTCCGAAATTGTGTGCCACAGCCGCACCTGCCATCAGACCAAATACGGTAATTGCGGAATCGGTATTTCCTTCACCTGCCAGTACAAGCTGACGAAGAGGACAGCCCCCAAGAAGAACGCAGCCAAATCCGGCAAGCGCCATTCCAAGTGCATTCCAGAGACCGTCTGTGTGTGCAATCGGCTGACCTGCAAATCCAGGGTTGAAATATCCAAGAATCATATTTCCAATAAGTGCACTTACCAGGATTGCAATAAATCCAAGAAGCAGCTTCCACTCTCCAAAAAGAACTACATCACGAATTCCGCCAACCATGCAAAGGCGGGTTCTCTGTGCCAGTGCCCCTACCAGAAGTCCTGCGATCAGGGAGATAGCGATTGCAGCATGTTTTGCACCAGGGCCACCATCCGCTTCTGTGAAGTGGATAAATGCAGGTGCAACGATAAGAAGCACAAGGATTCCGATTTCCACTATCGGGAAAATGCCGCCCTCGACTGGCTGCATTTTGTAAGAACGTTTCAGAGTGTATCCTTTTTTCAGGAAAAATACACCTGCAAGAATTCCTGCAATAAATCCAATCAGACCAAAGATGGCGTTGAAATCACCGCCTGCCAGACGAAGAATCATACGGAACGGGCAGCCAAGGAACATCAGGCAGCCGATCATAACGAACATCCCGATCACGAAACGACTAACAGGTGCGGAGCCGCCTCTTGGCTTGAATTCCTTAGTTGCAAGTGCCAGAATGCAGGAGCCAAGTACCAGACCTACGATTTCCGGACGGATATACTGTACCGCTGCTGCGCTGTGAAATCCCAGTGCACCAGTAGTGTCACGCAGGAAACAGGCGATGCAAAATCCCATGTTTGCAGGATTTCCGAAGTATACCAGTGCTACTGCAATGATTCCGATGATGATGCCTGCCCCAATGATTACAGGCGTTTCTTTCTTTGACAATGTTTCTTTCATACTCTTTCCTCCTTCAGTAACTGTCAAATCTTTTTATATCTTAACATTTTTTGTCAGAAAACTCTAATTGATTATCCGGGACTATTTTCTGGATTTATAGATATTTTCTATAGATTGTGGTATGATTTTCATATTACGAAACCTAAGAAAGGATCTGACTATGAATCGAATTTACCTCGACCAGGCCAGCACCTCTTTTCCAAAAGCTCCAGGTGTGGCACAGGCTATGATGGATTATCTGACTATGAATGGAGTGAATGTGAACCGCGGTGTCTATTCCAGTGCTTACTCTGCTGAGGAAGTAATCTATGAGACACGACAGCTCCTGGCAGAGCTTTTCCACTTTTCCAAGTGCAAAAATGTGATTTTTACACCGAATGTCACCACCAGTCTTAATTTCATTTTGAAGGGATTTCTGAGACCAGGAGATCACATCCTGGTGTCGGCTATGGAGCATAATGCCGTTATGCGGCCAGTGGTGCAGCTGGCTTCTAAGGGGATTTTATTTGACCGGATTCCCTGCCGTGAGGATGGCTCTATGATTCTGGAGGAAGTCGAAGGCATGATCCGGCCACAGACCAGGGCTATTGTTACTTTGCATGCTTCTAATGTCTGCGGAACCAGAATGCCCCTTGACGCACTCGGTGAAATCTGCCAGCGGCATCATCTTTCTTTTATTGTGGATTCCGCACAGACGGCTGGAATTGTACCTGTTGATATGGAAAGAATGCATATTGATGCACTGGCTTTTACCGGTCATAAAGGGCTTCGCGGGCCACAGGGGACGGGTGGTTTTCTGGTGTCCCAGGAGCTGGCAGAGCAGATGGAGCCGTTGATTTCGGGCGGCACTGGAAGTGTGTCCCATACAGAGGAGATTCCGGATTTTCTGCCGGATCGGTTTGAATCTGGAACACCCAATCTTCCGGGAATTTACGGACTGCATGAGGCGCTGCTATTTCTGAATGCACAGCCACAGATAGCTGAATCACCAATGCAGTCCCTCTATGAAAAAGAACTGTCCCTTACCGGTTATTTTCTTGAGCAGCTGCTGGCATTGGATGATACCGGCAGACACATCCGTATCATTGGGAAAAAAGATCTCACTGACCGGAATGCCGTAGTTTCCATCCAGACACCGGAGATCGACATGTCCCAGGTGGCATGGCAGCTGGATAGTGAATACGGGGTCATGACCAGGGTGGGACTGCACTGCGCACCGAATGCGCATAAGACACTTGGTACTTATCCTGCCGGAACAATCCGCTTCTCCTTTGGGCCTGAAAATACGGAGGATGAATTAGATTGCGCAATCCAGGGTCTGAAAGAAATTCTTAGTTTATAAATAAGTTCCTCATATCCGCATGTTCCAGTTCAAGCAGTGAAATTTTTTTATCAATTCCTCCTGCATATCCTGTCAGATTTCCATTTGCGCCTACTACGCGATGACAGGGAATAATAATGGATATTTTATTATGTCCAACTGCACCGCCAACGGCCTGTGCAGACATATGGCTGATTTTTTTCATCTCAGCCATTTTTCGGGCAATTTCTCCGTAGGAAATCGTCTGACCGTAGGGTATCTGTAATAAGATTTTCCACACCGCCTGTCTGAATTCTGATCCGGCAGGATGAAGATGCGGAGTAAATTTCGGTTCTTCCCCGGCGAAATACATATCCAGCCATTTTTTTGTCTCTGTGAGGATCTCTGTCTCCTGTTGGATATGCTCATCCGGAAGTGTGTCTGCGAAATAGTTCTGTCCTTCAAACCACAAACCGGTAAGCCCAATTTCATCCGCAGCCAATAGAATATCCCCTAATGGTGACTTATATTTGCATATATATACCATAGTTCTCCTTTCCACTTTATTGAATACCAGGCGTTTGCAAAACACCAAAAAAAGCATACATTCGGAATCATTACAAATGGACCTGGTATTGTTTTCCTTTTAAATGCTTTCCATATTTCAGCGCATACAACGATAGCAGAATATAATGCAGTTCCTCTGGTTTTAATTCTGGAATATTTATATACGAAAAAATATGCTGTAACCTGTAATTGAGTGTATTACGATGAATATACAGTGCCTTTGCGGTTCGTAAAATGTTCCTGTCATTAGACAAATATGCATATAATGTTTCCACATATTCCGTATGTTTTTCCCTGTCGATGGTATACAGCTGCATCACACCTTCATGACATACTTCTGTAATGGCATGCTTTTTTAACAATTCATCCATGATCATGTATAATCCATAGTCTGCATTGCAATAAAAATACGTTTGGGGTGAAAAAGAAACTCCCATGTTTAAAAGCTGTTCTGTATTCTCATATTGAGACGGTAATTTTGTCAACGGTGAAAAGCTTCGGCTAAGTGAAACATATAGCTGTTTTTCTTTTGCAAATGCCTCCAGCAATTTTCGCAATTTTTCTATATCTGGTTCCCGTACCAGTGCCAGCGCATAATTTTGCTTTGTGAAAATCTGACAGTCACCAATCTGCTTTTTGCTCAAACAGGATGCAAGCAGACTTGAGATCACATCCGGTGTACTCTTCTCCTCTTCTGCCTTTAGCAGCACCAGGGCAAATATATCATTCATATCCCAGGAAAAATAAGAAAGCTGCTGTTTAATTAAAGTCACATCCTTTAGTTTTCCTTCCAGAATGTCCCTGAAATATCCTCCATGAAAAGACCTGGAACCGGCTGACAACTCTGGATGATTGCGTATATAAGGCAATAACAGCTCCCCCAGATGATCCGCTACTTCCCAGTTTGTCCGGTTTGGCTGAGAATAAATGCTGACAATAAAAATATGTGCTTTCAACTCGCCATCTGAAAATATATTTCTGCAGGTATAGGGCAGATTAAAACTTTCTCTTGGATTGGTAAATACTCTATGTCGCTCTGATAACATCTGCAGTTCCCCGCTTTCGATCAGTTTCTGAACCACATTCATCGGTACATAGTGATATTTCACCTGATATCGCCAGATTGCACTGACTGCATCCATCAAGGTAGGGGATGTATGTCCCAGCATTTTCAGATTAGGATCACTGACCCAGATGGTATCCGGTGTAACCTGTGTACTCAGATTCAATATTTCTGAAAGACTCCTGTTTTCTCTGACCGCCAGCATGACATCCTTTTCCCACTGCTGAAATTTCTCGAACCAGAAATAGAGGTGATTGATCATCTGATACAGTTCCTGATCCGTCGGATATGCAATTCCATGCAACCATTCCATTCCCTGGGGATAAAAAAACAAATACTCCTGAGATATCTTTTCCGTATCATATTGCTGCAACTGATTTTTGTCTGCAATGATATATAACGTTGTTTTTTCCATGCAATGTTTTTCCGATGAAAAAAAGGCTATATGACTGATCTTGCGATACTTCGTATCTGTCAGCTGCAGGGACGGGTACTCCTGAGACATTTTTTCAGTCAAAAGTGCCAGTGTCAATTTCATGTACCTTCTCCTCTCCGTTTCTTTCTGCTCCTATTATAGCTGTTTTTTATTTTAAAATCCAGCCATTGCTTCTGTGCTGTACAAAATTGCACAATTCTTTTTCTTTCTTTTGTATTTACCGGCCATAACAGAAAAAACTGTTGTCTGCTATTCTATAGACAACAAAAACAGTTGTCTGAAGGAGGGTTTTATTATGATAAGTGCAAAAGAAAATGTGAGTCGCCTGTACCAGCATAAGATGCCGGAATATCAGCCATTTATGGGACAGGGCATCATCAACAATGTACCTGTAACCGGTTATCAGGAACGAGGCGGTGGTCGTGGCAGCCGTGGTCGTGACTGGTTTGGTGTAGAATGGATCTGGCCAGAAGAGGAACCAGCTTCTTTTCCATCCAATGAAATTCTATTAGAAGATATCTGCGACTGGAAGGATGTCCTTCATTTTCCGGATCTTGACAACTTCGACTGGGAAGAAGCTGCCCGTAAAGACCGCATTCCTGCCTTTGATCGTAAACACAATCTGCTTTACCAGATGATCCATAATGGTTTGTTCGAACGTCTGCACACCTTAATGGGATTTGAAGATGCCCTTTGTGCATTACTGACAGATCCAGATGAAATTGCAGAATTTTTCGATGCTTTGGCAGACTATAAATGCAAGCTAATCGACTATATTGCAAAATATTATCAACCAGATATCATCTGCTATCACGATGACTGGGGAACCGAGCGTGGACTGTTCTTCTCCCCGGAGACATGGCGCGACCTGATCAAAGAGCCAACCAAACGAATTATTGACCATGTACACAGCAAGGGAATTCTGTTCGAACTTCACAGTGACGGTGATATTCATGATCTGATTCCGGAAATCGTAGAAGATCTGAAGCCAGATGCTCTGAACATCATGGAAATCAATAATATTCCGGAAATGAAAAAACTGACTGGTGACAAAGTCGTATATAACGTATTTATGAATACCCGTGCCCTGGATGTGATGGATGCTGCACAGCCTGTCACCGAAGAACAGGTTCGCACTTTCACCAGGGATACCCTTCACCGAAATGGAAAAGGTGGATTTTACATTCCATGCCTGATTCTGTGTCGTCCTGAATGGCAGGCTATTATTATGGATGAATATGAAAAGATCAAATTTGATATTCTGTAAACAAAAAGGGAGAGAGAAAATGAATGCAAAGAAAACTTACCTTCATATACTGACAGCCGTTATTTTAGGTGCTCTTCTTATGTTCCTGCTTCCGGTTGGCAATGGCCTAACCGCCGATGGAGTGCACATGCTCGGCATTCTGATTCCGGTCATCTATCTGTGGATCACAGTTGGTACTGACTGGGTCAGTCTGGCAGCCATCATTGCCCTTGTTATGACAGGTGTCATGAATAACGGAAAAAACTATTATGCAGATGTATACGCCGGTTCCATGGGTAATTTTATTATTATTACCGTCATTTCCTGTATGGCACTTTCTGCCGTACTCACACAGACTGGTGTGATTGAAAAAATAGCAACATGGTTTATCACGAGAAAATTTGTACAGGGGCGCCCATATGCCTTCCTTTTCATGTTCCTGCTGTCTAATCTGATTGTAGGTACCTTTATGGAAGCTACCGCAGTTGCTATTATGTACATTGATCTGGCTAAAAACATTCTCGACAAACTTGGTTATAAAAAAGAGGATAAATTTTATACCGTTGTCATGGCCGGTCTGTACTGGAACAATTCCATTGTATCTGCCGGTTCTCCTATCTCTCATGTACTGCCGCTGCTTCTGATTGCAGCTGCCGGTCCTGTTCTCGGAGTTACGATCTCTTTTGGCCAGTGGCTGATGATCGGTATTCCATTTGAGATCATGGCTTTTGCCATCGAGATGTTTGTTTTCCGTTTTATCTGGAAGCCAGATACCACCTTATTTGAAAATTATGATCTGGAAGCCACACGAAGAAATGCCAGACCGCTGTCCACACAGGGAAAAATCTCTGTTGTGATCTTTCTGATCGTTGTCTTTTTCTGGCTCTTCCCACAGTTTATGTCTAATACCGTTACCATTTATCTAATGTACGCTGTAGGTATCGCTATATTATCTACATCAGGAATCAATCTTCCTGCTTTTGTAATGATCATCGGTTTTGCAGCTATCATGGGACTTTTGACTCCTGCTGCTGCCGTTCCATCTCCACTCTTCTTTGGGCCGGAACACATTACAATGAAAAATGAAGCCAAATACTGTGCCATCTTTCTTGTACTGGATTTTCTGATCATCATGTTTGTCTTATGGCCGTTGGCAAACGTACTGATCAAATTCTAAAAAACAGATATTTTCCTTTTTGGGGATCTTGCATTTGCAGATTTTTCAAAATAAGAGAAATTCCAGAAAGAACCAATAATGTAGTAGTTATCTTGCGAGCCACTTTCTCATCAAGCTAATGGCTGCACTTTATCCACGCCAGATCCGTCATTGCCCGATTGGTGATCGTACGCAAAATCACCGATAAAATAACGATACTGCAAGAGGTTCTTTCTCATGCAATATCGTCATTTTTTACCAAAAGCCACTAAGCAATTTCCTCAAATAATTCATCAAAGGTAATCTTTATCTTTGGAAAATGAAGTAATTGTAACTCATCCTTATTTTCTTCTGTAATTGTTTTTAAAAGATAATACTTCGGAGTCTCTCCTTCATAATCCAGTTCGTAGATTTCAACTGTTTTTTTACGCCAGTCAACAATCCAGTATTCTTCAATCTCCTGTTCGCAATATAGCTGCATTTTCTCTGTCCGGTCATAATTTTCTGTTGATGGAGACAGAACCTCCATAACAAAACGTGGCGCATCTGTAAATGTATTTCCACGTCTTGATTTTGTACGACAGTTTATGGACGCATCAGGAATTACTATCTTGTTGTTACCCTGATTATCTTTGAAGCGATATTGAACATTATCCGAGTATACATAGCATGTACTATTCTTTAACTGATATCTGATTGCGGCGACAAAATTTACGATTACAGCAGAGTGTTCCGGTGTAGCTCCTGCCATATCCGTTATTTTTAGATTCCAATCCATAATTTTACACTCCTTTTTTACAACACAACTTTCATCATTAATATTAATCGCAAGTAAGATTTTATATCTACTACATTATAACATTATCTCTGTTGGTTGGAAAAGTAAATTTTGTTCCAGAAAATAATTGTATTTACCGATTGCATTAGTTGGTGTTTATCTTCCACTGTGCAGATTCTGTCTGCAGTTTTACCAGCCTTGCATACCGTCCGTTCTGCTTCATCCAGTAAGATTACCGGGGCATCTTTGAGCAGTGCTCTGGCTATGGACAGCCGCTGGCACTCTCCACCTGACAGGGTGGAACCGTTTTCTCCGATCACGGTCTGATAGCCCTGCGGCAGCTTTTCAATAAACTCATGACATCTTGCTGCCTTAGCCGCAGCCATTACTTCCTGATCCGTTGCATTTTTCCGTCCCACACGGATATTTTCCATGTCCTGTTCCTTGAATACGCGGATTCCCCCGGCTGAACGTTCCACGAAAGGCAATAAGCCTTCTTTGTCATAATATCGTAATGTGGAAGCCGGAATATCTAATGATTTTGCCATTTCTCCCACGGCCATTTAACGAATTCATCGGTACACAGCAGGAAATATACCCAGAGCACCGGCAACTTTAGTACAAAGGCTGCAAAAAATCCCAGTGGAACTGCATAGCACCACATATCGATGGTATCACAGATCAGTCCAAACCTGGTATCTCCTCCTGCCCGGAACACTCCAGCGATTAGTGCGGTATTCACTGCAGATCCCATAATATAATACGTATTGATCAACAGCATAATCTTAAGATAATACATGGCATTTTCATTCAGGGATGCAAAATGCAGCACAAACGGGGTCACTGCCAATACGATCAGCCCTCCTGCTGCACCGGCTATCACCGTCATTTTCAGCATTCTGGCTGCATATTCCCTGGACTTTTCCATATCCCCTTTTCCCATAATATTACCAAGCAGAATCGTTCCCGCACTGGCAATGGCAAAGCAAAATACGGATCCGATATTCCTTACTACGGTAACCAGAGAATTGGCAGCT
Organism: uncultured Marvinbryantia sp.; assembly: GCA_934408725.1. Taxonomy (GTDB): domain Bacteria; phylum Bacillota; class Clostridia; order Lachnospirales; family Lachnospiraceae; genus Marvinbryantia. The sequence goes on from CAKRVB010000053.1 coordinate 8,974, forward strand.
ACCACATCGGTAGACAGATGCCCCAGTATCACTGAATACATGGCAAATCCCACGCTCCAGGACACATCATTTCCCAGTGCCGGAAGAGACAGACGGATAAAATCCTTCAGCAGCACCTTACTTCGTATGAAGATATAAGTGAGATTTAATTTCACGTCTTTACTGAAAACAGAAACTATAAAACATCCAATCAGCTCAATGGCTCTCGAAGATGCAGTTGCTATGGCTACTCCCACTGCACCGAGCCTTGGTGCACCAAACAGACCAAAAATGAACGTGGCATTCAGAATAATATTCAGTCCAAAGGCCAGCACATTCAGTACCATACTGGCGGTCACTCTTCCCACACTACGCAAAATCGACAGATACACCTCTGTCACGCCCCAACACAGATAGGTAATTCCCATGACCCTCAGGTAGGAAGAACCAATGGCAATCAGCTCCGGATCTGCGGTGAAGAGCTGCATCATATATTGTGGAACGGTAAACGCCAGTAAAGCCACGATCCCTGAGATAGCCAGGGAAAACCGTAAGGTTATCCCTTCTATGGCATGAATGGCATCCAGATTTCCTTTTCCGAAGTACTGGGCACACAAAACGGATATCTTCTTTTCTGCAATCCATCTGGTCACTTTGTGAAGGTAATCCTTTACTGTATTCTGCTTTTTCCTGTAAAGTCTCTGAATAT
>CAKRVB010000054.1 GCA_934408725.1 uncultured Marvinbryantia sp.
GTTTTGAATTATTGAAAGCGAAAGTGCTATTTGGGGAACTCTTTCACGTTAAGTTCAACTAAGCGTGGAAAGAGCCGAATGGGCACTTACTGCACCTTACATTACGATGCAGCTGGCAAAAGTGACACGCCGAGACTTTGATGGAAAAATCAATGTTGTTGCTACGGTTGACCAGACAGCGTCAAATTCCATTGCAGATGCAATGGCACCCGGCGCAGAAAAACTGATGTGCAGTACCCGACAGGAAATGATGGAAGCTGTCCGTAAGGGAAAAGCCGATGCTGCTTTCGTTTACTACTACATGGCGCAGGCATTTGTGAATAGTGACACCACGGGCACCATGACATATTCTCTGCTGGAACAGCCTACATTCACCTACCGCATGGTAATTTCGTCAACAGAGAACCATGCGCTGGCTGGTATTCTGACGAAAGCAATGTATGCAATGCCCCAAAATCTTGTTGAAGATCTTGCAGCACAGTATACCACATACAAAGCAACAAATCTGACATTTGTTGACTGGATCCGTCTGCATCCTGTTGTTACTGTTTGGGTTCTTCTTATTTTCGGATGGCTGCTGACTACTATGGCTGTGATAGCAATGCGTCTCAGTGCAAGAAAAAAAGCTCAGAAGGCAGCCCAGGAGAAGGCTGAGGAAATGGCGGAACTGGCAGAGTATGCACGGGTTGCAAACAAGGCAAAAACAACATTTCTGTCACATATGTCCCATGATATGAGAACACCGATGAATGCAATCATGGGATTTACCGGTATTGCAATGAAAAATAATCCGTCAGACGAAGTGAAAAATTGTCTGGAAAAGATTGATGAAAGTTCAGAGTATTTACTGTCGCTGATCAATGATGTATTAGATCTGACTCGCGTGGAAAGTGGAAAAGTGAAATACAATCTGGTACCGGCAGATTTGAAAAGTATCACAGATTCTGCACTGGATATTACAAAAGGCTTTCTTACGAACAGGGATATCAGCTTTAAGATCCAGCGTGAAGAAGCAAAGATCCCAAATGTACTTGTGGATCCTGTACGTCTGCGAGATGTGCTGGTTAATATTCTGAGCAATGCCGTGAAGTTCACTCCGGATGGAGGGACGATTACATTTGAAGCCCGGTGTCAGGAAAAGGGCGGGGATGGATATATAAATATGCATTACCGCATTTCGGATACTGGTATTGGCATGAGTGAGGAATTTACAAAAGAAGTTTTTGAGGAATTTGCACAGGAAGATTCCGATGTGAGAACGCAGTACCATGGAGCTGGACTGGGGATGGCTATCGTAAAGAAGTATGTAGATATGATGGGTGGAACCATTTCCGTGCAGAGTAAAAAGCATGAGGGAACCACATTTACTGTGGATATTCCTCTGGAAATTACAGATCAGGAATGTAATAAGTCAGACACAGGTTTTTCTGAAAAGGTAAATCTTACAGGTGTCAATGTCCTTCTTGCAGAGGATAATGAGCTGAATGCAGAGATTGCTGCCGTGCAGCTGGAAGAGTTTGGAATGAATGTAGAAAGAGCTGTAGATGGAAAGAATGCGGTTGAGATTTTCCAAAATCATCCGGAAGACACATTTGATGTAATTCTGATGGATATTATGATGCCTGAAATGAACGGTTATGAAGCGGCAAAAGCAATCAGGTCGATAAATGACAGACCGGATGGAAAGAACATTCCTATTATAGCAATGACAGCTAATTCATTTGCTGAAGATGTTCAGGCATCACTGGATGCAGGAATGAACGCACATTTGTCAAAGCCGATTGTGATGGATGAAGTGATAAAAACAATTTTAAGATATGTACATAATGATTAGCAGTGGTTCATGAATGAGTGGAATACATTGGGACCGCAGGGGGATGGGAAATGAAAACAAAAGATATTCAGGAACTCTATCAAATAAAATTACATAGCATGGATACGATTCTGCATCAGATTTCGCTTATGGATCAGGTGGAAAATGAGCAGGAGTTGTCAGAAATCATTCACTCTTTGCTGCAGGCAATTGGAAACTATACAGGGGCAGACCGGGTATATGTTTTTGACTGGGAAACCGATCAGAAGGACAGCCTGAGCAATACGTTTGAATGGTGTGCTGATGGAGTGATACCAGAGATAGATAATCTTCAGGCAATTCCGGTCAGTTTGATGCCAAGCTGGATGAAACGCTTTGAAAACAAGGAAACAATCGTGATTCATGATCTGGAAGCGACAAAATATTCGGAACCGGAAGAATATGAATTGTTAAGAACACAGGAAATATGTTCCTTGATTGCAGTGCCGATTTACGCTAATCACCAGATGAATGGATTCATCGGGGTGGATAATCCTGATTTGAGACAGAATGAGATTTCCATCACACTGCTGTCTGATGTCGGCGGGCATCTTGGATGTGTGAGAGAAAACCTGAAAAGTACGGTACTGTTGAAAAAGGCTTTTGATGAGGCAACAAAAAAGGCAGAGATTATTTCTGCAATTGCTACGTTGTATGTAACAATCATATATGCCAATGTGAAAGAGCGGACATATGAACTTTTGGAAGGTTATGGCCTTGTGCAAAAAATCCTTGGACAAAAGGGGAAAATTGATGAGATTATGGAAAAGCTTCCAACGGCATTTGCTAGTCTTGAAGAGAGAGAAAAGTACCGGGAGTTTCTTGACTTTGATACATTAACAGAGAGACTCCGGAATACGAATTCTGTTTCGATTGAATTTATGGGAGCAAATGGAGAGTGGAGGCTGTCCAGATTTATTGTAAAGAGCAGAGATGCGCAGGGAAACGCTGTGGATGTGCTTTATGTTGCACGAGATATTACGGAAGAAAAATCACGGGAACTCATGTATCAGAAGCAGCTTAAGGCAAGCATGGAAGATGCTCATCGTGCGAATCTTTCAAAAACAGCCTTTCTCCAGCGTATGAGCCACGATATCCGTACACCGCTAAACGGAATCGTGGGGATGATCCATATCGCTGAAAAATATAACAATGATGTGGCCAAGTTACAGGAATGCAGGCAGAAGATACTTCAGTCCACAGATTATCTGCAAAATCTGATCAACAATGTCCTGGATATCAGCAAACTGGAATCCGGCTCCCTTGTGTTGGAACATAAATCCTTTGATCTGGCAGAACTGTTAAGTAATAATCTGACGGTTGTTGCAATGAGTGCTTATGAGAATGGTGTAAGATTTGAAGGCGGCGTGGACGCAAGCACAATCCGTCACAGATATTTGATTGGAAGTCCGGTACATCTGAGCAGGATTTTAATGAATCTTTCTTCCAATGCGATTAAATACAATCATTTTCATGGAACAGTGAATGTTCATTGCGAAGAATTATCGAACGATGGGGATACGGCGGTTTTTCAGTTTGTATGTTCAGATACCGGCCTTGGAATGAGTAAGGAATTTCAAAAACATGCGTTTGATGCTTTTGCGCAGGAAGGCAAACGGTCAACTACGACATTCAGTGGCTCCGGTCTGGGGCTTTCAATCGTGAGAGATATAGTTGAACTGATGGGTGGAACAATAGAACTGGAAAGCGAAGAAAATGTTGGAAGCACGTTTACGTTTACGGTTCCATTTGAGATTGATCATCTGGCTGAAAATGATGATCCGCAGAAGGATAATTGCCCACAGAGCATGAACCTGTCAGGGAAGCGAGTACTTCTTGTTGAAGATAATGCCATCAATATGGAGATCGCCCATGCAATACTGGAAGAAGAGCACCTGGATATTGCTGAAGCAAAAAACGGAAAAGAAGCACTTGAAATATTCCGAAATTCTAAAACGGGTGAGTATGATTTTATCATCATGGATGTGATGATGCCGGTCATGGATGGACTGGAAGCAACAAAAGCAATCCGTGGGTTGGAACGTGAAGATGCCAAAAAGATCCCAATCATTGCCATGACGGCAAATGCTTTTGAGGAAGACCGAAAAGCTTGTCTGGATGCCGGGATGGATGAACATATCGGAAAGCCGATTGATATTCCGTTATTAAAAAGAGCAATCATGAAACTGCTGACAAAAAATCATAAAAACCGCATATATATGGGAAATTAAAAATATGGATAAAAGACAAAAAATACTCATTGTAGATGATGCGGAATTTAACAGGGAGATCGACCTGATGCTTTTGGATATCCAGATGCCAGGAAAACTTAAAGACTGGGAAGAACAACAGCAGGAGCAAGTAGCGAAAGCGGATTGCGAATGTCCGCTTTAATGGATCATAAGAGGGAAAGAATGAACAGAAAGATAGAAAAACGGATAAGAAAAAGAGGTAAGAAAACAAGATTCTATTTGAGCATTTTAGTACTTATCATGTTACTCTTTGTACCGGTTTCTGCTTATGCGTCGGAAATAAAAAGTGACGGGAAAACAACTCAGGTAATAGAGGAAGAAAATAAAACAGTGAGAGTTGGGTACTTCCCATATGCCAATTTTCAGGAAGGCGGTTATGGGGAACACAAGCAGGGAGCAGGCTATGAGTATCTCCAGAAAATTTCTTATATAACCGGCTGGAAGCATGAATATGTCTATGCTCCATTTAAAGAGTGCCTGGATATGCTGGAAGATGGAGAAATAGATTTACTCGGAAGTGTCAGTTATACACCGGAAAGAGCAAAATCTATCGATTATTCAACCTATGCCGAGGGTACAGAACGATATTGGATCTATACCAGAGAGGAACATGCGGATCTTGCGGATGGTAATCTGAAGCAGATGAATGGCTGTCGTATCGGTGCTGCAGATGGAAGCTATCAGAAAGAACTTCTGAAAAAATGGCTGGACAGCAATCAGATCCAGGCAGAGGTTGTTATCTGTAAAGGTTATGATGAAATGATAGAAAAACTGGATGCAGATGAACTGGATGCACTTGTGGTTCCAGCGCTGTCCGTCAACAGTGATTTTATTGCAATCGCCAATATCGGTGCAAGTGACTGTTATTTCGGTGTATCAAAATCCAGACCAGATCTGTTAAAGGAATTAAATTCTGCACTGGAAGAAATCAACAATACAGAAACAGACTACAGCAGCAAGCTGTATGCCCGTTATGAAGGAAAAGCGGTCATAAATTATGCACTCAACAAGGAAGAAAAACAATGGCTGGATGCACATGAAAATACAATCTGTGTGGGATATCTAAAGGATAATCTTCCTTTTTGCGGGGAAGAAAATGGGAAACTGACAGGAATTTTAGGAACTGTTCTGGATACTGTTCAGAAAAAATATGGAATCACGATCAAGGCGGTTCCCTGTTCCACGGGAGAACAGATGAATGAGGCATTGCAATCTGGTGAAATCGATATTGCCGGTCCTATCATTCAGGATTTTTATACACAGGAACAGTTTCAGGTGATTTTGACGGATGAAATCTTTGATATTACGCCGGTTGTTATTTACAAAGGAAATGAATATAACAGCAGTATCTCTACGATCGCAGCGACAGAGACTTCATTGTATTCGGAATTGATGGTGTCCCTTCTTTTTCCAGATGCAGAGATAAAACTATATGATACACAGGAAGAATGCCTGGAGGCAGTGGCAAATGGAAAAGCAGGAGCAACGGTCATTCCTTCTTCAAAAATTAATCTTCTTAATGAAAGTCCACTGACCAAAAGCCTGTCATTTGCAGAAATGGCAAAACGACAGGAATTAGCGATGTTTACGACGAGAGAAAACAGAAGAGCAGCTACCATTATCAATAAAGCAATCGATCAGTCATCCAATATTTTAAATGGCGTTGTCCTTGCACAGAATTCTGTTTCAGAAAAGAAAATGACCTTGCAGGATGTCCTTACAGAGTATGCAGGTTTGGCTATCGGAGTTTCATCTGTGATTATTTTTGTACTGCTTCTTCTGTTGTATTCCCTTTCCGTAAGCAGGAAAAAACAGATGGAAGCATTGAAAGAAGCACAGGATGCAAATGCGGCGAATATTGCAAAAACAACGTTCCTGAACCATATGTCCCATGACATCAGGACACCAATGAACGCAATTGTTGGATTTACAGAGATTGCCATGAAGAAGAAGCCAGACAAAGAGGTGGAGAATTGTCTGAAAAAGATCAGGCAGAGCTCAGAATACCTGATGACACTCATTAATGATGTATTGGATATCAGCCGCATTGAAAGCGGTAAACTGGAATACAAGCCAGTACCGGTAGATCTCAGGGATATGATAAATACTGTTTTGTCGATTGCAAGGGGATATATGGAAAACCGTGACCTTAATTTTTCTGTTTCAAGAGAGGAACTGAAAAATCCCTATGTGATGGCAGATGAACTCAGAATCAGGGAAGTATTGCTCAACATCATCAGTAATGCAGTCAAATTTACAAAAGATGGAGGTACCATTTCGTTTGCTGCAGAAAACTGTCCGGGTAATGATGAGCACCATGTGATTGTACGTTATCGTATATCGGATACCGGAATTGGTATGAGTGAGGAGTTTCAGACCAGGATATTTGATGAGTTCAGTCAGGAAAATAATGGGGCAAGAACCAATTATAAGGGAACCGGACTGGGAATGGCCATTGCAAAAAAGTATGTAGATCTTATGGGTGGAAAAATTGAGGTCAGCAGCAAAAAGGGTATTGGTTCAACATTTACGGTAGAAATCCCCCTGCTTATAGCAGAACAGATACTGACTGAAAAGGAAGAGAAGTTAAGGAAAGATATGGATTTACATGGTCTGCATGTCCTTTTGGCAGAGGACAATGATTTAAATGCAGAGATAGCAGTAGCTCTATTGGAAGAACAAGGGCTGATTGTAACCAGGACTGTCGATGGAGAATCTGCCCTGAAGCAGTTTTGCAATACAGCTCCGGGGACTTTTGATCTGATTTTGATGGATATTATGATGCCGGAAATGAATGGGTATGAAACGACAAAAGCGATCAGAAATCTGCCGGACCGTCCGGACGGAAAGAAAATACCTGTTATTGCAATGACGGCAAATGCATTTGCAGAGGATGTACAGGCTGCTTTGAATGCCGGAATGGATGAACATGTGGCCAAGCCGATTGATATTGAGAAACTGAGAGCGGTCATTCTTTCTGTATTGAATAAACAGGAAAACTGACAGACTGGGAAGAACAAGGTGAGGGACAGACTTATGAAAAAGTTGAACAATGAGGATATACAGGCATATTTTCAGGCAGGAAATTCCGGATTCTGGAAAGTAGAGTCTGAAAAAGGAAAAAAGACAAGACTGTATACGGATGAAATCACGGATGAACTGTTTGGAATTACAGAAGACTTGTCTCCAGAAAAATGTATGGAGTATGTGGCAGAACATATTTATCCGCAGGAGAGGGAGTGCTTCTGGGGTTACATGGAAGAACTGAAAAGTCATGAATCAGAAGCTGTTTACCGTTACATGCATCCTGTAAAGGGAGTCATTTATATACGCTGTACAGGAAGGAGGGTACCATCTCCAGACAACATGATCAAGCTTGTGGGTTACCATCAGGAAGCAGGAAATATTGTTCATTTTGAAAAAGAAAAACTTCTGGAGAACCGATTGCTGCAACAGAACCAGCAACTAAAGGATGAAAACAAAAACCAGAGTTTTTATTATAAAGAGCTTCTGGATACGATAAGTGTTGGAGTACTATCTTATACCTTGCCAGGGCATGAGATTGTCCATATAAATGCAGAAGCTATGCGTATCTATGGAGTGGAGACAGTTGAGGAAGCACAGGAAAATCTGGGCAGACTCATAGGGGCTGTGTCCTATTTAAATCAGAATGTAATTGA
>CAKRVB010000055.1 GCA_934408725.1 uncultured Marvinbryantia sp.
TAGAAAAAAAGTGGTTTTTATGTCGGACACCACAGCGGTTGTTACATATCTTCGATGAATTGTACGCTGCAAAAGGCGTGGAAGGGCGGGATTACTTCCGTATCAAACTACTGGAACTTTTCTATCATATCCAGCAACTGCGGATCGAAGATCAATATGAGGCAACATATTATACCAAAGAGCAAATTGAAATCATTAAATGCATCCGTCAAGAGCTTATAGAAAATCTCGACAAGAAATTATCCATAGAAGAACTTCTGAGAAAAGAACCCATGAGTAAGGTTACATTTCAAACTATTTTCAAGCAAATTTATGGTGATACGCCTTATGCGCATATCAAAAAATATAAAATGAACCTTGCGGCTGTTTATTTGCAGGATATAGATCGATCGATCACACAAATAGCTGGTGAGCTTGGATATTCAAATAGCAGTAAGTTTGCGAAAGCATTCCAGGAAGTGTTTGGGATGCTTCCCAAGGATTACCGTAAAGCCAAAAAGTGATTTAACTTTTGGGCTGTTTTTCTGATCTGTTTTTTCCTTTGGAGTAGTTAGAAGCTGTAAACCAATATAAAATAACAGTGTGGTTAGCTGATGCTAGCTATACTGCTATTTTTTTAGGAGGTTTCTAAAATGAAGCAAACGGTGAAGAAAAAATTCGGCATTCGTGACATTATGACGATTGCCGCAATGATGGTGATTACTTTCCTTGTCGCAATGATTATCGGCTCCGTTACGTTGCCTTTTCCAGTGGTATATCTGTACGGCTCTGCCGGTATTGATGCCTTTATCGGCGCGACCTTTTATCTGGTCGCGGCGAACCGCGTCAATAAACATGGCTTGTTGTTTGCATGGGCTGCAGTCTATGGAATGATTCAAGGAGTCATGGGCTATATGTTCCTGATTCCATATTTCCTGGTAGTAGCACTCATTGCTGAGCTAACCATGATTGGTAAGGATACCTATCGCAATGCTGTCCGCAACCGGATCGGCTGGACGGTCAATGCCATCGGCAACTTTGTCGGCTGCGCCGTACCGCTGTGGTGGGCCTGGGACAGCTATCAGGAAATGGCGGCAAGCAGCGGCTTTGATGCAAATACTTTGAATATGCAGCTTTCTATGGTGACTTCTCCGGCGCTGATGCTTTTAGGCGTTGCCATTACTGCGGTTCTTGCCATTCTCGGTACATTGTTCGGCCAGCGTCTGCTCAGAAAGCATTTCCAAAAAGCAGGCATTGTAGGATGATGGCCGAAGAAAAAAAGCAAAGGCGGATTGACCGGATTGACGGGCGCACAGTTCTTTTCCTGACGCTGTGCGCCTGTATCGTGACTTTTTTTGCAACAAGTTTTTTAGGGCATGGGATTTTTACCTTTTGGATTTTTTTGATCCTTTGCTGGTTCGGCTTATATAAACAAGCCCTGGGATGCTTTGCGGTCTATTTAGTGACGATTGGATGGCTGACGATCGAGACAAAGTATCAGATTAGCATCCCCTCTCCGTTACTGCTCAGCATGATTTACAAGCTGTTGCTTCCCGCTATGCCAGCTTATCTTCTGGCTAAAATCCCGTCCGGGAAACTGACAGCCAGCCTGCGAAAAATGCCGATCCCTACCCGTATCATGCTTGTATTGATTGTCATGCTCCGTTTTGCTCCGACTGTGCTACATGAATTTGGAGAAGTCAGGGAGGCCATGAAAATTCGTGGTTTCTTAAAATCGGTTGGCAATGTTTTGAAACATCCAATGGACACATTGGAATACGCCATTGTCCCGATGGTATTTCGCTCCTTAAAGATTGCGGACGAGTTAGCCGCTTCTGCCATAGTCAGGGGAATTGAAAGCCCCTACAAGAAAGAAAGTTACTATGTCAGCCGGATCGCTGCGCTGGATTACTTTTTGATTGTTGTCAGCGTGGGAGCTGCCGTGTGCTGCTGTCTTTTATAGGAGGAATGGAATGGGAAAAGAAATTATGATCCGTGACCTGACCTTTTCCTATGGCGGGAACGGAAATCAACTGGAACATATATCGTTAGACATTGTTGCCGGAGAAGTCATTGTTATGACCGGCCCATCAGGAAGCGGAAAAAGCTCTTTGACAAGAGTGATTAACGGACTGATCCCCTACTTTTACGAGGGGGAATTAAGCGGGGATGTTTTTGTGGACGGGAAACCGCTGAAAGAAATTCCGTCCTGGGAGCGCGGCAAAATCGTAGGGAATGTATTCCAAGACCCCAGGAGCCAGTTTTTTGCCAATGAGGTTGCCGGTGAGGTTGCCTTCGGCTGTGAAAACTACGGTTATTCCCATGAGGAAATTCGGAACCATGTACACCGGGCGGCGGCGGACATTAAGATTCAGGATATTCTGGATCATAGCCTGCACAGCCTGTCCTATGGAATGCGCCAGAAGGTTGCGATTGCATCGGCAGAGGCGATTGACCCGGAAATTTATGTCATGGATGAACCATCCGCCAATCTTGATATTGCATCTACTTATCGCTTTGCGGACATTATCCGCGATTTGAAACAGCAGGGAAAAACCATTATCATAGCGGAACACCGGCTTTATTATCTGATGGATCTGGCAGACCGCTTCCTGTGTGTACAGAAAGGAAAAATTGTGCGGGAATTTACCGCACAACAAATGAAAGCTCTGACTAATAAGGAAATCCAGGCATTGGGACTTCGCACTCCTGAGCTGCATCAGATTGAGCAGACGGAAATCCCGTCTGCGGCAACCAGCGAGGTTGTTCTGGAAGTGAAAAAACTGAACCACTCTTTTGGTGAAACAATTGTAGCTAAGGATATTGACTTTCAATGCCATCAGGGAGAAGTGATTGCCCTGATCGGCCCCAACGGAACGGGCAAAAGCACCATAGGGCGAATCTTGGCAGGGCTTTTGAAAGAGAAATCCGGCGAAGTCGTTTTATTCGGAAAGCGTTGCAGACCAAAAGGCCGCTTGGGAAAGGTCTGGTACATTCCCCAGGACTTAGACAGCCAGCTATTCGGTGAGGATTTGCTGGACGAACTGACTACCGGCGCTGAGGTCAGCCCAGAGCGGAAACAAGCGGCGGAAGAAATCCTGGAAGTCCTGGAACTGACACCGTTTATCAAACAGCATCCCTCTACGCTGTCAGGAGGGCAAAAGCAGCGGCTGGCTCTTGGCGTAGCTCTAATGCACGAAGCGCCTATTATCATACTGGATGAACCAACAAGTGGGCTGGACGGGACGAATATGCGAAATGTCAGCCGGATGATCCGCAAACTGGCAAAGATGGGGCGCACCATTATCGTCATTACCCATGATGCGGAGTGTGCGCTTGCCTGCTGTGAGCGGGCAATACGCCTTGAAAATGGCTGTATTACCGATGATTTTCAAATCAGAGGAGCAGCGCTTCTTTTAGAAAAAATTGGGTATAACCAAAAGGAGGGTTAGAAATGGCACAGCAAAACAAGAATCAGCCGAAGGCTAAAACCGGGCTGGCACGCTGTCTGGAATTGGCTTCAGGTCATAAAGGACTTGTGTTTCTATCAGGTTTTTTGGCGGCGCTGGCTGCAATTTGTTCTTTTGTACCTTATTTATCAATTTATTACATCATTCGGGAAATCCTGTTTGTTTACCCGGATATGTCGCTCTTGAATGTTTCTACAATCTCAACCTGGGGCTGGCTTGCCCTGGTTGGTATTTTGGGGAACATTGTATTTTACTTTTTTGCTTTACTGTGTTCTCATATTGCAGCGTTTGGAACGCTTTATGAATTGAAGGTGGCCTTTGCCGACCACATCATGCACATTCCCCTTGGGTATCATTTGACCTTGGGCAGCGGCAAACTGAGAAAAATCATGGACGAAAACATTGAAAGCGTTGAGAAATTTATTGCTCACCAGCTCCCGGATTTTGTTGCCTCTTTGGTTGCGCCGCTTGTTCTGGTCATTATTCTTCTTAGGATCGACTGGCGGTATGGAGTGGTTTGTCTGGTCGGTATTGTTCTGGCTTTCATCGTTCAGTTTGCAGGCTTCAACGGCGAAGCAAAGGAAAAAATGCACCGCTTTCAGACCGCCCAGGAGAACATGAACAGCGCCTCTGTGGAATATGTGCGCGGTATGCCGGAGATTAAAGCATTTAATCAGACCGCGGATTCCTTTAAGCGGTTGAGCAAATCCATTACGGACTATACCTCTTTCGTGCTGGAGTACGCATTGGGCTGGCAAAACTGTATGCCTGCATTTACCACAATCATCAACAATATTTATCTGTTTTTAATTCCGGTGGGTGTTCTGATCGGGATGCACACTACGGATTTCAGAGAGTATTCGTTGACATTCATTTTCTATCTGATTATTGTTCATGCGATTTCCGGCATCCTGAATAAGATTATGTATATCTCGGAGTCCTTTACGCAGATTGACGGCAGTGTAGAGCGCATGGATGAAATTTTGCGTATCCCGGTTCTGCCGGAAAAGAATACCTCGGCTGTTATGCAAAACTATGACATTGCTTTTCAGGATGTCAGCTTTTCTTATGAAACGGAGTCCCAGGTCAAGGCCCTGGACCATGTTTCTTTTCTTGCGCCTCAGGGTAAGCTAACAGCCGTCGTCGGCCCTTCCGGTGGCGGGAAGAGTACGATAGCCAACCTGATCTCCCGATTTTATGATGTGACGGACGGAAGTATTCAAATCGGCGGTGTTGATATTCGGGATATTCCGCTGGATGCGCTGATGGATAAGGTGAGCTTTGTCTTTCAGGATACCTTCCTTTTTAAGCAGAGCATCTTAGACAATATCCGCATGGGAAATCCAAATGCTACGGAGAAACAGGTGATTGCGGCGGCAAAGGCAGCAAGATGCCACGCATTCATTGAGCAACTTCCAAACGGTTATCAGACTGTGATTGGAAGCACCGGCGTTCATCTCTCAGGTGGTGAACGCCAACGGATTGCCATTGCAAGGGCTATCGTAAAGGATGCCCCTATCATCGTACTGGACGAAGCAACCGCATTCAGCGACCCGGAAAATGAGTACCTGATTCAAAAAGCCTTTGAAAAGCTGATCCAGAATAAAACGGTTGTAATGATTGCCCATCGTCTGTCTACGATTCGTAACGCTGACCAGATCCTTGTCATGGAAAAAGGACACCTGATTGAATCCGGCACCCATGACGAGTTGCTGAAGAAGGGTGGAAAATACGCACAGATGTGGAGCAGCTATACGGAGTCGATCAACTGGAAAATTAGCACCCGTTGGACTAGCTTCGCGTCGCAGGAAAGGCGGTGTGATCTATGAGTAAGCTGAAAGAGAAATTAATGCTGTCGGAGAAAGGCTACTCCGACCTGAAAAAAGCGATTACAGCTTGCACAATAACCAATATTGCGTTGCTGCTTCCTTCAATGGTAGCCTGCCTGCTCTTTTGGGAGCTATTGAAGCCGTTTACCGGAGAAACTATTTCATGGGTCGCACTGTGGAAGTTGCTGGGCCTGGGAGTGGTAGCGGCTATCCTGGTATTCCTGGCTGCGAAAAACGATTATAGGAAAACCTATATTGCCTCCTATAAAGAGGCCAGCACAACCAGACTTCGGATTGCAGAGCATCTTCGCAAGCTCCCTATGAGCTTCTTTAACACGAAAGATTTATCCGATATTACCACAAACATGATGGCAGATTGCAGCAGCATGGAATCCATGCTCAGCAGTACCATTCCGCCGCTGATTGCGAATATTATATCTGTCACATTGACCTGTATTTGTTTGGCATTTTTTGATTGGAGAATGGCCTTTGCGATTTTCTGCACAATGCCGGTTACATTCCTCATCATCTGGTGTGGACGCAAGCTACAACTCCGCCTGTTTGACAAACAGGTAGATGTGAAATTGGAGGCGTCCAGCCAGATTCAGGAATACCTGGAAGGCATCAAGATCATCAAATCCTGCGGCCTTGGCGGTTCCCGTTTCTCCACGCTGGACAAAGCACTTCAGGCCATGAGAAAAATTGCCATCAAGGTAGAACTGGCCTCTGGTATTCTGGTTCAAGGAGCCAGCCTGGTCCTGCAAGCGGGGCTTGGTATCACCATTTTCATTGGAACGGTGCTGATAACCGGCGGTCAAATCGAACTGCTCCCTCTGCTGGTGCTATTCATGTTCTCCACGCAGATTTATGGCCCGATTCTTGCCGTCCTTTCGCAGCTGACTTCTCTGTTCCACTTGGGAACTGTCACCAACCGTATGCGTACCCTGCTGACTACACCTGCTATGGAGGGTGAGGACAAGGATGTATCTAAGTATGACATAGAACTGAAAAATGTCACCTTCGGGTATAATCAGGACGATGTTATCAAGGATGTGTCTTTCTCTATTCCCGCTGGCAGCGTAACGGCCCTGGTAGGGCCTTCCGGCAGCGGTAAAAGTACGATTGCCAAATTGATTGCTCGCTTTTGGGATGTAAGAAAAGGCCAGATTACCCTTGGTGGTATAGATGTCAGAACCATTGAACCGGAACACTTGATGCGCTGTATGTCCTTTGTATTTCAGGATGTGACCCTGTTCAATGATACTGTTTTTAATAATATCCGCGTAGGCAACATGAACGCTACTGAGGAACAGGTCATGGCGGCGGCAAAGGCGGCATACTGTGACGAATTTATCCAGCGATTGCCGGACGGTTATCAGACTGTCCTTGGGGAAAACGGCAGCACTCTTTCCGGTGGTGAACGTCAGAGGATTTCCATTGCCCGTGCGCTGCTGAAAGATGCCCCGATCATTCTTCTGGACGAGGCAACCGCATCCCTTGACCCGGAGAACGAGGTTTTGATCCAGCGGGCTATTGCAAAGCTGGTGGAGGGCAAGACGGTCATTATAATTGCTCACCGGCTTCGTACCGTTGTGGATGCCGACCAAATTCTCGTTCTTGATAACGGTAGACTGGTGGAACACGGTACACATGATGAATTGATGAAAAAGAACGGATTGTACCATAAACTGTTCCATATCCAACAGGAGAGTCTTGGTTGGGCTGTGTAAATTGTTTTAGAAGGGAGATGTTCCATGAAACTTCATGCGTCCGGGGAGGACTACCTGGAAACCATCCTTGTTCTCCAAAAGAAACGCGGTATGGTGCGCTC
>CAKRVB010000056.1 GCA_934408725.1 uncultured Marvinbryantia sp.
CAGATCCTTTTCCATTGCCTCTGCCAGAATACGAAATCCATGCCCGGCAATTTGTGCATAACGATGCTGATTACCATCATAGAACAAGATCATTTCCCTCATCAGGCTTCTGCCATAATTAGAAGTTGCAACTCCCTCAGTTCCAGATTTCAAAAGCAACTTCCATGGATAATGTGCATATACTGGTTCCATTCTTTTCAAAAGCCAGATTTCCACTGCTGTCACATAGTTTCTCTGCAGCGGTGCTGAATCAATGGAAATAAAACCTGCCAGCCGGTCGGGATACAATTGAACATAAGCCTGTCCTACATATCCTCCCATTGATTGACCTATTATAATTGGTTTTATGATTTCTTCTTTTTCAAGAATCTCATTCAGCCATTTTGCCTTATCAAACAGGTCAAAATCAAACCGGAACGGCCAGGAAGATGCATGAGCCGGTGCATCCCATACAATAATATTATATTTCCCCTCGAAGTACTCAACCTGCTTATCAAACAATCTATGATCAGCAGTCAGCCCTGGTAGAAATACAAGTGTAATTGCATTTAAACTCAGAATACTCGACCAATAGTGAATCATTCCACAAGGAGTTTGATATGTTCTTTCCTTCAATAAATTCACCTCCTCAAGGCAAAAGGCTTGCAAAGGCTCCTATCTCACTTCTGTCAAAACAGTATCTAATTCTCCTGTTATGTTTCCTACTACTCTGGCAAAACAGCCGCTTTCTTTCATCATCCGCAGACATTCTTCTTTTTCTTCTGCCGGAATTGCCGCCAGCAGTCCCCCTGACGTCTGTGGATCCATCAATGCGTCTCGCTTCCATTGTGATACCGTGGATGAAAAACGCACTTTGGACTTCAGATATTCCTGATTCTGATACACCCCAGATGGTAATATTCCCATAGTAGCCATCTCTTCTGTCTTTGGAAGAAACGGGATCTGATCTGCATAAAGATGAATCACTTTTTTACTTCCTTCTGCCATCTCGCAGACATGTCCGAGAAGTCCAAACCCTGTAATGTCGGTGCAGGCGTGAACGGTAAATTGCCTGAACACTTCACATGCCTGACGATTTAGCAAAGTCATCCATTTCAGCATTTCTGATTCTTCTGCTTCATTTAACAGACCGCCCCTGGATGCCAGTGCATAGATTCCTGTTCCTATTGGCTTGGTCAGGATCAGTACATCGCTTTCCTGCGCTGTATCGTTTCTCCAGATTTTCGCCGGATGTACTACACCTGATACTGACAGACCGTACTTTGGTTCATTGTCTTCAATGGTATGTCCTCCTGCCACCACTGCTCCGGACTCCGCTACTTTTTCATAGCCGCCTCTCAGAATTTCCTGTATGCATTTCGGATCCAGGCAAGCTGGAAATGCAAGAAGGTTTAGTGCCAGCACCGGTCTTCCGCCCATGGCATAGACATCACTCAAAGCATTCGCTGCTGCAATCTGTCCAAAAAGATACGGATCATCTACTGGTGGCGGAAAAAAATCAATGGTCTGAATCAGGGCCTGATCCTTATTCATCTGATAAACAGCCGCATCATCACTGGAACCAAAGCCAACCAAAAGCTGATCACAATGCTGTTCCGGAAGCTTTCCTAATATTTGCCTGAGAACCTCAGGTCCCTGTTTGGACGCTCAGCCACCCTTCGCTGTCATCGCTGTCAATTTATACTGATGATTCATAACTGCCACCTTCTTTCTATTCAAAAAACGGTCTCTTTTACAAGAGACCGATCACTTTTCTGGCGGAAGTATGTGGGAATCGAACCCACCTAAGCGGGAGTTAACCGCTATCACAGGTTTTGAAGACCAGGAGGCACACCAGCACCTATCTACTCCCATTTTTATCTTTATTATTCTATCACAGGCAGAAATAAATGGCAACCTAAAGTTCCTTCATCAGCATCTCTACTCAGTATGCCTTCCACTCGCTCTCTGCCCCTGTATTCCTGGTGATTCTCTGACCATCCGTATATTCCAGTATCAGTTTTGCATTTTTTCGACTGGTCGAGAACAGATCACGCACTTCTGAGATGGTAATCACTGGCTGTTGATGTACCACTTCCCGTATTTTCTCCGCTGCCATTTCCAACAGAGGTTTTACCGTATATGCATCCTCACTTAAACGAACAACCTGATTCTCTTCTCGCAGGAGTAAAAGGATATCTTCTGCCATATCCGCATACTCTTTCTCGACACCGGTTTCTGAGAGTTTTACAAATTGATATTCTGCTTTTTCAAAAGAATTCAGCAGAAGTTTTCTGCATCCTTCATATCTTGCATCTTTCAAAATCTCAAATTCCGGCAAATGCAAATACTCGCCGCTGGAAATAATACTCTCTTCTGTCTCCCAGTGTTCAAATATTTTAGCTGCAACCACCGGTTTGATTTTTTTCATGTATTTTGTCTGAATCTCGGCCTTTTTTATACCATGACGATATGGGAATTTATGATGGTATTTTTTCAGCTCTGCCTTAATCTGTTCCTGAAGATATAACTCATCATCCCGCATCCAGACATAGGTATCCTTTTTCATTGGGAACACCAAAGCTTCTGTTCCATCTTCCAGCTCCGATACGTCCTGACGAATTTCCTCTTCCGACAGGGCAGTCAATTTTGCCAGTTCCGTTATGGTAATCAGCATGTCTCTGTGTGATTTCACATGCATCTGTACCACATCCACAGAAGAACCGGCTTCTTTACGCCGCAGTTCTTCCAACGCTGCTTCCTTGAACCTTCTCTTGGCCTTTGGATTCGGTTCCAGCACTTCACCGCCCCCAATGGTCTCCATCGGAGAATAAAAGCGAACTACAAATCTGTCTCCTTTTCGAAGTGCCAGTTCCTGTTCCAGACGAAGCTGTGCAAAACACTCTTCTCCTGCCTTTAATTCATCCCGATCCAATAAAATTGCACGGCAAAGCACTTCGCTGGTTCCGGTAAATAAATGCAGCCTGCTCCGATTCTTTACAATTCGATTACTGTCTTTTAAGATCTTCAGCTTTACATCCAGCAAAGTCGTACCCTTCATGCTGTTCGGGGATGCCAGTACATCTCCACGGCTGATATCTTCCTTTTTTATACCAGTCAGATTCACAGCCACACGCTGTCCTGCACTGCATTCATCTACATTTTTTCCATGTACCTGGATATTCCGTACTTTGCATGGGGCATTCCATGGGTAAAGCTGCAAGGTATCATCTTTGCGGATTATGCCGGAAATCAAAGTTCCGGTGACAATTGTCCCAAATCCTGAAATTGTAAAAACCCGGTCAATCGGAAGTCTTGGAATTGTATGAATCTCTTTTTCCTGCACTTCTGATGTTTCCATTTTTACAATCTCATCTGTCAGTTTCTTCAATCCTTCTCCTGTTACAGAAGATACTTTTACAACAGGTGCATCCTTTAAAAACGTATCCTGCAGCTGATCCCGCACTTCTTCTTCCATCAGCTCCAGCCATTCCGGATCTACCAGATCCATCTTATTCAAAACGACGATACATTTCTGAATACCCAGAAGATGTAAAATATCCATATGCTCCTTCGTCTGAGGCATAATTCCCTCATCTGCAGCGATAACCAGAAGCACCATATCCATGCCAACTACTCCGGCCACCATATTGTGTATAAACTTCTCATGTCCAGGCACATCTACGATCCCTGCCCGATCTCCATTTGGAAGATCAAAAAAAGCAAACCCCAGGTCAATAGTAATCCCCCGTTCCTGTTCTTCCTTCCAACGGTCCGTATTGCATCCGGTCAGTGCTTTGATTAATGTTGTCTTTCCGTGGTCGATATGACCTGCTGTTCCAATGATGATATGTTTCATAAAAGCTCCAATTCTCTCACAATCATTTCCATGTCTTCTTTTTCTAATGTCCGCACATCCAGGATGATCTGATCTTTCTGGCATCTGCATATAACAGGAACCGGCAGCTGTTCCATCGCATCTACGATATCCTGGCATTTTTTCTGTCTGCTGGTCAGAACCACGCCATATCCCTGAAGGTGTTCCGTCGGGAATGCTCCTCCCCCAATCTGAGATTTACATGGTTCTACACTGATTTCAAAGGGCAGTTCTTTTTCCTGAAGCATCTGACGCAGCGCATTTGCATCCTTTCTGGTATCTTCTGCTGTCTTTGCAATCATTTTCAGTGCAGGAAGATTTCTTAACGCATTTTCCGGATTCAGATATTCCCGCAGTGTTAATTCCAGTGCCGCTGCTGTAAATTTATCAATCCGCAACGCTCTCGTCAATGGATGCTTTTTTAATATATCCATATATTTTTTCCTGCCGACAATAATGCCAGCCTGTGGACCGCCCAGCAGCTTATCTCCGCTGAAAGATACCAGATCTGCACCCGCCTGAATCATTTCCTGAACCGTTGGCTCATGAGGCAGTCCATATGCTTCCATTGGAAGCAATACACCGCTTCCCAGATCTGCCAGGACAGGAATTCCATATTTTTTCCCTAATGCTGCCAGATGCTCCATCTCAACCGATTCTGTAAATCCTACTATCTGATAATTGCTGGTATGTACTTTTAAAATCATACCTGTCTCTTCGGAAATTGCCTTCTCATAATCTTCCAGATGTGTCTTATTGGTGGTTCCCACTTCTTTTAAAATAGTTCCACTTTGCTCCATCACATCCGGGATTCGAAACTTTCCTCCGATTTCCACCAGTTCACCACGGGATACAATGGCTTCTTTTTCTCTTCCGAGAGCACTGAGCATTAATAATACTGCTGCTGCATTGTTATTAACAGCCATCGCCGCCTCTGCACCTGTCAGCCTGCATAATAATTCGTCAAAATGTGAATATCGCTCTCCTCTGTGCCCCTTATTCAGATCATACTCCAGATTTGAATATCCGGAGGCCATACAAAGAATCTGCTGTATGTGTTCTCTACTGATCGGTGCACGTCCCAGATTTGTGTGCAGAATCGTTCCAGTGGCATTGATTACTTTTTTCATATCAGGCTCTGTCAGTTTTTCCAGCTGCTTTCTGATCCTCTCTTTTAAGTGATTCTCATCTATCGCATTTTCTGTTTTTCCTTCTATGATCTCAGAACGTATCTGTTCCAGAACATTTCGAATCGCTTTTTTCAGCTGCTCACTTCCAAGCTGTTCCTGAAATTCACGAATCTTTTCATCTTCCAGTAATTCATTCATATTTGGGATACTTCGAAGAATCGCCCTTTTATCCATCTTTTTTCTCCGTTTTCTTTTTTCCTTTGTCTGAATTGGAGGAAACTTCACTTTTCAAAAGTCTTCTCCAATTAAGACAAACTGCCGTATCGATACTTTCAGGATGATCTTCCATCTGAAATCTTCTCAATGCGGCAGTTATGTACTTTTATCGTAACTGATCAGTTACTTTTTCTTTTTATTCGCAGCAACACTCTGAGCATCCTGCGCATTCATTTATTTTCTTCACCTTTACAGCACA
>CAKRVB010000057.1 GCA_934408725.1 uncultured Marvinbryantia sp.
GTTTTGAATTATTGAAAGCGAAAGTGCTATTTGGGGAACTCTTTCACGTTAAGTTCAACTAAGCGTGGAAAGAGCCGCATAAGCTCTGGCCGTAACTGGTACTAACAGAAACGTAGCAAAAAACACCAGCATAAAATATCTTGTCTGTTTCATCCATTTTCTCATTTTTCTTTTCTCTTCTGTATAATCTTTTTTATATCCCCCAGGTTCTCCGCGAAATATATCCCCTCTTGCTTTTCTTCCGTTGACAGTCCCATCTCGATCATATGTACCAGCAGTTCTTTCAGACTGTCATAATATCCATTGAGATTGTACAAGATACACGGCGCATCCAGATGTTTCAATGACAATTTTGACATGATCTCTGTGATTTCTTCCAGTGTGCCTGTTCCGCCTGGAAATGCGATAAATGCATCTCCCAGTTCGATCATCCTGGTTTTGCGTTCTGTCATGTCTTTGGTTACGATCAGTCTGGTAATGGCATCGTACTCGAATCCTGCATCAATGAAAAACTGCGGTTCTACGCCTGTGACTTCACCGCCTGCCGCTAATACGCTCTCTGCCAGTTTTCCCATCAGTCCTGACTTCGAGCCACCATATACCAGTGCATGACCGCTTTCTCCAATCCATGTACCCAGTTCTCTGACCGCTTCTGTCAGTGTATGATCGTTTCCTTCCAATGCTCCAAGATATACTGTAATATTCATTTTTCTCCTCCCAAACTTACCATCCCGTATTCATGGCATAAAATAGTGCCAGCACCTGCATCACCATCATCAGTGGCACTCCCACCGTGAAGTAATTCTTCTTCGTCTTATGTCGCAGGAGATAGATTCCAGACAATGCTCCTACTGATCCTCCGGCAAATGCCATTCCGAGTAAGGTTACGATTCGGATTCTGGATTTATTCCTGACAGCCCGATACTTGTCGATGGCAAAAAAGAAGAATGTAACGATATTGATGACTCCCAGATAAATCGTCAATATTTTATGTGTTTCCAGAAAGGCATTCACATCCAGATTCCAGGCATCCGCCTTCTGCCCCTTGAACAGCAAAGACAAAATCATCTGAATCACCAGCATACAGATAATCCATACTCTGGACATCATATTTTCTTTTACAGCTTTCCGGTCAAATAACAGGATCGCTGCCAGCATTCCTGCCGCCCCGCCCGCCAGCGAAATCAGATAGATCAGAATGTTGATTTGTTTTCCCTTTGTATGAGTTCTCAGCATGTAATTCAAAAAATATACCAGAAAACCTACAACATTTACAATAATCAAATAATATACGAATGTTTCTGAGTTCATCTGCCGTCCGCCTTTATCAAGTATATTCTGTTAACAGTCTACCATTCCTGTTATATATCGTCAAATACAGATGTTTATCATGCCAAGTACATGACCTCTAATTTAGCTTATTTTTTCTTTTCCGGGGTCAATCTCAACTGGAATACTTGCTACTTAACCACGGATTTAGCCTATCTTTTCTTTTCCGAGGTATGATCTCCACAGAATGCCTGCTACTTGACCACGGATTTAACCTATCTTTTCTTTTCCGGGGTCACCCCCTGGTATCACGAAAGATCCCATACCGATCACACTGATCTGTTCCTCTCCATGAGGCAATTTACGATATTCCATAAAAAACTCCTGACTTTAAATTGTATTTTCTTTATCATACAACTTAAAGTCAGGTTCCGATCAAGATATTTTTACAAATACAGCACTTTGTCCCTGTATAGTGATCTTTTTGCCATCACTGGACAAACCACTTCCAAACTGGTAAATCACTTCCCCCATCTGTCCATCATACGGGAATTCCACCGTTCTGGCTGCCGGATTGATGACCACCAGAATATTTTCTTCTTCGCTGCTTCTTACATAAGCCAGTGGATAGGCATTTTCTTCTGCATAGATATAGGTAATGTCTCCCTTACTCTGAAGAGCTGTATGTGCCATACGGATCTGAATCAGCTTCTGAATCTCATGATACAGAGAATCCGGATCCTGTTTCTGTGCTTTTAAGGTCGGACGGTCTGGTGCCGGATCCTGTTGAATGTAAAGGCATTCCTTCGGTGCATGGCTGAAGCCTGCATTTATACTGTCATCCCACTGCATCGGAGAACGGGAACCGGTACGCTCATAACCACCTTCTACGGAAGTTAATCCTTCCACATAACGCATGCCAATCTCATCTCCATAATAGATAAATGGCGCTCCTGGCATGGATAACAGGAATGCAAAAGCAATTTTCAGCTCATCTCCCTGCAGCCTGCGTGCCAGACGAGCCATATCATGATTACCCGACGGAATACAGATCAGGCCTTTGCGTTCTGATTTCTCATAATTTTTCTGATAAGTATGTACAAATTCTGCAATATTTCCTTTTCCTCTGGAAGAAAAGAATGGTTCTTCACAACGGAACAGATCCATATAGTGAGATGGGCCAAACTGAAGTAAAAAATCCATATGGAAACCACCCTGCAGGGATTTGTCCGGCTCACCCCATTCTGATACCATTGCAGCATCCGGAAATTCTTCATTCAGAAACTCCCGCACATTCTGCCAGAGCCGAATGGTTCCTTTTCCCTCTTCGTCATTTTTTACCAGAGATCCTGCCATATCTACTCGAAATCCATCACACCCCATTTTCAGCCAGAAACGCATCACGTCTTTCATCGCTTCCAGAGTGGCCTGCGGTCCCGGATCATCAAAGGACTGCTGCCAGGGCTTATCTGGCTTGTAGAAGCCATAGTTTAATGCTGGCTGATGAGAAAAGAAGTTCACCGCACAGGAGCCGTCACGATCAGAAATACCTCGGATACAGCCCATGCCATCTGGTGATTCCCACACGCAGTCCGTCCAGACATACCGATCGGTATACTCATTTTTCTCTGCTTTCATGGATTCCCGGAACCATCTGTGCGTCACAGCGGTATGTCCCGGAACCAGATCCAGAATCACATGCAGACCTTTTTTATGCGCTTCTTCAAACAACCGTGCCAGATCTTCATTGGTTCCATATCTCGGTGCTACCTGACAGTAATCTTCCACATCATATCCTGCATCTCCAAACGGGGACTGAAAACATGGATTCAGCCAGATAGCGTTACATCCAAGTTCCCGGATATCATCCAGATGTCGGATGATACCTTCGATATCTCCGATACCGTCAGCATTGGTATCCTGAAAGGATTGTGGATAAATCTCATAAAACACTGCATTGTCCAGCCACTTTGGCTGTCTTGTCTGTTCACTCATGTGCGGTCATCCTCCCATTTTTTATTTTCTCGCTGTTTTGCAATACAATTCAGTAGTTTCTTATAGTATACACCCGCTTCCCTGTAAATTCCACAAAAACGTATCGTCACACATCTGGTTTTCGGCTATTCTTCTGTTTACCTTACTTCTTTTATTTTTCCATCTGTGGTAATCACTGTCACCTGCATCTGGATATTTTTTCCACTGTTTTTTAATGCAGTGGATGCAGCATATTCCAGTCCGCCGCAGCAAGGCACTTCCATGCGAAGCAGCAAGATTTCTCTGATCTCATTCTGTCTCAATATCTCTGTCAGTTTTTCGCTGTAGTCAGCCCCATCCAATTTCGGACATCCGATGAGTGTCACATGGTCTTTCATAAATTCCTGGTGCATGCAGGCATAGGCATAAGCCGTGCAGTCGGCAGCAATGAGCAGTCTGGCTCCATGAAAATACGGTGCCTGTACCGGAACCAGCTTAATCTGGCAAGGCCACTGTCCAAGCTGAGATTCTGTTTTCCGCTTTTTCTTTGCCGCCAGTACAGCCGCCTCATCGTAAGCGGCTGCCTCCCGTTCTACAAAGGTGATTGCTCCTGTCGGACAATTTGGCAGGCAATCTCCCAATCCATCGCAATAATCATCCCGCATCAGTTTTGCCTTTCCGTCTACCATGGCAATGGCTCCTTCGTGACAGGCCACTGCGCAGGCTCCACATCCATTACATCGAGTCTCATCTATTTGAATAATTTTTCTGATCATTTTCAGGTTCCCCCTTTCTTTTCTGAGCCAATCATACTATAATAAATCTATTCATTCCGTGGTTATAACCACAAAAAAGAGGTTTTTATGAGAAAAATTCAGTCCATACTTTTTCAGGGATTTACCGATGAGGACTGGACACAGCTGGAACAGCTATCCGGTATCCACATTACTTCTTACGAAAAAAATGAACGGATCTTCCACATGGGCGACCAGATCCGTGAGCTCGGTGTACTGCTCTCCGGCTGTATTCATATTGAAAGCCATGATCTGTGGGGCAATAAAAGCATTTTAAGTCAGATCGATCCAGGTGAGATCTTTGCAGAGACTTATGCCCTCTGTCAGGAACCTATGATGGTGGATGTGACTGCTGTAGACCCTTGCGAAGTACTTTTTCTGGATGTACGGTTACTGCAGAATCCGTCTTACCGAAATACTTCCTGGCAAACCAGACTTTTGTCAAATCTGCTGCAGGTATCCATGCAGAAGAATCTCCTTCTTTCCAACCGGATCTTTTGCACATCACCGAAGACGATCCGCAGCCGTCTGCTGACCTACTTTTCCAGATTGTCTGTAAAATGTGGCAGTTCCACCATCCAGATTCCGTTTAACCGCCAACAGCTTGCTGATTACCTGAATCTGGATCGCAGCGCCCTGTCAAAGGAGCTGGGGAAAATGCAGCAGGATGGACTGATCGAATATCACAAAAATATAATCTATCTTACAAAGGACAATCTAAATGAATAAAAAGACATCTTCTATCCGTCTGCCATTTCACTTTGACCGTGCCATGCTGCCGATGATTTTCTCTTTGGC
>CAKRVB010000058.1 GCA_934408725.1 uncultured Marvinbryantia sp.
ATCTGCTTTCCTTTTGCAGTCAGTTCGATCCCATGCCTCTTCCGTTCAAATATTTTCTTTCCCAGCTCATTTTCCAGAGATGCAATTGTTTTGCTCACATTAGACTGCGAAGTAAACAACATCGAAGCTGCTTTACTGAATGATTTTGTCTGCGCACAGATCACCATGCACTGAAGCTGTCGTAATTCCATTTTTGTCCTTTCATTTTATGCCTGAGAAATCGCAGCAATACATCTACGTTCTTCTTCCATAAATGGTGCGCAGGAAATTGCTTTTATATTATCTAGGATCTGCTGTGGTCTGGATGCCCCTATCAGAACACTGGTTACTTCTTTGTGCTGAGGCAGCCAGCCAAGTGACACCTTCGGAAGCAACAGCCCGCTGTTTCCGCAACGGTTATATTCCATGGTGGTATATCTCTCTTTTGATGCAGTATACATAGTAATCTTCTCCCTGTTTTATGTAGATTTATTATACTACCATTCGCCTGCATATTTTACTGTTTTTCTTATTTCTTTCTGGTAATTATATTGGATTAACATGTTCTTTTTCATACCTAAAAGGTATTATTGACCACATAAACTAAATATTTCACAATAGTTGCATCCCGTGCTATATTATAGACAGATAAAAAGTCAGGCCGGACTTAACAAGATGTGAAATCACTCAATTAACTATTATTTCTCATAATATTGAAAAGGAGGAACTGATCATGAAAAAGTTTAAAGAAATGTTATCCGAATATTACTATAGTTTCGCTAAAGGATATCATATGTAATCTGATACTCACGACACAGAATATACACTCTTCGGGGACTGCCAAACGGCAGTCCCCCTTTTTATGAGACCAGAATCTCTTCAATCTTCAATATAGAATTCATCCTGATCCAATGATCGAATACCCTTTTTCAGAAATAAAGGCAGCACAGTAAAAGTCATATCCCAATATTACCTCCGGAAAGCTACGGCTGTTTTCGGAACTACATAATAAAGGAACAGTTTTTTAATGGAAAATGCGAAATGGTGGTACACTTTTTCGGTCAAAAAAGAGATGTATGAAAATTATTTTGCTTTCCATCCATCTCCCTGATATTTTATGTTTTGATTTTTATGACCGAGAAATCTAATCTGTCAGTTTCAATTCCTTCATCAGACGCTCCATATATTCTTCATCCTCAATGGCTCTCTTCATATCTTCCTGACGCCCAGACTTTATCAATCTGTTCATTAACTCTATCATCTCCTTGCGTCCAGATTCTCTTCCTTCTTTTCTTCCTTCTTCTCGTCCCTTTTCTCTGCTTGTTCTCATGGAACTCTGCCAATCCATCTGGTAACGTTCTCTGGCCTCACATTGCAGGCGGATTTTTTCGTCTTCTGATAATTCGCGTAATGTAACTACTGCTTTTTTTATGGATTCTGACTGTCCTGTCATCGCAAGAACCTCCTTCCATGTTTTCGCCTTAAATACGCAGGCCCAGTAGTACAATACACTGTTTCGTTCTTCCTCTGGTACCTGTTCCAGACAAGATAAGTCTAACACGTGAAGCGCTATTTTTCCAGTAAATTCATATCCTGTTCTGCGGTTTTTCAGTGCATATTCGTTATAAAATGCCGCATCTTCCGGTATCGGAGATTTCATCATGATTCCGATATGGATAGATGGCTTTGTCTGAGTGTAGTCCAGGCCTTTTTTCATATCTGTGAACATTCTGTTCTGGAACTGATGCTGGAACAGATCAAAAAATCCGGAAAACGACTTTTAGTGACAGTGGACGAAGTGACTCCTTCTGATGTCCTCTGAACTTTTTTCCGTATATCGTGACCGTCTGAAACGGAAAGGTGTCATTGATACAAGGGAATATGGAAAGATCTCCTTTGCACTGCCAAGATTTGCACATTTTGTAGAAATGCAGACGCTTTGATTCTAAATATACACTCTCCGGGGGACTGCTGAAATGGCAGTCCCCCTTTTTATGATTGAGAAATCTCATCGATTAATTTCAGTTCTTCTTTTGTAAATGGCGCACAGGAAATTGCTTTGATGTTATCAAGGATCTGTTGAGATCTGGAAGCACCTATCAGAACACTGGTTACTTCCTTATGATGAAGCAGCCATCCAAGTGCCATATCTGCCAATTTTTCACCACGCTGCGCAGCCAGATCATTCAGCTTGCAGATCTGTCTCAGTCTATGTTCATCCAGCATACTTTCCTTCAGAAATCTGCCATCGGTGCGGATACGGCTGTCCCCAGGAATGCCATGAAGATAACGATCCGTAAGCTGTCCCTGTGCCAGTGGACTGAATGTAATCAGGCCTTTTTGCAGTTCACCCGTCATTTGCTTTAATCCATTTTTCTCTACTGTTCTGTCAATTATCGAATACCGATTCTGATTAATCACAAACGGACACCGAAGCTCCTGCAGGATCACAGCTGCTTTTTTCAATGTTGCACCGTCATAGTTGGAAAGCCCGACATAGATTGCCTTACCACTCTGCACTGCACTGGCCAGTGCCCCCATAGTTTCTTCCAGTGGTGTATCTGGATCCATTCGGTGATGATAGAAGATATCCACATACTCCAGTCCCATACGCTTCAGACTCTGATCCAGGCTGGCAAGGAGATATTTGCGGCTTCCCCAGTTGCCATAAGGGCCATCCCACATCTCATATCCGGCTTTTGTCGTAATAATCAGCTCATCACGGTAAACGCCCAGATCTTCTTTTAAGATCCTGCCAAAATTTTTCTCTGCACTGCCCGGTTCCGGTCCGTAGTTATTGGCCAGATCAAACTGCGTGATTCCGTTGTCAAATGCGGTAAAACAAAGTTCCCTCATATTTTCAAACTTTGCCGTATCTCCAAAATTATGCCACAGTCCAAGTGACACCTTTGGCAACATCAGTCCGCTGTTTCCACAGCGGTTATATTCCATGGTGGTGTATCTTTCCTTTGATGCCGTATACATAGTTAATTTCCCCCTGTTTTGATATAGATTTCCCCAGAGACTTCAAAAAAGCCATGAAACTCCATCCTCAATGGCATTAGCCTCCGACACCCGTTCCAAACAAGATAAGTCTAGCACGTGAAGGGCTATTTTTCCAGTGAATTTATATCCTGAAAAGCCAGTGGGGACAATAAAAGAGCCGCTAAACTCCGTCCCCACTGGTTGACTTATTCTGGATAATGTGCGACAATGCTTTTATGGTTGAAAGTGCTAAAGCGTAATTGTGACAGCATTTTTTAATAAATACAGGGAGGCATGTTATATGTTAAAGCAGATTACTGTTTACGCAGAAAATAAGAAAGGAACTATGAAGGATATCACTGGTATTCTTGCCAGCCACAATATCAATATCTGGGGTTCTGTTACTAATGAAAGTTCTGAATTCGGCATGGTTCGTATGATTGTATCCGATCCGGACAAGGCTCTGAAAGAGCTCTCCGCTCAGGATTATCTCTGCCGGATGACCAGTGTCATCGGCGTAGAAGTGGAAGATGAGGTAGGTAATTTAAATGCGCTTCTGACCGCTTTTCTGGATTCCAATATCAATGTGGATTATGTATACCTTTCCTTTAACCGTGATACTGGGAAACCAGTTCTGGTACTTCATACGGAAGATCTGGAAGAAGCAGAATCCTGTATCTTATCCAAAGGATTCTCGGCTATTTAATTGACTATGAAAAATCTGGCAGTCTTTATCTTTCAAAAGCATTCCATCTATGAAACAGCTAATCTTTATATCTTATTCCAAAACAGAATATCTATATTAAAAGAGAGCAGCCTACCAAAACTGCTCTCTTTTATTAGATAAGGATGCTAATGACATTTTCCAATATATGTATTTGCTGGATTACCATATTGGAACTTTTAAGTTAACCTGTCATTAATATAACCTGTTTCAGATCTCATAACAAGCCACCCGGGGGGATATATTTTTGTTCTTTATATGAATAAATGGAATATCTGTTATTCTTCTACGTAATCCTTTATAAATGTCAAAAATTTTTTTGGCAGCTTTTCCATTTTCTGATCATTACGGAACAGACACACAAACT
>CAKRVB010000059.1 GCA_934408725.1 uncultured Marvinbryantia sp.
CGGATTTCACTTGTTTCTTCTTTTCCGGGGTTTCATCTGCCTTGGATACCCGGTACCTGACCACGGATTTCACTTGCTTCTTCTGTTCCGGGGTTTCATCTGCCTTGG
This sequence comes from uncultured Marvinbryantia sp., assembly GCA_934408725.1. GTDB lineage: Bacteria > Bacillota > Clostridia > Lachnospirales > Lachnospiraceae > Marvinbryantia. The sequence continues at coordinate 109 of CAKRVB010000059.1, forward strand.
ATACCCGGTACCTGACCACGGATTTCACTTGCTTCTTCTGTTCCGGGGCCTCTTCTGCCTTGGATACCCGGTACCTGACCGCGGATTCCACTTAATTCTTCTGTTCCGGGGTCACCCTCCCATATAACATATAATAAGAAATCCAGAGTCTCTATTTTGAAACTCTGGATTTCTTATTATTGTATTTCACTTTTATTGCGTATTATCTACTCATCGTCTCCGATAGATGCTGTCTCAATAATGAACTTCACGTTACCATTGATGTTCTCATTTCCACTGGAGTACAACTGGTATGCATCACCTGCATCACGAATATCTTTCAATCTGTCGATCATATCCTGCAGATCATCCTCTGCGAAGTCTACGAGCTTCTGAATTGCTTCTTCATCGAATTCTTCCATACCATCTTTCAGTTCATTTGCGCCATCCAGCAGTTCATCTACACCAGAATCAAGATCCTTACCGCCATCTTTCAGCTGTGAAGTACCATCTTTCAGCTGTGAGCTTCCGTCTGCCAGCTGCTGTACGCCATCTGCAAGTGTTGCACCGCCTTTCTTCAGCTGCTTGCCACCGGTTGCCAGCTGCTGTACACCGGTTGCCAGTGCACCTGCACCGCTCTGGAGGGTCTTGGTACCTGTTGACAGTGCGCTTGTTCCATCTTTTAAAGTATTTACACCAGCCTGAAGCTGTGTAGAACCACTGGACAGAGCCTGAATACCATCGTTCAGAGCTGGAAGCTTCAGTGCAAGAGTGTTGAAGCCAACATTCAGGGCATCTATACCATCATAGAGTGCTGATACCCCTGCTGATAAAGCATTAGCACCTGTGAGAAGGCCTGTTTGTTTTTCTGTGTCTACTGACACTCCCTCTTCAATCTGTTTTACCCCAGCCTGTAACTGTACAAGATATCCCGTATTTTTATCACCATCTTTATATTTGCATAACATGGTATCAAATGACTCTAAACCAGCTTTCACTTTTTTCAGACCAGCCTCAATTGCCTCCATACTTCCAACTAAACCAGGATTTTCTTCTGTATTATTTCCATCAGCAAGAGCTTTCAATGTTTCTCCAGAAGTAATCAATGTATTTAATGTATCTTTCTCTGATGGTTGTTTTACTGGTTCAGATTCTCCATTCTGAACAGCTATACCATCTGCTGCCTGTACTTCTACCTGTTGTGTATCGGTAACAGTCTGAGTCTGCTGCATTGCTGCCAGAGTTGCTTTTTGATTTGCAATATCAGATTCCAGCTGTGCAATGCAATTTGCGAGCTGACCTGTGTAAGTACTGTATGCACCAGAGTATTCTTTTAACAATTTGTCTGGAACAGAGCTTTCTTTTGACTGAACATCTTTCAAACTTGCAAGAACCGCTTCATTACCAGCAATGGATGCTTCCAGACTGGCAATTGCTTCCGGACTTGTTTCTGCGAATGATACATCCATACTTACTTCAACAGGTGCTGAATAAGTTACTGCTTTCTGCTCCTCAGATTTTGTTTCTGATGGTTTTACATTATTCAGCGCATCCAAATTATTCTGTAAGACTTTATTTGCACCATCCACATAACTATCAAATCCTTTTACAAATGCTTCTACTGATGTTTTTTTACTGTCCACAAGTGAGATAAATTGATCCAGCTCAGTAATCTTACTTTCTATTCCAGTACTAACCCCTGTGATAATCTCACCAATCTGGTCTTCCAAACCAAGCAGTGCCTGATCCAGCACCTTTACACCGCCTGCCAGGCTCTTCGCTCCACCTGTCAGTGCTTCTTTCTTCTCTTCCATCTGCCCAACACCGCTCATTAACTGCTGTAATCCGCTCATCAGTGCCGGTCTGTTCTGATCCAGTGTGGTTACGCCTGCTGCCAGCTGATCCATTCCTGTCTTAAGATCCGCTGCGCCGCTGTCCAGTGAGGATGCTCCGCTTGCCAGCTGATTTACTCCTTTGACCAGAGCTCCTTTTTTGCTGTTTAACTGATCCAGACCACTTGACAGCTGATTGATACCATCAATCAGATCGCCTTTTTTGTTATTGAGTGTCTGTACGCCATCGTTGAGATCACCGGCACCGTCATCCAGCTGGTCAATACCATCCAGCAGATCACCGCAGCCGTCTTTTAATTCCTGTACGCCGTCTGCCAGATCACTGGTTCCATCTACCAGCTGTGTTGCTGCATCCGCAATCTCATCAATCTTGTCTTTCAGATCATCTTCGTCATCGATATCATCCAGTTCCAGTTCATCCAGGCTCAGCGGAGTAGCCACTGTCATAGACATAGACAGGCTGAAATCGGTCACATCTGCTTCTACTTCGAAGCTGTCCGGAATATCCAGATCAATGTCCAGATCATCCAGAATGTCTGATTTATTTTTTTTGATCTTCAGGCTGTCTTCCAGCCCCGGAAGTCCCACACCGATAACGATGTTCTTATCTCCATCAGAGATGGTTTTACCATTGTCTACTTTTACATTGGAGAAATTGTCTCCTGGAAGTACCATACCGGTGAATAATACGAACGGTGTGTAGATCTCGCCCTGTTTCATGTGGTTGGTGTACTGATATACCATTTTTACATGACCACTCTTGCCCGCCAGATCTTCCGGAGAGATCTCCTGTCCATCCAGATAGTAAGTTACTTTTAAGGATACCGGCAGATCTTTTGTGCTGGTTCCCTGATAATAAATATCATTGCCGTTGGCATCCCAGGTGATCTTGTCTCCATCCTGGGAAAATGTCTCATCACCTTTTACATTCTTGATATCAGACAGATCACTCTTATCAGAAAGGGAAGTTTCACCATCTGTATTCTTCAGCCAGTCACTGACGATAATCTCCTGTGTCTCACCAGACGGAGATGCCTGTACATAGACGGTTTCTTCCTTGGATGTTTCTTTTTTCTCTTTTTCTGTAACAGCTTCTGTTGTGCTTTCTGTTTCTTTTTCTACGGAAGCGGTCTGATCTGCTGCATAGACACTTCCCATACCGGCGTTTGCAATCATGATACCGGTCATAGCCAGAGCCATTGTCTGTGTAATCTTCTTATTTCTGTTCATAATCTGTGCTCCTCCTCATCGATTTCCAGGCATGCCTGCTTCACCGGCATGCGTTGTCAGATATTATAATTTTGTAACTGTTCAGTGCCTTCGCAGAACAGTGGGTTCTGAATAGTTACTATAATTCTTTATAATCAACATCTATTACATTTCTTTCCGATACTTTTACTGTATAAATGGCAACCCAGAGATTCTGTACGCCGTCAATCAGTAATGTCACACCAAGTAACATCATCATGGCTACTGCACTCTCAAACGGTTTGAAGATCAGTAAAAGACCGCATGCGCTGGTTGCAATCGCCAGTAGAATCATCATCCACCAGGTACTCAGCCCAAATGTTTTTGCATCCATGGCTGTCTGTATCCTGAGAACACCTTCTACCAGAATGAATATCCCCATCACGATCGGCAGGATTGAAATGATATGCTCCGGATGTATGATAAATACCACACCCAGCAATATGGATAAAATTCCAAAGGCAAGGTCAAACTGAAATGCCAGACGGTATAAATCCTTTGAAAAATATCCAACTAACTTGACCACACCTCCGATGATCAGCATGGCACCTATCAGATAACATAAGACTGATAATGACATCTTCGGCCAGATCAGCAACACCAGTCCCAACACCAGCATAATCACAGAAATCGTAATGTATGCATGTTTTGCTTTCTTGATCAGATCCATAACTGCCTCCTTTCTGACTGTCTCTTGTCCTTCTCTTTCTTTTACGTGTTACAGCTTATCGTAAATCTTTTTTTTATTCTACGGTCAAAAAAAGCCCCCTGCACAATTTTTGTGCACG
>CAKRVB010000060.1 GCA_934408725.1 uncultured Marvinbryantia sp.
CCATGATGATACGTATACTCGATAGGTGTGCAGCGCACAAACTCTCCCGCACCCGTTGCCAGTGCACAGGTTTTATTTACCAGAATATACTCTTCCACTGCTTTCTTCAACTTCGCTTCATCCAGCTTTACACTTTCTGCATCTTTTTTCTTCCAGTAGGACGCCGCCTCTTCATATTCTTCATGGGAAAGATCTGTTTTTTCCAGAATCTCTTCACATTCATCTTTATCCAGGCACAGCGGGATTCCAGTTACACTGTTTACGTTAAACCCACCGTACCAGGTTCCTGTTACCTCCAGGATATCTCCTACTTTATAGTCGGAAGAATACTCGTCATTCTTTTTGATTACTTTGATCTTTGCCATTTTTTTGCGCCTCCTGTTTTTTTTCTATACAAACGGATTATAAAATCTACCAAAACGGATGGTCACTGTAAGGCTGATAATAAGCAGCACAACACCCAGCCCCAGAGTAATGAAATCTCTTTTTACAAAAGGTCTCTTCATATACCAGCTGCGCTTCTTATTCTTTCCGAATCCGCGAAGCTCCATGGCATTGGAGATCACATCGATCCGGTTCAGGCTGGTAAGAATCAGCGGCAGAAGAATATTTACAGAATTTTTCAGCCGGGCAAAAAAGTGCTCATTTTTTCCAAGCTCCACTCCTCTGGCCTGCTGCGCCTGACTGATGCTGTGATAATCCCTCTGGATATCCGGAATGTAGCGCAATGCGATCGCAACAGAATATCCAACTTTATAGGAAATGCCAATGCTGTTCAGACTGGCCGCAAATTCACTTGGATTGGTAGCAGAAATGAAAAGGATCGCTACCGGCAGCGCCACAAAATATTTCAGGGAAATATTCAGCATATAAAACAGCTGCTCCTGTGTCACATCATATCTCCAGAACAGATGACAGATGATATGTTTTGTCCCATACAAAGTCGTACCCTGATTCGGGTCAAACAGAAAAATAAACAGATTGTTCAGGATCAGGAATACCAGCATAAAGATCATCATGAAACGGACTTCTTTAAATTTGATCCTGCTGAGTTTAAATGCAGCAATACTCACCGCAAACAGCCCCAAAAGTACCCAGGTATTGTAGGTGATCATACTGGCAAAAGTAAACAGCAGGAAAAAAGCAAGCTTGGTTGTACCGGTCAGCTTATGGACCACACTCTCCCGTGGCAGATAATTCAGTACTGTTTTAGCAGCCATGGCTACGCACCTCCCTGTCTTCCTTTATGAAACGTTCCACAAACGCTTCCGCCGGTGTGATATCCATATGGTTGGCCAGTGTGAACAGACTGGTCTCCTTCAAGGCCGCCTTCTGTATCAGCTCCGGATCACAGAGAACGGCTGCCGCACTTCTATCTGCAATCAGCTGTCCATCTGCAAATACCAGTGCACGTGGTGTATATTCCAGCATCAGGTGCATGTCATGAGTGATCATCACAACCGTAACTCCCTGCTCATTTAAACCACGGAGAAATTCCATGATCTCTGTATAATGGTGGAAATCCTGGCCCGCGGTGGGCTCATCCAAAATGATCAGTTCCGGATTCTGCACAAGAACACTTGCAATTGTCACACGTTTTTTCTGCCCGAAACTTAAAGCAGATACCGGCCAGTTACGGAAGGGGTAAAGGCCACAGATCTTTAAGGTTTCCTCCACTTTTTCCCGAATCTCTGCATCACTTTTTCCCATATTCTTAAGACTTAATGCCACCTCATCGAAGATCATGGTCTTGGAGATCATCTGGTTGGGGTTCTGCATAACATACCCGATATGCTTTGCTCTGTGACGGATATTTTCCTGAAGAAGATCTCTGCCGTCAAAAAGAATCTCACCGGAATCCGGTGTTTCAAAACCGCACACAAGCTTGGAAAATGTGGATTTTCCGGCACCGTTTTTTCCGACGATGCTGACCATCTCACCTTTCCCGATAGAAAGACTTACATTGCGAAGTGTCTGATGATCTTTTGTGTAACCAAAACTTAAATTCTTTACTTCCAGAAGAGGTGTTTTTTCTGCTTCTTTTTCTGCTGTCGGCTGAGCATGGAACCAGTTGTGGATCTTTGTTCTGTCTGATTCATTTATGATCACGGAATCCACATGGGAAGGTTTTTTCTCTGGAAGGATATCCACTCCTGCGTAGCGCATAGCTGTCAGATACAATGGCTCGCGGATTCCGTTTTCTCCCAGAAGCCCTGTGGAAAGCAGTTCATCCGGATGAAGATCTGCAAGGATTCCTCCGTCTTTCATAAGAATGATGCGGTCTACATTTCGCCACAGAACATCCTCGAGACGATGCTCGATGATCACTACAGTAGTATCCGTTTTTTCCTGGATCTCATCGATCAGCTCAATGGTCTGCTTGCCAGTGGCAGGATCAAGGTTCGCCAGCGGCTCATCAAAGAGAAGGATCTTTACCTGATCCACCATAACACCTGCAAGACTTACCCTCTGCTTCTGACCACCGGAAAGCTCATGGGGTGCATAGTCCATGTGGTTCTCAATCCCTACCAGTTCTGCCGCATGGCGGGTGATCTCATGCATCTCATTCTGGGGCGTGCAGCTGTTTTCCAGGGCAAAAGCAATGTCTTCCCCCACTGTCAGGCCGATAAACTGTCCGTCCGGGTCCTGTAATACAGTACCAACATGGGCAGACAGCTCGAAAATGCTGCTTTTTGGCGCATCGACGCCGTCTACAGTCAGCTCTCCGGTACATTCACCCGGATTGGAAAATGGATTCAGTCCGTTGATGCAGCCGGCAAGAGTGCTTTTTCCACAACCGGAAGGTCCGGCAATGAGAACTCTCTCACCTGGATAAATGTCCAGATTGATCCCCATCAGTGTAGGACGTTTCTGGGCACGGTACTGAAACGTAAAATTTTCAAAAGAAATAACAGGAGATTTTTTCTCAGTCATGTATTATTACCTCAATAAATCAATAACGCGTTCATATATTAAGAGAAGAAAAGCCTTTTCATATGCCTTATAAGCACAATGAAAAGGCTTTTTGTCAAAGTTTTACTCCTGGTCCAGAGAACCTTTCTTTGCAATGGTCTTCGTATAAGCCAGGATCAAAAGTCCACCTACTACAGCTCCGGTAATTGTGTTGGAAACTGCTGCAAACGCACCCTGTGCAAATACTTTATTTGCAGGTTCTGCATAGATCAGAATGTCAAGTACAGGAGCCACAACGACCCATCCGATCACATGTGCAACCACATTTGCGATTACAAAGATCGTTACTTTACCTTTACCGAACTCACCTTCCTGAACATTCAGCTTCTTCGCAAAAATACCGATTACCACACCTACAAACGCAGAAGTGATAACCCAGCTCCACCACGGGCTTCCGCCCCAGGACAGATCTACCAGTGTGTGACCGATGAATCCGATCAGTCCACCTGCAACCGGTCCGTACATTGCTGCCAGCAGAGCCAGTACTGCATACTGAAGGCTGATGTTCGTATTCGGTACCGGACTTGGGATTGCCACAAAACGTCCGAGCACGAAAAACAGAGCCGCACCAATACCGATAGCTACAACATTTTTAATGCCGTTATTGTTGTTCATAGTCTCTTCCTCCCTCAGTTTCTCACACTGTCTTCATCACAAGCCACAGTGCGGACTCGCCGTGCAGACACATGAGAATTTCTGCTTCATTTATGAAACACGCATAGTATACGACTTTTCTGAAGAAGTTGTCAATGGACAGACACTTTATCTTTACGATTTACCACATAAATTCCCACGCAGACAAGGAACAGTGCGATCAGGCTTCCCATATTAAATGCC
>CAKRVB010000061.1 GCA_934408725.1 uncultured Marvinbryantia sp.
ATGAATAAAAAGACATCTTCTATCCGTCTGCCATTTCACTTTGACCGTGCCATGCTGCCGATGATTTTCTCTTTGGCCTGGCCGACCATGCTGGAGCAGTTTATGCAGACGGCTGTTCAATATATCGATACCGCTATGGTAGGCAGTCTTGGAACCCATGCTACGGCGGCAGTTGGTTCCACCGGTACCGTCAACTGGCTGATCGAAAGCACGATCTCCGCTATTGGCATTGGATTTTTATATTATATTTCCCAATCTATTGGTGCAGGGAAGATCCTGCAGGCAAAAAAAGCAGCCGGACAGGCTGTTTTTTCTACGGTTCTGGTTGGTATTTTCTTTACCTTGCTGACCTGTTCCTGCAGTCATCTGGTACCGGTATGGATGCGGGTGGATCCTTCCATTCGGGATATGGCGGCACGTTATTTTCTGATCCTGTATTCACCAATGTTGTTCCGCACCATGAATATCATTCTGGGCACTGTACTGCGTTCCGCCGGAGATGCCAAGTCTCCTATGATTGCCGGAATCACTATGAATGTAATCAATATTGTGCTGAACTTCTTTTTGATCTACAATACCCGTTCCGTGCATCTCGGTAACTGGCTTCTCACTGTTCCAGGTGCCGGATGGGGAATCGAAGGTGCTGCCATAGCCAGTGCAATTGCTTACACCTGCGGTGGCATCCTGATTGCCTGGAAACTCTGGCATCACAATACCGTATCCCCAAAAGGACAGTCTCTCAGACCAGATCCACAGATATTAAAGCCCTGCCTGCGTGTAGCTTTTCCAAATATGCTCCAGCGCTTCGCTACTTCTTTGGGATATGTGGCTTTTGCTTCCATGATCAATTCACTGGGAGAACTGTCTACTGCTGCCCATACTATTGCCAATACCGTAGAATCTGCTTTTTACATTCCAGGATGGGGTATGCAGACCGCAGCCGCTACCCTCTCCGGCAACGCCAGAGGTGCTCAGGATGAGGAACGTCTCCATCGGCTGTCCAATACCATTATTCCAATGGAAATCAGCCTGATGCTGGTATCTGGAGGTCTGCTTTTTGTGTTTGCACCTGTCCTGATGGGGATCTTCACACAGGATCCACAGGTACTTTCTCTGGGAACTACTGTGCTTCGTATGGTTGCCGTGTCAGAACCATTTTACGGCGTACCAATCGTTCTGGAAGGTATGATGCAGGGACTGGGAAAAACCATGATTCCATTTGTCTTCAATATCATCGGCATGTGGGGTGTGCGCATCGTTGGCACTTTCATCTGCACCCAGCTTCTTGGTCTGGGACTGATTGCTGCCTGGGGATGTATGATCGCACATAACCTGCTGTTGTTTGTACTGTATATCGCTTTATTCTCCTCTGGAAAATGGAAATAATGAATTATTTGTCTAATCCGAAAAAGGGCACCCGGTTCACTTCCGGATGCCCTCATTTTTCTTCTATTCTTACTGTTCAATATCTTTCATGCTGAAGCTGATTCTGCCCATCTTGTCTTTTCCAAGGCATACAACCTTCACTACATCACCTAATGACAGTACATCTTCTACCTTGTCAATTCTCTCTTTGGAGATCTTAGAGATGTGTACCATTCCTTCTTTTCCAGGAGCAAATTCCAGGAATGCACCGAATTCTTTGATGCTGATGACTTTTCCTGTGAATACCTGTCCAGCTTCGAAGTCTGTGGTGATAATACGGATCATATCCATAGCTTCTGCCATCTTTTCTTTATCTGTTCCACAGATGGATACTGCACCATCATCTGTAATATCAATCTTCACGCCAGTCTGTTCGATGATTGCGTTGATGGTCTTTCCTCTCTGGCCAACTACATCACCGATCTTCTGTGGATCAATGTTGATCTGGATGATCTTCGGAGCGTATTCTCCTACGCTGCTTCTTGGCTCTGCAATCGCTTTTGCCATAACTTCATCCAGAATATAGGTTCTTGCAATCTTTGTCTTGGCAATGGCTTCTTCAATGATCGGACGGGTCAGACCGTGGATCTTAATATCCATCTGGATTGCTGTGATACCCTTATGAGTACCAGCTACCTTAAAGTCCATATCTCCGAAGAAGTCTTCCAGTCCCTGGATATCGGTCAGTACAATGTAATCATCGTCTGTCTCTCCGGTAACCAGACCACAGGAAATACCTGCCACGGCACTCTTAATCGGCACACCTGCTGCCATCAGTGACATGGAAGATGCACAGATACTTGCCTGAGAAGTAGATCCGTTGGACTCAAAAGTCTCGGATACTGTTCTGATGGCATATGGGAATTCTGTTTCACTCGGAAGCACCGGTACCAGGGCACGTTCAGCCAGTGCTCCATGACCGATCTCACGACGTCCCGGTCCTCTGGATGGCTTTGTTTCACCTACAGAGTAGCTTGGGAAGTTGTAGTGATGCATATAACGTTTGCTTGTCTCAGCCACGTCCAGACCATCAATCTTCTGTGCTTCTGACAGTGGAGCCAGTGTACAGATATTGCAGATCTGTGTCTGTCCACGGGTAAACATAGCAGAGCCATGTACTCTCGGGATCAGATCTACTTCTGCTGCCAGCGGACGGATCTGGTCGATCTGACGTCCATCTGGACGCTTGTGATCTTTTAAGATCATCTTACGAACAGTCTTCTTCTGATACTGGTAAACTGCTTCATCCAGTACAGCCAGCCATTCTTCATTGTCAGCGAATTCTTCAGTCAGTTTTTCCTTAATCTGACGGATGTTCTCTTCTCTCTTCTGCTTCTCATCTGTGAAGACAGCCACTTCCATCTCTTCCGGAGTCACAATCTTCTTCATTGCTTCGAAAAGTTCTTCTGGAACTGCGCAGCTTGTATAGCTGTGTTTTGGTTTGCCACATTCTGCTACGATCGTGTCAATAAATGCGATAACTTTCTGGTTTACTTCATGAGCTGCAAAGATTGCTTCAATCATCTTATCTTCTGGTACTTCATTGGCACCAGCTTCAATCATGATGACTTTTTCTCTGGTAGATGCAACGGTCAGCTGCAGATCGGATACTGCCTTCTGTGCTGCATTCGGGTTGAATACGAATTCACCGTCAATCAGGCCTACCTGTGTGGTAGCTGTAGGGCCGTCAAATGGGATATCTGAAATTGCAGTTGCAATTGCAGAACCCAGCATAGCAGTCAGCTCCGGTGCACAGTCCGGATCTACAGAAAGTACCAGGTTGTTCAAAGTTACATCATTTCTGTAATCCTTCGGGAACAGCGGTCTCATCGGTCTGTCGATCACACGGCTGGTCAGGATGGCATTCTCAGATGCCTTTCCCTCTCTCTTATTAAATCCTCCCGGGATCTTTCCTACTGCATACATCTTTTCTTCGTATTCTACGCTAAGTGGGAAGAAATCGATTCCTTCTCTTGGCTTCTCGGAAGCAGTTGCTGTAGAAAGGACAGTGGTATCACCATAGTGCATCAGTGCTGCACCATTTGCCTGCTTTGCTACACGATTTACATCGACTGTCAGTGTTCTGCCAGCCAGTTCCATGGAATAGCTCTTATACATGGTCATTCTCCTTTTCTTTTTGTTGTTACAGCGGCATAAGTCTTCCGAAACGACTGAAAAAA
>CAKRVB010000062.1 GCA_934408725.1 uncultured Marvinbryantia sp.
GTGTAGTTCAATGGTAGAACACCAGCCTTCCAAGCTGGATACGTGGGTTCGATTCCCATCACCCGCTTTTTTCATGCCTGTTTTTCTGGTATTTAAACATAACAATAGCCCACGGTGTTTGCCGTGGGCTTTCTATTTTTATTCCAGATACAGGCACGGATCTGTGACCTGTCCATCTTTTTTCATTGCGAAATAAAGGTTACTTCCCTCCTCGCAGTAATACTTGGTCGGTTCACTGACATATCCCAGCAGCTCCCCCTGTTCTACTACATCCCCCTGTGCAACTGCCACTTCCTTCAACTGTCCATAAATCAGTTCATAATTATCACCAATATTCATAGTCAGTGTGGTTCCTGTCTCTTCATTGATATCTATGCTTTCCACAATTCCTTTGGCAGCTGCAACCACTGGATTGCCTGTCTGACTGCTGATGATCAGTGCCGGATTATATTTGTACTCATTGAGTGTCTGGAAATATACAGTTCCATCCATGCTGTAGTCCATCAGAATACTTCCGGCTGCCGGCCAGCTCAAAGAGGAGTCTTCTGTAAATTGAACCGTAGGAGAAATTACGCTTCCTGAAAGTACTTCCTGGGTATCTTCTGTCATCGCATCACTCTCTGCGGAAATTTCTCTGGTATCCTTTCTGGCTGCCTCAGTCTCATTTTCCTGAGCACTGTCTGTACCGACTGTATGCTCCCCGCCATCAGCGTTCTGCGCCTGCACGCTTGTAGTATTTGCTATCTGCGCTGCCTCCTTCTTCCCGTCGTCTATCTGATCCACAGCTGCCAGTGATGCATTCTTTGCACTATCCACCGTTTCCGTCTGACTGGTCTGCGTGCTTTCCTTCTGCCCCTCTGTCTCTGTTGTCACCGGATAACTTGTCCGATAGGATGCAAAGGCCACAATCCCCACCAGTGCCAGTGTCAGTACCCCAAGTGTTCCTCTTTTTCTGATAAAATCGAATATCTTTCCTTTTTCCATCGCTTTCACCTCGTAATACAATTTCTATATCGTTCTATTTCCAGTATTACCATTTGCGATGGATTTATACATTTTTCGTAACTGTTCAGTACCTTCACAGTTACTATTTTTCAAAATATGTCTGCTATGGATTCCAGCTTCGTCTGGTCAAAAAAATACGCCAGTATCTCCTGGTAACCAGTACCATTTTTCGCCAGCTGCTGTGCGGTATACTGACTCAGGCCCAATCCATGCCCGATCCCTCTTGTGATCACAAAGACACCATCTCCATTTTTCTCAACTCGAAAATTCGAAGAAGGCAGTCCCAGTTTGATTCTGAATTCTTCACCGGACATTTCAGTATCATTCAGCTTCAGACGCAGTACATATCCGGCGCTGTCTTTTTCTTCGATTTCCATATTTCTCCAGGATTCGTCAATCTGGATACTCTGTCGATACTGTGGTGCATCCTTATCTCCCGGACAGGCCTTCCCTGTCAGATATGGATAATCCTCTGACCGGAACACTTCTCTTGCTTCTCTTGTCTGCCCGGCACTGACTGGATGATAGGAAGCCAGAATCGGTTTTCCCTGCCACGTTAAAATCTCTCCCTTCGTCTCCTTCTGTGCTTTCCGGAATGCATCTCCATTTCTCATAAGTTCTATCTCGGCCAGTGACATTCGTTCCTTTGACCGGATACTACCGTTTTGCAGTTGACGATACACATTGGTGCGCACCAGTACCATCTGCGCCTTGATTGCTTCCAGCTGCGTATCTGCAGGCAGCTCAGACGCCGTCACCTCCAGCACATATTCTTCCAGGCTGATCTCCTCTGTCTTATCTCCACTTTCTATGGAAATATACTTCGTCTCATCCTGTATCGCCTGATAGATTCGGCTCATTCTGCTATTCAACAGCAATGTAATCGCACAAGGCAGTAAAATCACCACCAGCAAAACCGTCAGAACCTGTTCCGTATAAAATTTCAGCTTCATACACATACCCTCCCAGAATATTGTATGACGAGGAAAAGAAAGTTATACACAGTCGCCATAACAAAAAAGAACCATACACACATGACATGTGTACAGTCCCTTTTTACAATTCATTCCCTGTTTTACACTGAACGAATCTTTATTTTACTTTTACAGTTTCTTTCTGCAGGTGCCAGATCTCATCCACGTACTGCTGGATCGTTCTGTCAGATGTGAACTTACCACTGCAAGCTGTGTTCAGCATCGCCATCTTAGCCCATCCTGCCTCGTCTCTGTATGCTTCTTCTACACGTTTCTGTGCATCTGCATAAGAGCGGAAGTCAGCCAGAATAAAGTAAGTGTCTGCACGGTCGCTGCTCTTGGTGTTCAGCAGAGAATCGTAGATCTCACGGAATCTCTCTGGATCATCTGGTGCATACTCTCCATTGATCAGCTGCATCAGCACACGTCTGATATCCTGATCGCTGTTGAAGATATTTTCCGGATGATATCCACCATTCTGTTCATAGTTGATAACTTCATCTGCAGACAGACCAAAGATAAATGCATTTTCTTTTCCAACTTCTTCTACAATCTCAACATTGGCGCCGTCCATAGTTCCTAAAGTAGGAGCACCGTTCAGCATGAACTTCATGTTACCGGTTCCGGACGCTTCCTTGGAAGCTGTGGAGATCTGTTCGGATACATCTGCTGCTGCAAAGATCCATTCTGCATTGGATACACGATAGTCTTCGATGAAGACTACTTTCAGTTTATTCTTAATAGAAGCATCATTGTTGATCACATCTGCTACAGAGTTAATCAGCTTGATGGTCAGTTTTGCACGTCTGTAACCAGCTGCTGCCTTGGCACCGAAGATGAATGTTCTTGGGTAGAAATCCATTTCCGGATGGTCTTTGATCTGGTTGTACAGGTACATTACATGAAGGATGTTCAGTAACTGACGTTTGTATTCATGAAGTCTCTTAACCTGTACATCGAAGATAGAACGTGGATCTACTTCGATACCATTGTGTTCCTGAATGTATTTTGCCAGACGTACTTTATTCTGGTATTTGATATTCATGAATTCCTGCTGTGCCTTTGGATCATCTACATAGACTTTCAGTCTGGAAAGCTGTGGCAGATCGGTGATCCATTCGTCTCCGATATGATCTGTGATCCAGGATGCCAGCAGTGGATTGCCGTGAAGCAGGAAACGTCTCTGTGTGATACCATTGGTCTTGTTGTTGAACTTCTCTGGCATCATCTGATAGAAGTC
>CAKRVB010000063.1 GCA_934408725.1 uncultured Marvinbryantia sp.
TCTGCTTCTTTCATTTTTTGCGCCTTGAGTTCTTCTGCTTCTTTCATTTTTTGCGCCTTGAGTTCTTCTGCTTCTTTTACTGTCTGTGCCTTGAATTCTTCTGCTTCTTTTACTGTCTGTGCCTTGATCTCTTCATATTCTTCTTTAAATAAATTTTTTATCGCTTCATACATAATCGTTCCCCCTTTCACTTTCTCATAAACTTCTTGATTTGCTGCAACACTTACATGCAGCACAGAGTCAATTAGTTCTCTGTCACCTGGTTCTGTAAGAACCTCCATTTTTTTCAGGAAATTTCTTGCATCTTCTTCTATCAGTTTCTGAGATAGCACCCGCAGACTCTCATGCTTCTGCTGGTTTAACTGATTCATTACAATGATCTGTGTCCGAAATGGAACTTTTCCCTTTATGTAATATATTCCATCCTGATATAGTTCTACTACCATACCCAAAGTTCTGATATCCTGAAACAATTCTCTTGGATATCGCTCACGGAACATGGAAATTGTTATCTCCTCTGCCTTAATATCATCTACCTGTCTGCCTTTCGTTGCTTTATATAAACAGGCATATGCTATTGTTTTATAAAAATCATCAATCGACATGCTATCATTTGGACTTTTATATTCGATTATATTATGTTCTCTGAATATATGTCCGATTTCATTTATTAATGAGATATCTGCCAGCTTTTTAATAATCAGTAAATCCATCTGCAATGGTTTCCTGCTCAGATTTACTTCTCTGTGAAACTCCAGGTTTTTTCGATTCTCTAAAAATTCCAACTCTGTGGCACTACAAAATGCCGGATGCCACTGTATCACATCTCTTTCTTTTTTGATAGTTATCTCCTCCTTTATTTTAGCAAATTCGTCTCCTCGTTGCAATTCATCGAATGGATCATTCAGGTGATAACCTGCAGAAATGATCTTCTATTGATTCTTTTAGATATAAGATTTCAGAAATGTGTCAGGAAATCTTACTGTGCATTTGCACGTTGAAATGAAAATATATTTTTACTATACTCTTGCAGGTTGCATATGTCAATATAATATTCTCTTTTTATTTTTAATAATGCAACTTTCTGTTTTTCATCAATAAAACAAGGCGCCCGGATCTCTCCGGGCGCCCCGCTGTTACACTAGTTTATTTGTTTTTTCTTTTGCGCAGGAATACGATCAGTGCGATCAGTACTGCCGCTGCTGCCAGCAGTCCTACGTACAGTGCGATTGGTGTGGTATCACCGGTCTTTACTGTAGTGGTCTTCTTAGTCTTTGTCTCTGTCTCGACTTCAGATTCTTTTTCTGTAATCTTTTCCGTCTCTGTTTCCACTGTTTCTTTTTCTTTGTTTACCAGTTTGACATCAGTATTTTCATCAGATTTAATCTGGAATTCCTGACCATTTCCGGTAATCTCGAATGCGAAATCAGCTTCGTTGATTCTGTCACCCTGTTTGGTGGTCTCGAACAGATAGTATGTACCAACTGTCAGATCCTTGATCGTTACTTTTCCATTCTGTTCCAGTGTTGCACTCTTCACAAGTGTGTAAGTACCATCCTGGTTCTTGGAGAAGACTCCTGCGTAGAAAGTGGTTCCGTCTGCTGTGATGGTCTTGCCTGCAGCATTCAAAACAGATTTTTCAATCGTTACACTTCCCAGATCGATATCTCCACCTTCTCCAGGTGTAATGGTATCATTCTCGATCAGTCCAAGATCAATATCCACACCAACTGTGGCTTCTGCCTTGCCAGCCTGGATGGTGAATGGATACTGTTTTGCGGTACCATCGTCGTTCATCTTGATAACATATCCATCCGGTGCGGTAGTCTCTACAAAGTAGTAGTTGCCTTCCGGAAGTCCTTCTACCTTGATGTTACCATTGGCATCTGTCACATATTCTGTCTCAGCGTATGCCTTGTAATCGGTACTTGGCTGCTGCTGATACAGCATGAACTTCGCACCTGCCAGCTTCTGCTGCTGTGGACCAACCTTTACAAGAGAAACACTTCCTGCAAATGTATTGGTGAAGTTCATCGCATCTGCTGCTTTGCCAGCTGCATCTGTATAAGAAACTTCTGCGGTCATCTTTCCTTCGGTATCGGCTTTGGAGATCACAACCTTCACAGTGTAGGCTTCCTTGCTGTAAGTAATGCCCGTTTTCTGTGTATCTGTTTCTTTCACTACATAGGTAAATGTCTTTCCTTCTGCTTTATAATCATAGGTCAGATCATCAAATGCTACCTTACCAGCTGCATCGTTGGTCTTGGTCTGAAGAAGTTCGGTAGTACCGTCTTCTTTTACTTCTTCCAGTGTGAAGGAGAAATCATCACCGGTCAATGCTGCTCCGGTCAGAGTCTTAGTGGCTGCGAGAGAAACTTTCTGTTCACCGATCAGCGCATCCTTCACAAGGATTGTTCCATCTTCTGTCTGAAGTTCTTTATCATCTACGGTAACAGTACCATCCTCATTCAGTGTAAATGGAATGTTGTTGGTAAATGCGTATCCTTCCGGTGCACTGGTCTCTACCAGAACATATGCTTCGCCACGGATCAGTTTTTCACTGATATCGTTTGCGCCACCATCAGATACAAATTCTGTTACCTTTTCAGCGTTCTCTTTTACAGTACCATCTTCATTTATATCAGATGCTTTGTAAACTGTAATCGTTGCGCCTTTCACTTCATTCACTCCGGTAAGATCTGTCTTCTTAACATTTACTGCATACCTGGTATTGCTAAATGCTGCTGTGAATACCGTGCCATCCAGTGGTGCATATTCCTTGTCAGCCTGCTTCTTACTCATTACCGTAATCTTCTTGATACCATCTGCTTTTCCGCCATCTTTTACTTTGATCTGTACGTCATATACAGTCTTGTCATAGATAACATTCGGAAGATCTCCGGCATTTTCTTCTACGGTGTAGTTATAAGTACCATTCTCGGTATAACGGATGCTTCCGAAGCTTACTGCCTCTGCACTTTCTGCCTTGATGCTCTTGCTTCCGCCTTCGCTTCCCTCCGGCATCGGTGCATTGTC
>CAKRVB010000064.1 GCA_934408725.1 uncultured Marvinbryantia sp.
GTATAATGTTCACGAGCAATTAAATCCTTTCGTATTTTGTTTGTTGTGGTGACTACATTATACCGAAAAAGGGAGGTAATTGCTCTTTTTATTTGCAAATCTCCAATAAATCAAGGTTTTAAAGATTTTTAGAACAATAAAAATGAGTAGTATTTGACACTACCGTTTTTGGCAAAGAAGAAATGGGATGAAAATGTATATTGTGGAATGAAAATGGAAAACAGAGCAGTTACATTTCCACAGACGCAGACAATATTAAATGGTGTAAATGTACCCAATGTACAGCTTGATGATATTCAGGCAATACTAAATATGCGTGATGCATGGAAGTTCCTATTGAGTACAATAAATGAAGAAGTTACATTTGAATATTGGTGTAAATTAAATGAATATATAGCCAGAAATGAAGCTCTTGAGTGGGGAAAGCTGCGTACTGGAAGTGTTGGAATTTCAGGAACGGATTATGAACCACCGATTCCAACTAAAGAAAAAACAACAGAAGAATTGGAAAACATTTTATCTGCGCCAGATGCTTCTGCAACAGACAAAGCCTTAGAAGCTTTTACATGGGGAGCAAGAGGTCAGTTTTTCTGGGATGGAAACAAACGTACCAGTTTAATGCTTGCAAATAAGATTCTGGTTTTTTCTGGTTCTGGTATTATGACAATTACAGATAAATATATGGAACAGTTTAATGTATTATTGCTGAATTACTATAATACTGGTAAAAGCAAAGAACTAAAACAATTTTTATATGAAAATGCTATACAGGGCATAACAATTTGAACTGGATAATCCTTTTTGCTGCCACATGACACTATCGTCAAGTGAATGGATTATGATGATTAATCAATAAACAAATACCCCCTCAGAGCCGAAACTCTGAGGGGGGTTTTACTTAAGATTTATTTCTGATGTTCCAGTGCCAGTGTAATGGTTGTGATATCGCACACTTCTGTTGGTCCGTAGTACTGAATAGCACCTGGATATACGAAGCAGGTATCTTTTGCCCATTCTTCACGGTGAGATTCGAAGAACTTGAATGGTGCGCCGTCCAGTTCAACCAGAGCTTTTCTGATAACTGGTTTGTCTTCGCCATGTCTTCTTTCGATGTTCATCATCTTGGTGATTGGCATACCACCTGCAACCCATTCGCTGGCTGGTGCAGACAGGTTCGATACTTTGGAAAGGTATCCGTTGTAACCATACTGGATCAGCATGAATGCATTATATCCCAGGGAGTAGCAGTAGTCTGCATCAAAGTTAGATGGGAATGCACATCTTCCTTCGTATCCAAGGAAATGATGAAGTGGGCTGAACTTGCCACTGTATGTACCTGCAGCTCTTCTTGCTTCCAGTTTGTCTTTTACCAGAGCAGAGAAGAGTTTTTCAGATTCAATGAGAGATACCTGTACGTTTCCGTGTGGATCTCTTTCCAGAAACAGCTGCTGCTGAATAGCCTGTGGAAGGATAGCAAATACAGCCATGGATTCCTTTGTCAGACCTTTTTCGATGAATGCATATTTGTCAGCCCATGCAGGCAGTGCATTAAATTCATCAGCCTTGCTTCCTGCAAGCAGTTCGTTGATCTCCTGGATCAGTACGGAGAATTCAGGAACGAATTCCACAACACCTTCCGGAATGATAGCGACACCGAAGTTCATGCCGTTTGCAGATCTTTCTGCAACAGAATCAGCAATGTAATCAGCGATCTGAGACAGAGACATCTTCTTTTCAGCAACTTCTTCAGAAACCAGACAGATGTTTGGCTGGGTCTTCAGAGCACATTCCAGAGCAACATGGGAAGCAGAACGACCCATTACTTTGATGAAGTGCCAGTATTTCTTAGCAGAGTTACAGTCTCTTTCGATGTTACCGATCAGTTCGCTGTAAGTCTTGGTAGCGGTATCGAAACCGAAAGAGCATTCGATATCTTCATTCTTTAAGTCACCGTCGATAGTCTTCGGACATCCGATTACCTGAACACCGGTATTGTGAGCTGCAAAATATTCAGCCAGAACAGCAGCGTTTGTATTAGAGTCATCACCACCGATGATTACGATAGCAGTGATGCCGTGCTTCTTGCATACTTCAGAAGCGATTGCGAACTGTTCTTCTGTTTCCAGTTTGGTTCTTCCGGAACCGATGATATCAAAACCACCTGTGTTACGGAATTCATTGATATATTCGTCATCAAAGATCAGATATTTGTCTTCAATCAGTCCGCTTGGGCCGCCCTTGAATCCGTACAGTACGTTCTCTGGATTGGTAGCCTTTAATGCATCATACAGACCACATACAACGTTGTGTCCTCCTGGTGCCTGTCCACCGGAAAGAATGACACCTACGACCTGCTTCTTAGCAGCAGAAGTGTTCTGTCCTTTTTCAAAAGTGATCTCTGGTTTTCCATAAGTATTTGGGAAAAGAGCTTTGATCTTATCCTGATCAGCTACGCTCTGAGTTGCTTCTCCCTCTTTTACACAGATATCTGCAATGCCGTGTCTCAGCATTCCAGGAAG